>JALZMP010000111.1 GCA_030858145.1 Pseudomonadota bacterium
GGCGCGGTCCGCGCGGCTTGTCGCCGTAGGGCGAGGGCCGGTCCGGATTGGCGTGGTCGGAGGGGAAGTTGGGGGCATTGCCTGGGTGGCCGTAGGGCTTGGGCGTGCGCTGGCCCTGTCCGGGTGCGCCGCCGGGGCCACGCGCGGCGGGTCCGCCACGATCGCCGAATGGACGCTGCCCGCCACCGCCGGGTCGGGCGCCACCACCACCAGGCTTCTTGGCGTAGGGTTTCCCGGGTCCGCGACCGTCGGCATTGCGATGTCCGCTGGGGCCGGTGTCGACGCCGTCGGGCACGTACCAGGTGCGGAATGCGGCGGGATTACCCTCGGGCAGGGCGCGGGCGCCCTTGTCCTTGCGCTGCTTGAACGGTTTCTGC
The DNA here is from genome assembly GCA_030858145.1 of Pseudomonadota bacterium. Taxonomy (GTDB): domain Bacteria; phylum Pseudomonadota; class Gammaproteobacteria; order Xanthomonadales; family Xanthomonadaceae; genus Luteimonas. The sequence continues at coordinate 378 of JALZMP010000111.1, forward strand.
GACTGCTTGGCCGCGGCCTCGCCGCTGACGGTGAGGCCGCCATGCTTGCGCGGGCCGCCTCGGCCGCGATCCTCGCGCACGTTGTCGAAGCGGCGCAGCTCGCGGCCTTCGTCGGCGGTGCTGTGGCCGCCGACGTAGCCAGCCGCGCGCGGATGGTTGCCGAGGTTCACCGTCGACTTGCTGGCCTTGCGCTGGCCGATCACCGGCTGCAGGGTCAGCGCTGGCGGCGGGCCTTCCTCCAGCTTCAGCTCACGGCGCAGGGCCTCGACGCGCTCGTCGGACAGTTCCTGCGACTGCCCGCGCAGCAGCGGCTGCGGCAGTTCCACCGAGCCATAACGGATGCGCTTGAGCCGTGACACCTGGCAGCCCTGCGATTCCCACAAGCGCCGCACCTCGCGGTTTCGACCTTCCTTGAGCAGCACCTGGAACCATTCATTGGAGTCGGTGCCGCCGATGCGCTTGATCTCGTCGAACTTCGCCGGGCCGTCGTCCAGCGCCACGCCGCGGCGCAAGCGGTCGACGATCTTCTCCGACACCGTCTCCTCGCCCTCGGGCGCCCGCACGCGGCAGACGTATTCGCGCGCGACCTCGAACGAGGGGTGCATCATCGCGTTGGCCAGCTCGCCGTCGGTGGTCAGCAGCAGCAGGCCGGTGGTGTTGATGTCCAGCCGGCCGATGGCGATCCAGCGCGCGCCCTTGAGCGCGGGCAGGGCGTCGAAGATGGTCGGCCGGCCCTCCGGGTCCTCGCGGGTGGTGACCTCGCCCTCGGGCTTGTTGTAGAGCAGCACGCGGGCGGGATCGGTCAGCGCGCTGGCGACGAAGACCTTGCCGTCGAGCTCGACGCGGTCGCCGCCGCGGATCGACATGCCGGTCTTGGCGACCTCGCCATTGACCTGGACCAGGCCGTCGGCGATGCGCTGCTCAAGGGCGCGACGCGAGCCGAGGCCAGCCTGGGCGAGGACCTTGTGCAGGCGCTCCTCGAGCCGGGGGGTGTCGGCGCCGGGGGCGTCGCTGCCGCGCTTGAGTGAAAGCTTGCGGCTGGGTGTTTCAGTCATGTCGTGCTCCGGTGCTGTCGCCGTCTTCGGCGAGGGCGGGGTCGGTGGAATCGTCGGGGTCGGAAAGGGCTGAAAGGGGGTCAGAGTCACTTTCCGGCGAAGAGATTTCAGAGGCTGCGGGTGTAATACCGGAAAGTGACTCTGACCCCCTTTCAGCGCCATCGATGGCAATGTCGCTGATTGGCAGCGTGTGATCGACTGCGTCGTCGAAGCGCAGCTCGGGGTCGAGTTCGCCGAAATCCTTCAGCGCCGACAGCGGCGGCAGTTCGTCCAGTCGCTTGAGGCCGAAATAGTCGAGGAAAGTCTTCGTGGTGCCGAGCAGTTCCGGGCGGCCGGGCACATCGCGATGGCCGACCACGCGCACCCATTCGCGCTCCTCCAGCGACTTGATGATGTTGCTGCTGACCGCCACGCCGCGGACCTGCTCGATCTCGCCGCGGGTGATCGGCTGGCGGTAGGCGATCAGCACCAGGGTCTCGAGTGTGGCGCGGGTGTAGCGGGTCTGGCGCTCGGTCCACAGCCGCGCCACCCAGGGGTGCACGTCGGCCTGGACCTGAAAACGCCAGCCGGAGGCGACCTCGACCAGTTCGACCCCGCGTTCGGCACAGCTGGCCTGCAGCGCTTCCAGCGCGCAGGCGATGCTGCCCTGCGGCGCCGGCTCGTCGAGCGGAAACAGCGCCTGCAGTTGCACCGTGGTCAGCGGCTGGTGAGCCGCGAGCAGGGCGGCTTCGACGATGCGGGTGATCAGTGCCTGGTCCATATATATTTTGTCTTTGGTTCTGGCTGTCATTGCTGAGAAACCAGGAATCCATCTTCAAGTTTGCTGCGTGGGCCCGGTCTGGGGCGTTGGCTTCGGTGTCCGAGAGAGGCGCTGGCTCATGCCGCTTCGTCGGCCCCTACCCCAACCCTCCCCCGCAGGCGGGGGAGGGGGGAAATTTCCACACACGCGGGGGAGGCGGAAACAAAAACTGCACGCAGGCGGGGCGAGGGGCGGTCAACCGGCATCGTCGTTGGCGGCGTCGATGTCGTCGTCGAACTCGCTGGACAGTTCCAGCGCGGTGTCACCGTCGCGCAGGGCGAGCGACTTGAGGTAGATCGGCGCCAACGGCTGCCGCGCACCCCCACCGCCATCCACGGCGGTTTCCTGGACGACGTCGAGCAACTGCTCCTTGGCCAGTTCCAGGATCGCGAGGAAGGTCACCACCACGCCGAGCTTGCCCTCGCGCGGCTCGAACAGGTCCTCGAAGCGGTGGAAGGCGCCATCGGCCAGGCGAGTGAGCAGTTCGCCCATGCGCTGGCGCACGCTGAGCGCGTCGCGCCGGATCGCGACCTGGGTGAACAGCTCGGCGCGCTTGAGCACATCGTGCAGGGCCAGCAGCATCTCGCGCAGGTCCACCGGCGGCGGCAGCCGGACCGCGGCCAGGTCGGGCACGAAGGCCTGCGCCGGACTGGTGTCGCGGTCCAGGCGGGGCAGGGCGTCGATGTCCTCGGCCGCCTGCTTGTAACGCTCGTACTCCTGCAGCCGGCGCACCAGGTCGGCGCGTGGGTCGCCTTCCTCGTCTTCGTCCATGACCGCGCGCGGCAGCAGCATCCGCGACTTGATCTCGGCCAGGATCGCGGCCATCACCAAGTATTCGGCGGCCAGTTCGAAGCGCAGTTCCTGCATCACGTCGATGTAGGCCACGTACTGGCGGGTGATCTCGGCGACCGGGATGTCGAGGATGTCGAGGTTCTGCCGCCGGATCAGGTACAACAGCAGGTCGAGGGGGCCCTCGAAGGCCTCAAGGATGATTTCCAGCGCGTCGGGCGGGATGTACAGGTCCTGCGGGATCTGCAGCATCGGCTGTCCGAGCACCACCGCCAGCGGCATTTCCTGCTGCTGCGGCCGCGAGGTCGTCGCGTGAGTGGGCTCCGCGGCGGGCGCGGCTGGGGTTGCGGTGGCTGTCATCGGGTTCGCGGCCCCTCCGGGCCACTGGCGGATTGCGTTGGTCATGGATCGATCGGGTCGCACGGTCCAGCACGCGGTGGGCGGCGGTGCGGATGGAACGGTCTTGTCTTGCGGCAGCCTCGCGAGGCCAGGGCATTGCGACGTCGGGTTGCGGGACACCGCGTGCGCGACGGACCACATCGTCATCGATGCGCCGTGGCGGCAGGAAGGGCGTCGGGCGGGCCGGGCGGGGACAGCGGATCGGGCGTCTGGGGACGGGCCGCTGCGTTCCGGCCATGGAACTGGCATTTAGAGTAAGCGCTCGTGCGCGGCCTGTCCACCCGGTCCGCGGCACCGATGTTCAGGCGGCCTGGACCTTCCCTAGAATGACGCCTCCTGCCATCGTTCCGACTCTCCTGTTTTTTTCACCCGACTCCAGGACACCGCCATGTGGTACGCCATCGAGGGATACGACGGCCAGGACGTGCTGGCGCAGCGCCAATCCGCGCGCGCCGAGCACCTGGCGCGCCTGACCGCGCTGGGCGACGCGGGCCGGCTGCTGCTTGCCGGCCCCTGCCCCGCGATCGACGCCGAGGATCCGGGCCCGGCGGGCTTCAGCGGCAGCCTGGTGGTCGCCGAGTTCGAATCGCTCGACGCCGCCCGCACCTGGGCGAAGGCTGATCCCTACGTCAGCGCCGGGGTCTATACACGGGTCGAGGTGCGGCCGTTCCGAGCGGTGTTGCCGTGAAACCTGGAGCGATGCGCGAACCGTTGCCACGCGAACAGCGCGTCGCGGCGATCCGCGATGCACTGCAGCAGGCGTTTTCGCCCAGCCGGCTGGAAGTGCGCGACGACAGCCATCGCCACGCCGGCCACGTCGGCGCCCGTGATGGCCGCGGGCATTTCCATGTCGAGATCGTCAGCGCCGCCTTCGCCGGCCAGGCTGCGATTGCCCGTCATCGCGCCATCTATGCGGTGCTCCATGAACTCATGGCGACCGACATCCATGCGTTGTCGATCGACGCCAGGGCTGCACATGATCACCCCATGTAAGCAGAGCCTGGGCCCACTACCTCCTCTGACCTGCAGCGATGCGAGCCAATGCGATGTTGGCTGAAGCCCGGGCTACAGGCAGCAGGCAGCAAACCGGTGGCGTAGGCTACAAGCGTGGCCGAACATCCAGCCCCCAACGACCGCGCAATCGACTCCGGCGTGCCGCTGTGGCCGCTGCCGCTGGCGATCGCGCTCACGCTGACCGTGGCCGTGCACCTGGCCTGGGTGCTGTCCTTGCACGCCGGCCACGTGCCGCCCTGCATTCCCTATCTCGAAGGCTGTACCTCGATCAGCCGCGCCGCCCGCCACGGCCTGGGCAACCACCTGTTCCGGTTGCTGGTGTTGCCGTGTGCGCTGCTGGTCGGCATGCACTGGTGGCTGGCGGCGCGCTGGCTGCGCGGGGAAGTGGCGCGCGGTGCCGGGGAGGCACGCGTGATCCTGTTGCTCGGTGTCATGGCCGCGATCGCGCTGGCGCTGTACGCCACCTTCCTCGGCAGCGAGGGCACGGCCTACCGCTTCCTGCGCCGCTACGGCGTGGTGGTCTTTTTCGGCACCAGCTACCTCGCCCAGCTGCTGTTCCTGCGCAGCGCGCGCGGGCAGGGCCGGCTGGGTCCCCGGATGGCACGGGTGATGACCGCGATCTGCATCGCGATGCTGGCGCTGGGCGTGACCAACGTGGTGGCCGACGCCACCATGGCCGATGCTGTGCGCCAGGATCGGCTCGAGAACGTGCTCGAATGGCATCTGGGCGTGCTGCTGGTGGCTTGGTACCTGGCGCATGCCTGGGTGTGGCGCGGCAGCGGATACACCCTGCGTTTGGTCAGGCGTTGATCTTCGCCGTCGGATCACCCGGTTGCCGGTGGCCGCCGGCCTGACCCAGCCAAGCCCGCCAGCGCCCGCTATACTGGCCGTTGATGCGGCGGAAACGCCGCATTGTCGCTATGCAATTCAATGCGTTGGCGACGCTGCTGAAAGCTGGATCTCCGAAAGGCAGGGGCCTCCTGTCTCCATCCTTTCCACCGTCGTACCCGGCCCGCCGGGTGTTGCCAAGGCACACCACCGCCGCATGCGCCTGTCCACCATCAAGCTTTCGGGCTTCAAGTCCTTCGTCGATCCCACCACCCTGCACCTGCCGACCAACATGACCGGCGTGGTCGGGCCCAACGGATGCGGCAAGTCCAACATCATCGATGCGGTGCGCTGGGTGATGGGCGAGAGCACCGCCAGCCGCCTGCGCGGCGATGCGCTGACCGACGTGATCTTCTCCGGCAGCTCGGCGCGCAAGCCGGTATCGCAGGCGACGGTGGAACTGCTGTTCGACAACAGCGACCACACCCTCACCGGCGAGGCGCTCGCCGGGCAGTACGCGGCATTCAACGAGATCTCGGTCAAGCGCAGCGTCGGCCGCGACAGCATCAGTACGTATTACCTCAATGGTGCGCGCTGCCGTCGGCGCGACATCACCGACCTGTTCCTGGGCACCGGCCTCGGGCCGCGCAGCTACTCGATCATCGAGCAGGGCATGATCAGCCAGATCATCGACGCCCGTCCCGAGGACCTGCGCGTGTACCTGGAGGAGGCCGCCGGCATCTCCCGGTACAAGGAGCGCCGTAAGGAAACCGAGACCCGCATCCGCCACACCCGCGAGAACCTCGACCGCCTGGGGGATCTGCGCGAGGAGGTCGGCAAGCAGCTCGACCACCTCAAGCGCCAGGCGCGCCAGGCCGAGCAGTACACCGCCATCCAGGCCGAGCGCAGGATCCGTGACGCGCAGTGGAAGGCCCTGCAGTTCCGCGCGCTGGACGCGCAGTTGCAGGGGTTGCGCGAGGGGCTGTCGCGCGAGGAGACCCGCCTGCAGCAACTGATCGCCGAGCAGCGCGAGGCCGAGCGCGAACTCGAGACCGGGCGGGTGCGCCGCGAGGCGGCGGTCGAGGCGTTGAACCAGGCGCAGGCGGGCGGTTACGAGGTCGGCGGAGCGCTTGCGCGGATAGAGCAGCAGATCGCCCACCAGCGCGAGTTGAGCGACCGCCTGCAGCGCGCCCGCGACGAGGCTCAGGCTGCGCTGGCCGAACTGGGCCGCCATATCAGCGGCGACGAGGCGCAGCTGCAGTCGCTGCGCACGACCAACGCCGAGGCCGAGCCCGAGCACGCGCGACTGCAGGACGAGGACGCGACCCGCCAGCAGGCCCTGCGCGACGCCGAGACCGCGCTGGCCGACTGGCAGCAGCGCTGGGACGCGCACACGGCCGAGCAGGCCGAGGCCGCGCGCGCCGGCGACGTGGAGCGTACCCGGGTCGACTTCCTCGACCGCCAGGGCCTCGATGCCGAGCGTCGCCGCGAACAGCTGCTGGCCGAGCGCACCACGCTCGACCTCGCCGCGCTGGCGGATTCCTTCGCCGGTTTCGAAGCGCAGCACGAGAGCCGCAAGTCCGCGCTCGATGCGCTGGCCGCCGACGTTGATGCCCGCAAGCAGGCCGCGCTGGAACTGCAGGACCAGCAGCGCAGCGCGCAGGACGAGATTTCCGAAGTCCGCAAGCGCGCGCAGGAGGCGCGCGGGCGGCTGTCCTCGCTGCAAACCCTCCAGCATGCGGCGCTCGGCCAGGAGCAGGGCGCGGCGGTGGCTTGGCTCAGGCAGCGGGGGCTCGACTCCGCGGCGCGCGTCGGCGAGTCACTGGTGGTCGAGCCGGGTTGGGAAAACGCGGTCGAGGCCGCGCTCGGGCAACTGATCGAGGGCGTTCTGGTCGAGCGTCCCGAGGCGCTGATCGAGGCATTGGCCGAACTCGGTGAGGGTCGGCTCACGCTGGTGTCGAGCGACCGAGGAGACGATACCTTCGCACCGGGCTCACTGGCCGCGAAGGTGCAGGGGCCGCGTGCGATTTGCCGCCTGCTGGCGACGCTGCACGTGGCCGAGAGTCTCGACGAAGCGCGCGTACTGCAAGCGCGGCTCGACCCGGCCGAATCGGTCATCACCCGTGCCGGCGAGCGCCTGGGGGCCGGCTGGGTGCGGGTGCTTCGCTCCGGAGCCGCCAAGCAGGGCGCTCTGCTGCGCGAGCGCGAGATCCAGGCGCTGCGCGGCGAGATCGCGCAACTGCAGCACCGCGAGCACGAACTCGACCGCGGCCTCGGCGCCTGGCGCGACCGCCTGCTCGTCGCCGAGCAGCAACGCGAGGACGCGCAGCGCGCGCTCTACCACGCGCACCGCAGCGTTTCCGAGCTCGCCGGGCAACTGCAAAGCCAGCAGGGACGGCTGGAGTCCGCACGCGCGCGGATCGCCAGGATCGACGAAGAAACGGCGCAGCTGGCCGAGGTTGTCGACGACAGCGGCCGCCAGGCCCGCGA
>JALZMP010000147.1 GCA_030858145.1 Pseudomonadota bacterium
AGCCGGACCCGCTCCCGCAAAACGGACAAGTCCGGTTTGCGATTGGCACATTCATGTGCCAAAGGCACCGGCCTTTCCGGGGTAGAGATTTTCGCGAAAGCGGATATCGGTGTACTCAAAGGTGACATTCAATGAGCATGACTGATCCCATCGCCGACATGCTGACCCGCATCCGCAATGCGGCGGCGGTCGGCAAGCCGACGGTGAAGATGCCGTCCTCCAAGACGAAGCTGGCGATCGCCAAGGTGCTGCAGGACGAAGGCTACATCGCCGGCGCCAAAGTGACCGAGAACGGCGCCAAGGCCGAGCTCGAGATCGAGCTCAAGTATTACGAGGGCCATCCGGTGATCGATCGCCTGCAGCGCGTCTCGCGCTCGGGTCTGCGTAACTACCGCGGCAAGGATGCGCTGCCCAGGGTCCTCAATGGACTCGGCATCGCCATCATTTCCACGTCCAAGGGCATCATGACCGACTCGCAGGCGCGCCATCAGGGCGTCGGCGGCGAAGTCCTGTGCATCGTGGCCTAACCAATTCGAGAAGTCCGGTCGGGATGACCGGTTTTGCTTGCCGCGATCAGGACGATCGCATTGGAGAATGTGCAATGTCCCGAGTCGCCAAGAAGCCGATCCCCCTGCCCAAGGGCGTGGACCTGACCGTGCAGCCGACGAATGTCAGCGTCAAGGGCCCCAAGGGCACGCTGTCTATCGCCAAGCCGGAAGGGATCGAGGTGCGGATCGAGGACGGCAACGCCTTGCTGTCCGCGAACGATGATGCGCTGATCCCGCTGACCGGGACCCTGCGCGCGATCATCGCCAACATGGTGCACGGCGTCGCCGAGGGTTTCGAGCGCAAGCTCGAGCTGGTTGGCGTCGGCTATCGCGCCGCCATGCAGGGCAAGGACCTGAACCTGTCGCTGGGTTTCTCGCACCCGGTGCTGTTCAAGACCCCCGACGGCATCAGCATCGTCACCCCGACCCAGACCGAAATCCTGGTCAGCGGTGCCGACAAGCAGCGCGTGGGCGAGGTCGCCGCCAAGATCCGCGGCTTCCGCCCGCCGGAGCCGTACAAGGGCAAGGGCGTGAAGTACGCCGGCGAGAAAATCATCCGCAAGGAAGCCAAGAAGGCCTAAGGGCCGATCCGCTTCGGAGAACCGTCATGAAGAAGAAAACCGCCCGCCTGCGCCGCGCCAAGTCGACCCGCTCGCACATCCGCGTGCTCGGCGTGCCGCGCCTGTCGGTGCTACGTACCGGCCAACACGTCTACGCGCAGCTGTTCAGTGCCGATGGCTCCCGGGTGCTGGCCTCGGCCAGTACCACCCAAGCCGATGTCCGCGAGGGGCTGAAGGGCAACAAGAACACCGAGGCTGCGGCCAAGGTCGGACGCGTGATCGCCGAGAAGGCCAGGGCCGCCGGCATCGACGCGGTCGCCTTTGATCGTTCCGGTTACCGCTACCATGGCCGCGTCAAGGCCTTGGCCGACGCGGCGCGCGAGGGTGGCCTGCAGTTTTGATTGAAGCATGGGGTTTCGGCCCCATGTGGTGTTTGCTTCAAGGAGTCTGGCTGCCATCCATGGCGCGACAATATCGACCTCCGGGTCACCCGGCCCGGCCTTCCATGGCCGGGCGTTCGCCAAGGCAGCGCGGCAGTGCCGCGCTGAGCCCGCCTTGACTAACCCGCCGATGCGGGATGCATCGGCCGCCCTCCGCCTTCTGCGCGGTCCGGCGGTTCACCGTGACGACCCACAGCCATAAGCGGCAGATAGCCGTACATCCTTCAACGAAATAAAAGGCACCAAGATGGCAGACGACAGAGGACCCCGCGGACGCGACCGCAACCGCGAAGAGATCGATGACGGGATGATCGAGAAGCTGATCACCGTCAATCGCGTCTCCAAGACCGTCAAGGGCGGTCGCCAGTTCACCTTCACCGCACTGACCGTGGTCGGCGACGGCAACGGCAAGGTCGGCTTCGGCTATGGCAAGGCGCGCGAGGTGCCGGTGGCGATCCAGAAGTCGATGGAATATGCCCGCAAGGGGATGTCCACGGTCGACCTCAACAACGGCACGCTCTGGCACCCGGTCAAGTCCGGCCACGGCGCGGCGCATGTCTACATGCAGCCGGCATCGTAAGGTACCGGCGTGATCGCCGGTGGCGCCATGCGCGCCGTGCTCGAGGCGGTGGGGGTCAAGAACGTGCTCGCCAAGGCGACCGGCTCGCGCAACCCGATCAACCTCGTCCGCGCCACGCTCAAGGGGCTGACCGAAATGCATTCGCCGGCCCGCATCGCGGCCAAGCGCGGCAAGAAGGTTGAGGATATCCATCATGGCTGAGAACAAGGGCAACGACGGCGGTACTGTGAAAGTCCGCCTGGTCAAGGGACTGCGCGGTTCGCAGGCACGCCACCGGCTTTCGGTGCGTGCGCTGGGCCTCAACAAGCTCAACGACGTCCGCGAATTGAAGGACAGCCCGCAGGTCCGCGGCCTCATCAACACGGTCCATTACCTGGTCCGCGTGGAGGAGTAGTTGTCGTCCGGCCCACCCATCCATGGGGTCGGCCGGACGTCGCAAACTCCGGCCAAGCCGGGTTTGCTTCCGCGACGCGCCAGCGCTTCGCGAGCGATGCATCCATGCATCGCTGTCAACAGTATTCGGAGAGTGATCGTCATGAAGCTCAACACACTCAAACCCGACAAAGGCGCCCGTACCGACCGCAAGCGTGTCGGCCGTGGTATCGGCTCCGGGCTCGGAAAGACCGCAGGTCGTGGCCACAAGGGCTCGTTCGCGCGGTCTGGCAAGGGCAAGATCAAGGCCGGCTTCGAGGGCGGCCAAATGCCGCTGCGCAAGCGCCTGCCCAAGGTCGGGTTCCGCTCCAAGATCAGCAATGACACCGCACAGGTCATGCTCTACCAGCTCGACAGGCTGGAAGGCGAGGTCGATTTCGCCGCGCTGCGTGCGGCGAAGCTGGTGCCGAGCAATGCCAAGCGCGCCAAGATTGTGAAGAAGGGCGAGATCAGCAAGAAGCTGGTGCTCAAGGGTGTGCTGGCCACGGCCGGCGCGCGCGCCGCGATCGAAGCCGCAGGCGGCCAGGTCCAGGACGAGGCGGCGGAGTAAGACCGGCATGGCGCGCAGCGGACAGGCAATGGGTGGGATCGGCGGTGGCCTGGGCAAGTTCACCGAGCTGCGGCAGCGCCTGCTGTTCGTGGTTGGGGCGCTGATCGTCTACCGCATCGGCTGCTATATCCCGGTGCCCGGGGTCAACCCCGACGCGATGCTGCGGCTGATGGAGCAGCAGGAAGGCACCATCGTCGACATGTTCAACATGTTCTCCGGCGGCGCGCTCGAGCGCTTCAGCCTGTTCGCGCTCAACGTGATCCCCTACATCTCGGCCTCGATCATCATGCAGCTGATGGTGCAGATCGTGCCGACGCTGAAGGCGATCCAGAAGGAAGGCGAATCCGGACGCCGCAGGATCACCCAGTGGTCGCGGATCGGTGCGATCCCGCTGGCGGTGTTCCAGGCCGCTGGCATCGCGGTGGCGCTGCAGAGTTCTGGCGCCAGCAACGGCATTCCGGTGGTGTATGCACCGGGCATCGGCTTCGTGATGACCGCGGTGGTGGCGCTGACCGCAGGCACCATGTTCCTGGTCTGGCTGGGCGAGCAGGTGACCGAGCGCGGCGTCGGCAATGGCGTGTCGCTGATCATCTTCGCCGGCATCGTCTCCGGCCTGCCCAGTGCGGTGATCAGCACCGTGGAGGCCGCGCGCAACGGCGACATGAGCATGATCTCGGTGATCATGATCGCGGTGATCGTGCTCGTCTTCACCTACTTCGTGGTGTTCGTCGAACGCGGTCAGCGGCGGATCACGGTCAACTATGCACGTCGCCAGGGCGGCCGCAGCGCGTACATGAACCAGAGCTCGTTCCTGCCGCTGAAGCTCAACATGGCGGGCGTGATCCCGGCGATCTTCGCCTCGTCGATCATCATGTTCCCGGCCACCGCCTCCACCTGGTTCGCCCAGGCCGGCTCGGCGACCTGGCTGCAGCGCGTCAGCCAGGCGCTGTCCCCCGGTGAACCGTTGTACCTGATTCTTTACGGGTCGCTGATCGCGGGCTTCGCGTTCTTCTACACCGCCCTGGTGTTCAATTCGCAGGAAACTGCGGACAACCTGAAGAAGTCTGGCGCATTGATCCCGGGGATTCGACCGGGCAAGGCCACGGCGGACTACGTCGACGGCGTGCTGACCCGGCTCACCGCCGCCGGTGCTGCCTACCTGGTATTGGTCTGCCTGCTGCCTGAGTTCATGCGTACCGAGCTCGGCGCCTCGTTCTACTTCGGCGGTACCTCGCTGCTGATCGTGGTGATCGTGGTGATGGACTTCATCGCGCAGATCCAGGCGCACCTGATGTCCCACCAGTACGAAAGCCTGCTGAAGAAGGCGAACCTGAAGGGCGGAGCAAGGGCGCGCTAGCGCGATATATCGCGCTGCCCTTGCGAAGCGACCGGCCATGGATGGCCGGGCTGGACGCTCCGGAGGCCGCCACGTCGCGCCAGGGATGGCAGCCGCATAACCAATAGTGCAGGGGCTGGATGCATGCCCCAAGCTAGCGCCCGGCCAGGATGGCCGGGCCGGGCTTTCCGAAGCCCACAATGGACCGCCATGGACGGCGGCCGCGGAAATCGAAAGCCGCCCCCGCAGCTGGAAGTGGAGGTCGGCAAATGGGCGACCCGTGCGGCGATCGCGCGCGCGGGTGGATCCCCGCCAGACCCGGCGCCAGAGTAGCGCCGGGCGGGCGGAAGCCGGGGTTTCCGGCCTCCGCCCAGCGCGGATCCGTCGCCGGAGCATGGGCACACTCCCCATGCCGGGCCGGTGGGCGCTTTGGGGGCCACGGGCTTCCTGTCAACCCGAGATCCTGTTAGAATTTCCAGTTCACTTATTCAAGTGCCCCGTGCCGGACCCAGCGTCCGGCCGTCAAACCAGTTTGGAGATCCGCGCATGGCGCGTATTGCAGGTGTCAACCTGCCTGCCCAGAAGCACGTCTGGGTCGGGCTGCAAAGCATCTACGGCATCGGCCGTACCCGTTCCAGGAAGGTCTGCGAGTCGGCCGGCGTCAACGCGTCGACGAAGATCCGCGACCTGTCCGAGCCGGAGGTTGAGGCGCTGCGCGCCGAGATCGGCAAGTTGGCGGTCGAGGGCGACCTCCGGCGCGAGGTCGGCATGGCCATCAAGCGACTGATGGACCTGGCCTGTTACCGCGGCCTGCGCCATCGCCGTGGCCTGCCGCTGCGCGGCCAGCGCACGCGTACCAACGCCCGTACCCGCAAGGGTCCACGCAAGGCGATCAGGAAGTAAGCCGATGCATCCCTGCATCGCAGTACACGCAGCACACTAGGATTCCAAGATGGCCAAGCCGGCAGCCGCCAAACCGAAGAAGAAGATCAAGCGCGTCATCACCGATGGCATCGCACACGTCCATGCTTCGTTCAACAACACGATCATCACCATCACCGACCGCCAGGGCAATGCGCTGTCGTGGGCGACGTCGGGAGGCGCGGGTTTCCGCGGCTCGCGCAAGTCGACCCCGTTCGCGGCCCAGGTCGCCGCCGAGAAGGCCGGCAAGGCCGCGCTCGACTATGGCGTGAAGTCGCTGGAAGTGCGCATCAAGGGCCCGGGCCCTGGGCGCGAATCCGCCGTGCGTTCGCTGAACAACGTCGGCTACAAGATCACCAACATCATCGACGTGACGCCGATCCCGCACAACGGCTGCCGTCCGCCCAAGAAGCGTCGCGTCTGACGATTCATTTCCGCGACCGTCCCTGATCGCGAAAGTCAAAAAACGGCCATTCATGGCCGGACTACCGGAAAAAGCACCATGGCTCGTTATATCGGTCCCACCTGCAAGCTCGCCCGTCGCGAAGGCGCCGACCTGTCCCTCAAGAGTCCGACCCGCGCGCTGGACTCCAAGTGCAAACTGGAGCAGAAACCCGGCCAGCACGGCGCCGGCACCGGTGCGCGCCGCAGCAAGCTGTCCGACTACGCGGTGCAGCTGCGCGAGAAGCAGAAGGTCAAGCGCATCTACGGCCTGCTTGAGCGCCAGTTCCGCAACTACTACATCAAGGCCTCGACCAAGAAGGGCAATACCGGCGAGAACCTGCTGCAGTTGCTGGAAACGCGGCTCGACAACGTCGTCTACCGCATGGGTTTCGCGGTGACCCGGCCGGCCGCGCGCCAGCTGGTGTCGCACCGCGGGGTCACCGTCAACGGCAAGCCGGTCAACCTGCCCTCCTACCAGGTCAAGGCGGGCGATGCGATCGCGCTGTCCGAAAAGGCGCAGAAGCAGCTGCGCGTGTCCGAGGCGTTGAACGTGTCGTCGACGATGGATCTGTCGCCGTCGTGGGTCGAGGTCGACGCCAAGCAGTTCAGCGGCGTGTTCAAGGCGGTTCCGGACCGCAGCGACCTGCCCACCGACATCAACGAGGCGCTGATCGTCGAGCTGTACTCGAAGTAAGCCTGCATCGAAGCAATTCATTGGCGTCGCCGACCCCGCCGGCGAGCCCCAGGAGACACCAGATATGACGGTTACCGCCAACCAGGTCCTGCGTCCGCGCGGCCCCCAGATCGAACGCCTTGCCGGCAACCGTGCCAAGGTCGTGATCGAGCCGCTGGAGCGCGGTTATGGCCACACCCTCGGCAACGCGCTGCGGCGCGTACTGCTGTCGTCGATCCCCGGATTCGCGATCACCGAGGTCGAGATCGATGGCGTCCTGCACGAGTACAGCACCATCGAAGGCCTGCAGGAGGACGTGCTCGAGGTCCTGCTCAACCTCAAGGACGTGGCCATCCGCATGGGCACGGGTGACAGCTCCACCCTGACCTTGGCCAAGTCCGGTCCCGGCGTGGTCACCGCCGCCGACATCAAGACCGACCACAACGTCGAGATCCTCAACACCGAGCACGTGATCTGCCACCTGACCAAGGAAGCGTCGATCAACATGCGGTTGAAGATCGAGCGTGGCTTCGGCTACCAGCCGGCCGCCGCGCGGCGCCATCCCGACGAGGAAACCCGCGCGATCGGCAGGTTGATGCTGGACGCGTCGTTCTCGCCAGTGCGCCGGGTTGCCTATGAAGTCGAATCCGCGCGTGTCGAGCAGCGCACCGACCTCGACAAGCTGGTGCTCGACATCGAGACCAACGGCACCATCGACGCCGAAGAGGCCGTGCGCACCGCCGCCGACATCCTCACCGAGCAGCTCAGCGTGTTCGGTGACTTCACCCACCGCGACCGCGGCGCGCCCAAGACGCCGACCACAGGCGTCGACCCGGTGCTGCTGCGGCCGATCGACGACCTCGAGCTTACCGTGCGCTCGGCCAATTGCCTCAAGGCGGAGAGCATCTACTACATCGGCGACCTGATCCAGAAGACGGAGGTCGAGCTGCTCAAGACCCCGAACCTGGGCAAGAAGTCGCTGACCGAGATCAAGGAGGTCCTCGCCCAGCGCGGCCTCTCGCTCGGCATGAAGCTGGAGAACTGGCCCCCCGCCGGCGTCTCCGCGCATGGGATGTTGGGGTGAGGCAGCGCGCTTGCGAGCCACTGGCTCGCGCGCTTCCGAACGCCCAGCCATGGATGGCTGGGCTGGGCGATCCGAAGCCCGGGTTGTAATGCCAGGGACGGCAGCAAGAAAATTCCAGGCAGCAAGCTCGTGCGCTGCCGCACACCCGGCCATGCATGGCCGGGCCGGGCGATCCAAAGCCCATGCAGTAGCGCCATGGATGGCGGCGAAAGACATCAACACGCGTGCCTTACGCGCCGCGACGCAAGTCAAGAACCAACCTGGGAATCACCGCCATGCGCCACCAGAAAGCCGGCCGCAAATTCAGCCGCACCAGCGCCCACCGTGCCGCCATGTTCAGCAACATGGCCGCGTCGCTGTTCAAGCACGGGCTGATCAAGACCACCCTGCCCAAGGCCAAGGAACTGCGCCGGGTCGCCGAGCCGCTGATCACCCTGTCCAAGACCGATGGCGTGGCCGGGCGACGGCTGGCGTTCGCCCGCCTGCGCGACAAGGAGGCGGTGGGCAAGCTGTTCGTCGAACTGGGGCCGCGCTACCGCGAGCGCCCGGGTGGCTACCTGCGCATCCTCAAGTGCGGCTTCCGCGATGGCGATAATGCGCCGATGGCCTATGTCGAACTTGTCGACCGCCCTGAAGCGGCTGCCGAGTAAGCGCGGATTCACGTCCGTTCGTCGAAAACCCCGGTTCGATGCCGGGGTTTTTGCTATATACACAAGCCACCATGACACTGAATCCTCTGCACTGGTCCTTCCGAACGCTGTGCCTGACCGGCTTCGCAATCTGTGCAGCCCTGATCGGTTTCGCGATCTTCTCGCAATTGCAGTGGGGGCTCGAGCCCTGTCCGCTGTGCATTTTCCAGCGCATCGCATTCGCAAGCCTCGCCGTCGTGTTCCTGATTGCCGGCCTGCACGCGCCGCGGGGGTTTGGCGGGCGCCGCGCCTATGGCGTGCTCGGGTTCCTGGCCGCGGCCATCGGCATGGCCATCGCCGGCCGCCACGTCTGGCTGCAGTTCAATCCCTCGCCCATTCCAAGCTGCGGCCCGCCGCTGTCGTTCCTGCGCGAGACGCTGTCTACCCCGAGCCTCATCCGCCGGGTGCTCACCGGCAGCGGCGACTGCGGCCATATCGACTGGAGCTTCCTCGGCCTGTCGATGCCGGCCTGGAGCCTGGTCTGGTTCGTGCTGCTCGGCGGGTTCGGGCTCTTCGTGGGCTTTCGCCGCCGCTGAACCGCCACCTGCGACGGCGTTGCGGCCATCGGCCATCCGGCTGATGATGGCCATGCAGCCACGCGACAACCGCCATGACCATGCCCAGGCCCGACCATAGCCCACGCCCGGTCCACCTAGCCCCCGACTGGCGGCCGGACAGCTGGCGCGCGCGCGAGGCGCTGCAGCTGCCGGTCTACCCGGATGCGGATGCCTTGGCAGGCGTGCAGGAGGAGTTGCGCGCGCTGCCACCGCTGGTCACCTCCTGGGAAATCCTGGCGCTCAAGCAGCAGCTGGCGGAGGCCCAGGAGGGCAGGCGCTTCCTGTTGCAGGGCGGCGACTGCGCAGAGAATTTCAGTGACTGCAGCTCCGAGCTGATCTCCAACCGGCTCAAGGTGCTGCTACAGATGAGCCTGGTGCTGGTGCACGGCATGCGGCTGCCGGTGGTGCGGGTCGGACGTTTTGCCGGTCAGTACGCCAAGCCGCGCTCTGCTGACAGCGAGACCCGCGACGGCACCACCTTGCCGAGCTACCGCGGCGACATGGTCAACGGACCCGAGTT
The DNA here is from genome assembly GCA_030858145.1 of Pseudomonadota bacterium. Classification (GTDB taxonomy): domain Bacteria; phylum Pseudomonadota; class Gammaproteobacteria; order Xanthomonadales; family Xanthomonadaceae; genus Luteimonas. The sequence continues at coordinate 9,335 of JALZMP010000147.1, forward strand.
CACCCGCGAGGCCCGCATCCCGGACCCGCGGCGGATGGTCAAGGCGCACGCGCGTTCGGCGATGACGATGAACTTCGTGCGCTCGCTGATCGACGGTGGCTTCGCTGATCTGCATCATCCGGAATATTGGGACCTGGGCTGGGTCACGCATTCGCCGCTGGCCGACGAATACCATCACATGGTCGCAGGCATAGGCGACGCGGTGCGCTTCATGGAGACGCTGTCCGGGTCCGAGGTGCACAACCTCAACCGGGTTGACTTCTACACCTCGCACGAGGCCCTGCTGCTGCCCTACGAGGAGGCGCTGACCCGGCAGGTGCCGCGACAATGGGGCTGGTTCGACCTCAGCACCCACTTCCCGTGGATCGGCATGCGCACCGCTGCCATCGACGGCGCGCACGCGGAGTATTTCCGTGGCATCCGCAACCCGGTGGCGGTCAAGATCGGCCCTACGGTGACGCCGGACCAGCTGCTGGAGCTGATCGACCTGCTCAATCCCGACGACGAGCCCGGGCGCCTGAGTTTCATCCACCGCATGGGTGCGACCCGGGTCGCGGACCAGTTGCCGCCGCTGCTCGATGCCGTCAGGCGCGAGGGCCGGCGCGTGCTGTGGATCTGCGATCCCATGCACGGCAACACCGAGTCGACCAGCAATGGCTACAAGACCCGCCGCTTCGCCAATATCCACAGTGAGATCGAGCAGGCCTTCGAGCTCCATGCCGCGGCGGGAACGCGTCTGGGCGGCGTGCACCTGGAACTGACCGGCGAGGACGTCACCGAATGCACCGGCGGTGCCCGCGAACTGACCGACGTAGACCTCGAACGCGCCTACCGCTCCAGCGTGGACCCGCGCCTGAACTACGAGCAGGCGCTGGAAATCGCGATGGCGATCGTGCGCAAGCAGGCGCAGCTGGCGGCGCCGGCATCCGCCTGATTCGCGCGATTGGCTGGCCGGCTGGCCCGCTTGGCAACCGGCGTTTCCAGGTCGCCCTGCTCAAGCCGCGCGGCTGGCGCGCTTGCGATCGACTTCGGTGCGCAGCTTCTTGCGCAGGCGGATCTGCTTCGGCGTGACCTCGACCAGCTCGTCGTCGTCGATGAACTCCAGCGCCTGTTCCAGCGACAGCCGGATCGGCGGGATCAGGCCCTCGTCCTGGTCCTTGCCCGAGGCGCGGAAGTTGGTGAGCTGCTTGCCGCGCAGGGCGTTGACGGTGAGGTCGTTGTCCTTGCTGTTGATGCCGACGACCTGGCCCTCGTAGATCTCCTCGCCCGGCTCGATGAACAGCCGGCCGCGCTCCTGCATCGCGATCTGCGCATACGCGGGGGAGGGGCCGGTGCCGTTGGAGATCAGCACGCCGTTGATGCGCTGTCCGATCTCTCCCTCGGCGCGCGGGCCATAGTGTTCGAACACGTGGAACAGCAGGCCGGTGCCGGCGGTGAGGGTGCGAAACTCGGTCTGGAAGCCGATCAGGCCGCGTGCGGGGATGATGAACTCCAGGCGCGCGCGACCCTTGCCGTCGGGCTCCATGTTCTGCAGCTGCGCCTTGCGCTCGCCGAGCCGACCCATGACGCCGCCCTGGAACTGCTCCTCCATGTCGACGACCAGCTGTTCATAGGGCTCCTGCTTGACGCCAGCGACTTCCTTGATGATCACTTCCGGGCGCGAGACCGCCAGTTCGTAGCCTTCCCGGCGCATGGTCTCGATCAGGATCGACAGGTGCAGCTCGCCACGGCCGCTGACCTTGAACTTGTCGGCATCGCTCGTGTCCTCGACCTTGAGCGCGACGTTGTGCTGGGTCTCGCGGGTCAGGCGGTCGCGCAATTGCCGCGAGGTCAGGAACTTGCCACCGCTCTTGTCCTTGACCCCGGCGAACGGCGAGTCGTTGACCTGGAAGGTCATCGAGATGGTCGGCTCGTCGACGGTCAGCACCGGCAATTGCTCGACCGCGTCCGGGGCACACAGGGTGTCGGAAATGCCCAGGCCCTCGATCCCGGAGAACGCGATGATATCGCCGGCGCTGGCCTCCGGCACCTCGATCCGCTCCAGGCCCATGAAGCCCAGCACCTGCAGCACCTTGGCATTGCGGGTCTTGCCGGCGCGGTCGACCACCGTGACCTGCTGGTTGGTGCGCACCGTGCCACGCTGGATCCGGCCGATGCCGATGATGCCGACGTAGTTGTTGTAGTCGAGGCTGGTCACCCGCATCTGGAACGGGCCGTCGGGATCCACCGGGGGCGGCGCCACGTGCTGGACGATGGTCTCGAACAGCGGGGTCATGTCGCCGTCGCGCACCGTGGGTTCCAGCCCGGCATAACCGTGCAGGGCGGAGGCGTAGACGGTGTGGAAGTCGAGCTGCTCGTCGCTGGCCCCGAGGCGGTCGAACAGGTCGAAGGTCTGGTCCAGCACCCAGTCCGGGCGCGCGCCGGGGCGATCGACCTTGTTGACAACCACGATCGGCTTGAAGCCCATCGCGAACGCCTTCTGGGTCACGAAGCGCGTCTGCGGCATCGGCCCGTCCATGGCGTCGACCAGGATCAGCACCGAGTCGACCATCGACAGCACGCGCTCGACCTCGCCACCGAAGTCGGCGTGGCCCGGGGTATCGACGATGTTGATCCGCCACAGCTGGCCGTCCTTGTCCGTCCACCGGATCGCGGTGTTCTTGGACAGGATGGTGATGCCTCGCTCCTTCTCCAGGTCGTTGCTGTCCATCACCCGGTCGGGCACCGCGGCGCGCTCGTTGAGCGTGCCCGACTGCTTGAGCAGCTGGTCGACCAGGGTGGTCTTGCCATGGTCGACGTGGGCGACGATGGCGATGTTGCGGAGGCGTTCGACGGACGGGGATTCGGACATGCGGACAGGCGCCAGAGCGCGGCGCGGCAGGGCTGGGAAGGGAGCCGGTTATTATAGTCGCTAGCAGCGCCCGCGACACCGCCCTTGACCACCCGCTTCCCTTCCCAACCACTGGAATGCCGATGTCCTCCAATGCCACCCTCCTGCTTGCAACGTTCGAAACCGACCGTGGCCCGATCAAGGTCGAGCTCTACCCCGACCAGGCCCCGCTGACCGTCGCCAACTTCGTCAATCTCGCCAGGCGCGGGTTCTACGACGGGCTGAACTTCCATCGCGTGATCCCGGACTTCATGGTGCAGGGCGGCTGCCCGCAGGGCACCGGTACCGGCGGCCCCGGCTACAAGTTCGAGGACGAAGCCGACAACGGCGTCCGTCACGAACGCGGCGTGCTGTCGATGGCCAATGCCGGCCCCAACACCAACGGCAGCCAGTTCTTCATCACCCATGTCGCCACGTCCTGGCTCGATGGCAAGCACACCGTGTTCGGCAAGGTCGTGGATGGTCTGGACGTGGTCGATGCGGTGAAGCAGGGCGATGCCATCAACTCGGTGAAGATCGAGGGTGATGCCGAGGCGGCGCTCGCCGCCAAGTCAGACCGCGTGGCCGACTGGAACCGGATCCTCGCCGCCTGAGGGTAGGCCGTGTCACGGCTGCCGGCAGCAGTCGCGCCGGCAGCCCATGCTAAAATTGCGCGCTGCAGCACGCTGGCGGTGCCTCCGCGGCGTGCGTCCTTCCGACTCTCCAGAGGTGTCCGCGATGCCCCAGCTCGCCAAGCGCATGGGTCGCGCCAAGCCCAGTGCGATCATGCTGGTGGCCGACAAGGCCAATCAGCTCAAGGCCGACGGCCGCGACATCATCAGCTTCTCCATCGGCGTCCCCAATTTCCTGCCCGGGGACCATGTCTACGCCGCCGCGCGCGAGGCGCTGGAGCACGATTCCGGCCAGTACGGCAGCAATCGTGGCGCCGACGCCTTGCTCGTCGCCTTTTTGCAGCACATCGAAGCGATCGGCCTGACCGGGTATGCGCGCGCCAATTGCGCCACCGGCGTCGGCGCCAAGCACATCCTCTACAACCTTGCCGAAGTCCTGCTCGACGAGGGCGACGGCTTTGCCTTCGCCACGCCGTACTGGACGAGCTACCTCGACATCGGCGAGATCCTCAACGCCGACATCCAGCTGCTGCCGTGCCCGCCGGAACAGGACTACAAGCTGACGCCCGCGCAGCTCGACGCCGCGCTGGCCAAAAGACCCAAGCTGTTCCTGTTCAACAACCCCTGCAATCCCACCGGCATGGTGTACACGCGCGACGAGATCGCCGCGCTGGCCGACGTGCTGGTTCGCCATCCCGACACATGGGTGGTCACCGACGATATCTACAACCGCATGGTGTTCGACGGCGTCGGTTACCACAACTTCGTGCACGCTCGGCCCGAGTTGCGCGACCGCGTGGTGTTCGTGGATTCGCTGTCCAAGACGTACGGCATGCCGGGCTGGCGTGTGGGCTTCATGGCGGGGCCGGAGCTGGTGGCCCAGGCCGTGACCACGATGAACTCCAACCACATCACCAACCTGCCGGAGATCGTGACCGCTGCGGCCGTGGCTGCATTGTCTGGCCCGCAGGACGTGCCGACGGCCAAGAATGCCGAGTTCCAGGGCAAGCGCGACCAAGTGATGGCGGTGCTGGATGCGATCCCGGACATCGTCTGCCCGAAGCCCCAGGGGGCGTTCTACGCGTTCCCGGACGTCAGCGCCGTATTCGGCAAGTCGCACGGCGGTACGCGCATCGACAACGACGTCGACTTCTGCAACGCGCTGCTCGAGGCCAAGGGCGTGGCCTGCGTGCCGGGTTCCGCCTTCGGCGAGCCGCGCGCCCTGCGCATCAGCTACACCTGCCCGACGCCACAGCTGGCGCCGGGGCTGCAGCGCATCCAGGAATTCTTCGCGGAATTGAACTGATCGTAGGGTGGGCCGTGGCCCACCATCCCACGCAGTGGGCCACGGCCCACCCTAGTTTGTCTTGAGGATTTGAGTCATGAAGAACCCCGTCCGAGTCGCCGTCACCGGCGCTGCCGGCCAGATCGGTTATGCCCTGCTGTTCCGGATCGCCTCGGGCGAGATGCTGGGTCGTGACCAGCCGGTGATCCTGCAGCTGCTGGAACTGCCGATCGAAAAGGTTCAGGCGGCGCTGCGCGGGGTGATGATGGAGCTGGAGGATTGTGCGTTCCCGCTGCTGGCGGGCATGGTCGGCACCGGCGACCCGATGGTCGCCTTCAAGGATGCCGACATCGCCCTGCTGGTCGGCGCCAGGCCGCGCGGCCCGGGCATGGAGCGCAAGGACCTGTTGCTGGAGAACGCCAGGATCTTCATCGAGCAGGGCAAGGCCCTGAATGCCGTTGCCAGCCGCGACGTCAAGGTGCTGGTGGTCGGCAATCCGGCCAATACCAACGCTTGGATCGCGATGAAGTCGGCGCCCGAACTGCCGGCCAAAAACTTCACTGCCATGCTGCGCCTGGACCACAACCGTGCGCTCAGCCAGCTCGCCAGCAAGGCCGGCGTGCCGGTGGGCGACATCCGCAAGCTGGTGGTCTGGGGCAACCACAGCCCGACCATGTATCCGGACTACCGCTTCGCCACCGTCGACGACATGTCGCTCAAGCACAGGATCGGTGATGATCGCTGGAACGAGGAGAGCTTCATCCCGCAGGTCGGCAAGCGCGGCGCCGCGATCATCGAGGCGCGCGGCTCCTCCTCGGCGGCCTCGGCCGCCAACGCCGCGATCGACCATGTCCGCGACTGGACGCTGGGCAGCAACGGTGAGTGGGTGACCATGGGCGTGCCGTCCGACGGCAGCTACGGGATTCCGGAAGGTCTCATCTACGGCGTGCCGGTGACCACCCGGGGCGGCGAATACACGCGGGTGGAAGGCCTCGAGATCGACGCCTTCAGCCGCGCGCGAATGGACAAGACGCTGTCCGAACTGGAAGAAGAGCGCGCCGGCGTGGCGCACCTGCTTTGAATCCCTAGCGCGGTCCGGGCCCACCGGTCTGCCGTCTCCGCAATGCCGGGCCGAGGCCCACCCCACGAGGTTGATCATGTCGCACCACTCCGCCGGCACCCGATTCCGCACCGCGCTCAGCGAGGAATCCCCGCTGCAGGTCATGGGCGCGATCACCGCCTACGCCGGCCTGATGGCCAGGCGCGTGGGCTACCGTGCGCTGTACCTGTCCGGCGGCGGCGTGGCCGCAAATTCGCTGGGCATGCCCGACCTGGGCATTTCGACCATGGAGGACGTGCTCACGGACGCGCGCCGCATCGTCGATGCCACCGGCCTGCCACTGCTGGTCGATATCGACACCGGCTGGGGCGGGGCATTCAACATCGCCCGCACCATCCGCAGCTTCGAGCGTGTCGGCGTGGCGGCGGTGCACATGGAGGACCAGGTCGGGCAGAAGCGCTGCGGTCACCGGCCGGGCAAGGAAGTGGTGCCGAAGGCGGAGATGGTCGACCGGATCAAGGCCGCGGTCGATGCGCGAAGCGATGCTGGCTTCGTGCTGATGGCGCGCACCGACGCGGCCGCAACCGAGGGCATCGATGCCGCCATCGACCGGGCCTGTGCCTACGTCCAGGCCGGCGCCGACATGGTTTTCCCCGAGGCGATGCGTTCGATCGACGACTACCGCCGGTTCAAGCAGGCGGTGAAGGTGCCGATCCTGGCCAACCTGACCGAGTTCGGAGCCACGCCGCTGTTTACCACCGACGAATTGGGTGAGGCCGGTGTCGACATCGCGCTCTATTGCTGCGGCGCGTACCGGGCCATGAACAAGGCCGCGCTGAATTTCTACGAGACGGTGCGCCGCGACGGCACCCAGAAGCCCATCATCGACGCGCTGCAGACCCGCGAGGAGTTGTACGATTTCCTCGGTTACCACGCCTACGAGAACAAGCTTGATGAGCTCTTCGCCGGCAAGACGGCGGACAAGGCGGAATGATCCCCGCGTGGGCTGGTATGCGTGCTGGGGGAGTGGGGCATGTGCGGGCACCCACCGGCACGGCACCGTAAAATGAAGCGATCGCGCGTCCGCCAGCGCCGCCAGACAGACCAAGGAGCACAGCGATGAGCGAGACCGCATCCACACTGCCGAAGCCCAAGAAGTCGGTGGCCCTGTCCGGCACCGCCGCCGGCAACACGGCGCTGTGCACGGTCGGCCGCAGCGGCAACGACCTGCATTATCGTGGCTTCGACATCAAGGAGCTGGCGACGCAATCGACGTTCGAGGAGGTTGCGCACTTGCTGGTGCACGGCACGTTGCCGACCCAGGCACAGCTCGATGCCTACAAGACCAGGCTCAGGCGTTTGCGCGGGCTGCCGGCGATCGTGCAGGAGGCACTGGAACTGGTGCCGGCCAACGCGCACCCGATGGACGTCATGCGCACCGGCTGCTCGGTGCTGGGCACGGTGCTGCCCGAGCGCGATGGACATCCGGCCGCCGAGGCGCGCGAGATCGCCGACCAACTGATGGCCAGCTTCGGCTCGATGCTGCTGTACTGGTGGCACTTCACCCGCAACGGCCGCCGGATTGAGGTCGAGACCGATGACGATTCGATCGCGTCGCATTTCCTGCACCTGCTCCACGGCGAGCCGCCCAGCGAGCTGCACGCGGAGGCGATGGACAAGTCGCTGATCCTGTATGCCGAGCACGAGTTCAACGCCTCGACCTTCGCCGCGCGGGTGATCGCGGGCACCGGTTCGGACATGCATTCCTGCGTCACCGGCGCCATCGGTGCGCTGCGCGGGCCCAAGCACGGCGGTGCCAACGAGGTGGCGATGGACATCATCAGCCGCTACGCCGGTGCCGACGAGGCCGAGGCTGACATCCGCGCTCGGGTCGAGCGCAAGGAAATCGTGATCGGCTTTGGACACCCGGTCTACACCATCGGCGACCCGCGCAACCCGATCATCAAGGAGCTCAGCCGCAAGTTGTGCAAGGCCGGCGGCAACCAGGCCCTGTTCGAGGTCAGCGAACGCATCGAGACGCTGATGATGGACATGAAGAAGATGTTCCCCAACCTCGACTGGTACAGCGCTTCGAGCTACCACATGATGGGCGTGCCGACGCCCATGTTCACGCCGTTGTTCGTGATCGCCCGCACCTCGGGCTGGTGCGCGCACGTGATCGAACAACGCGAGGACGGCAAGATCATCCGTCCCAGCGCCCAGTACACCGGGCCGGAGGACAGGGCCTATGTCCCGATCGCGGATCGCTGAGCGACTCCTCATCCGCGTGCTGCGGGACGAGGGATTCCACCTCGCGTCTGCGGTCAGCCGCGCTGCCGCGGCCTCAGGGTCTGCACCCTGAGGAAGGTGTGGTCGCCGATGGTGGCGACCTGGTAGGCGTTGCGCCAGCTCGGGCTGGCGATGGCGTGGGCCATGAAGTGGCTGGCGCCAGGCACGATTTCCTTGCGCTCGCCAGCCGGCAGCGCCCAGTTGCGCTGCGACTCCAAGGCTACCGTCACCGCCTGCGACCAGGCCTCGGTGTTGCCCAGGCGGGTATTGGGGGACAGGATCGTCGGCGCGAACTGCTTGCGCGCGGTCACCACCTCGCACATCGAGTCGCCCCACAGGCCGCTGTCCTCGCGGCGCAGGGCCACCTCGGCCACGGCGTGCTGGCCGCGCGGGGACTGGTCCCGCGCCTCCAGGTACAGGGTGGTGCTCAGGCACAGCGAATCAGCCGCCTGCGGCGGCAGCACGGAGGCCAGCCAGAGGATCCAGGCGAGTTTCAAGTCGGACTCCTTGCGCGTTGCTTCGGCCCGCAAGGGAAGCTCCGTCCAGAATGGGACGGGCGATCCGGTAGCGGGCCAATCTGGCGTGATGGGAGGGCGGCGGCACTCTCTGGCGCACTTGCTGCCCGGGTGCAGGCCTGCGGATTCGCGGGCTGAACCGGTAGGCCGGAGTGGGCTCCGGCCGCTGAAGAGCGCGCACCTTACGGGGACCAAACCCAATGTAACCTGAATACGGGATCAGGAAATGATTGATTCTATTGGAGTTACTATTCTGATCGGGATCAATGACCCGCGTGCGCTCACAGCGCGGCGGCCAGCCGACTGGCCTGCGCGATGGCGCGCTTGGCATCTAGTTCCACGGCAACATCGGCGCCGCCAATGACATGTACGGTGCAGCCGGCCTTCTGCAGCGCCGGCAGCAGGTCGCGCCGCGGCTCCTGGCCCGCGCAGACCACGACGTTGTCGACCGGGAGCACGTGGTCGATGCCGTCGACGCGGACCTGGAAGCCGGTATCGTCGACCTGGACGTACTCGGTCCCGCCCAGCATCCGCACGCCTCTGGCCTTGAGCGTGGCGCGGTGGATCCAGCCGGTGGTCTTGCCAAGCCGTGCACCGGGCCGGCCGGCGCTGCGCTGCAGCAGCCACACTTGCCGCGCCGGAGGCGACCGCTTCGCCTTGGCGAGGCCGCCGGGGGATTCGAAGCTCGGGTCGATGCCCCATTCCTCGAGCCATTGCGCAGGCCGGACGGTTGGCGAGGGCGTGTCCTGGACCAGAAACTCGGCGACATCGAAACCGATCCCGCCGGCGCCGACGATTGCCACCCGAGGCCCGGCAATCACGCGCCCCTCCAGGATGTCGAGATAGCTGACGACATTGGCGTGGTCGTGGCCGGGGAAGTCCACTGGGCGCGGGGCCACGCCGGTCGCCAACACCACGGTGTCGTAGCCGGCAAGGTCTTCCGCGGCCACCTGCGAGGACAGCCGCAGGTCGACCCCGGTTTCGGCGATGCGGTGCCGGAAGTAGCGCAGGGTCTCGTGGAACTCCTCCTTGCCCGGGATCCGCTTGGCCAGGTTGAACTGGCCGCCGATCTCACCGGCAGCGTCGAACAGGGTCACGCGATGACCCCGCCCGGCGGCTTCCGTGGCGCAGGCCAGGCCGGCCGGCCCCGCGCCGACCACCGCGATGCGTTTTGGC
>JALZMP010000156.1 GCA_030858145.1 Pseudomonadota bacterium
GGCCAGGCTGCTCGATGGCCAGGGTGCGCAGGCCGCCGACGCGCTGGCGCCCTTGCTGGCCCGGCATCCTGGCGATGTCTGGCTGAGCCTGGCCCTGGCCCAGGCCGAGTCGCGCGCGGGCCGGCAGGCCGCTGCCGATGCCCGCTTCGAGGCCCTGGCCGAACGCATGCCCAGCAACCGTGCCGTGGCCCTGACCTATGCCGGCGTACTCGGCGAGCGCAACACCCGCGCCGCCGGCCAGCGCGCCCAGGCGGTGCTGCGGCCGCTTCTAGGGCAGTCCGCGGAGGATCCGGTGTTTCATCGGACCTTCGCCCGCGCCAGCGAGATCGCCGGCGATCCGGTCCGCGCCGGCGAGGCGTATGCCGAGGCCGCCTACCTCAGCGGCCGCGCCGAGCAGGCCCTGGTCCAGCTCAACACCCTGCGCAAGCGCGACGACCTCGACTACTACGCCCGCGCCCGCATCGACGCCCGGATCGCAGCGATCACCCCCACGGTGCTGGAACTCAAGCGCCAGGGCATCCGCGATGAGGACCTGCGCCGGCGGTAGGTCGGGACTCGGCCCACCCTACGACTCGTCCCACGGAATCGCACATCAGTAAATCCCTGCACGGCGATGGTGGGCCAAGGCCCACACTGCGATCCATGTCACCGCGTGGTCACAAAACCGTAGTCTACTCATCGGGCAACCCCATCTCCGGTGTCCCGCTGTCCGCATGCAGAAGCGCATCCTGATCGTCGACGACGAGCCCGCCATCCGCGACATGGTGGCCTTCGCCCTGCGCAAGGGCGAATACGAGCCGGCCCATGCCGGCGACGCCCGCGAAGCGCAGGAGGCCATCGCCGACCGCGTTCCGGACCTGATCCTGCTCGACTGGATGCTGCCCGGCACCAGCGGCCTGGAGCTCGCGCGCCGCTGGCGCCGTGAAGCGCTGACCCGCGACGTGCCGATCATCATGCTCACCGCGCGCGGCGAGGAGAACGACCGCGTCGGCGGCCTCGAGGCCGGGGTCGACGACTACGTGGTGAAACCATTTTCCGCGCGCGAACTGCTCGCCCGCATCCGCGCGGTCATGCGCCGCTCGCGCGACGACGACGAGCACGGCAGCGTCCGTATCGGCGCGCTGCGCATAGACGGCGCCGCGCACCGCGTGTTCGCAGGCGACGAACCGGTCCAGATCGGCCCCACCGAGTACCGCCTGCTGCATTTCTTCATGACCCATCCCGATCGCGTGTACTCGCGCTCGCAGCTGCTCGACCACGTCTGGGGTGGCAGCGTCTATGTCGAGGAGCGCACGGTCGACGTGCACATCCGCCGCCTGCGCAAGACGCTGGAGCCAGTGCAGCAGGACGCGATGGTGCAGACGGTGCGCGGTGCCGGCTACCGCTTCTCCGCATCCGTCTAAACTGGGCGGGCATGCCACCCCGCACCCGCTCCGCATGGATCCGCACCCTTGCCCGCCTCGCGCTGGTGCTGGGGGCCGCATTGCTCCTGGGCCTTGCGCTCGGCGAGCCCTGGCCGGCGCTCACCCTCGCCGCACTGGGCCTGGTCGCCTGGCACTACTGGAAGCTGCGCACCGTGCTGCTGCGCCTGACCGCCCGCCAGCGCCTGCCGCCAGCCCGCGGTGTCGGGGTCTGGAGCGAGCTCGACCGCCTGCTGCACCGAAGCCAGGACGACACCCGCAGCCGCAAGCGCCGGCTGGTGGAGATGCTGCGCGCCTACCGCGCCGCCGCGGCGGCGCTGCCCGATGCCGTGGTCGTGGTCGAACGCGAAGCACAGCGCGTGCAGTGGTTCAACGAGGCCGCCACCGCCCTGCTCGGCCTGCACGCTCCCGAGGACATCGGCGCCACCCTCGGCGAGCGGCTGCAGCCACTGCCGATCGCGCGCTGGCTGGCCACGGCCCCGCAGGCCGAGCCGCTGCTCGACGTGCCGTCGCCGGCCCATCCCGAGATCCGCCTCAGCCTGCGCCTGATCCCCTATTCCGACGCATTGTGGCTGCTGGTCGCCCGCGACGTCGGCAAGCTGATGCGGCTGGAGCAGATGCGCCGCGACTTCGTCGCCAACGTCTCCCACGAGCTGCGCACCCCTCTGACCGTCATCCACGGCTATCTCGACATGCTCGACCCACGCGATCAGCCGGAGTGGGCGCCGATGCTGGCCGAGATGCAACGGCAGTCGCAGCGGATGACTCAACTGGTCGAGGACCTGCTGACACTGTCGCGTCTGGAGGCGCAGGACAGCGTGGACGACGAGGTGGTGTCGATGGCACCGATACTCGCCACCCTCAAGCGCGAGGCCGAGGCGCTGAGCCAGGGCCGGCATGCCATCGCCATCGAGGATGCCGCCGGCGACGACCTGGTCGGCTCCACCCGCGAACTGCACAGCGCCTTCTCCAACCTGGTCGCCAACGCGGTGCGCTATACACCCACTGGCGGCGACATCCTGGTGCGCCTCGCATACGATGCCGATGCTGGCATTGCACTGTCGGTGCGCGATAGCGGCTACGGCATCCCGGCGGCCCACCTGCCGCGGATCACCGAGCGCTTCTATCGGGTCTCGACCAGCCGCTCGCGCGAGTCCGGCGGCACCGGGCTGGGCCTGGCGATCGTCAAGCACGTGCTGCAACTGCACCAGGCGCGGCTTGCGATCGAGAGCGAGATCGGCCGCGGCAGCACCTTCACCTGCCATTTCGACGCTGCGCGCGCGACCGCGCGCGATGCCGACCGCGACACCGACACCGACACCGACACCGACACCGACACCGACACCGACACCGAGCCCAAGGAGGACCTGCGTGGCCAGGACCAGACGCGATCCTTCGGCTGAGCGCCCCGCGCGCAGGCGCCCGGACGCGACAACTGCGATCGCCACCATGAGTGCCATGGGCGACGCCACCCACGCCTGCGCCGACGGCAGCGTCGACCCGCTCTGCGACCCGGGGCTCTACCTCAACCGCGAGCTGTCGCAACTCGACTTCAACTTCCGCGTGCTGGCGCAGGCCCTGGACCCCGCCGTGCCGGTTCTGGAACGGCTGCGCTACCTGTGCATCTCCTGCACCAATCTCGACGAATTCTTCGAGATCCGCGCCGCCACCGTGCGCCACGCGCAGGATTTCGCCATGCCGTTGCCCTCGGACGGGTTGGCCGCGGCGACCGTGCTGCGCCACATCCACGATCGCACCGCGCAGCTGGTCGACGCGCAATACCGTTGCTGGAACGAGGTGCTCAAACCCGCGCTGTCCGAGACCGGCGTGCGCGTGCTGTCGCGCGACCGCTGGAACTTCAGGCAGGCCCGCTGGCTGCGCGCCTACTTCCGCGACGAGATCCTGCCGGTGCTGTCGCCGCTGGGCCTGGATCCGGCGCATCCGTTCCCGAAGATCCTCAACAAGTCGCTCAACATCGTGGTGGTGCTCAAGGGTAAGGACGCCTTCGGCCGCAGCGGCCACCTCGCCATCGTGCGCGCCCCGCGCTCGCTGCCGCGGATCATCCAGCTGCCGCAGAAGGTGTCGGGTGGCGAGCACGACTTCGTGTTCCTGTCGGCGGTGCTGTCGGCTTTCGTCGACGAGCTGTTCCCGGGCATGGAGGTCAAGGGCGCCTACCAGTTCCGGGTCACCCGCAACTCGGAGCTGATCGTCGACGAGGAGGAGGTCGAGAACCTGGCGCTCGCGCTGCGCGACGAGCTGGTCGGCCGCGGCTACCTGCGGGCGATGCGTCTGGAGATCGCCGAGCAATGCCCGAAGGCGATCGTCCGCACCCTGCTGCAGAACTTCGACCTGCCCGAGAACGCGGTCTACCGGATCAACGGCCCGGTCAACCTCAACCGCGCGATCCAGGTCTACGACATGGTGCAGCGGCCGGACCTGAAATTCCCCGCCTTCCAGCCGCGCCAGCTGCCCGGCAGCGACGACATGTTCGCGCGCGTGGCCGAGGGCGACGTGCTGCTGCACCACCCATTCGATGCATTCACCCCGGTCCTGGAGCTGATCCGCCAGGCCGCCGAGGATCCGGAGGTGCTGGCGATCAAGCAGACGCTCTACCGCACCGGCAAGGACTCAGCGACCGTCGAGCACCTGGTGCAGGCCGCTCGCAACGGCAAGGACGTGACCGTGGTGGTGGAACTGCGCGCACGCTTCGACGAGGAGGCCAACCTGGGGCTCGCCGACCGGCTGCAGGACGCCGGGGTCCAGGTCGTCTACGGCGTGGTCGGCTTCAAGACCCACGCCAAGATGATGCTGATCGTGCGCCGCGAAGGCCGCAAGCTGCGCCGCTACGTGCACCTGGGCACCGGCAACTACCACGCCGACACCGCCCGCGCCTACACCGACATCGGCCTGCTGACCGCGGATCCCGAGATCGGCAGCGACGTCCACCAGATCTTCCAGCAGCTCTCCGGGCTGGCGCCGGCGATCCAGCTCAAGCGCCTGCTGCAGTCGCCGTTCACCCTGCATGCGGGCGTGCTTGAGCGCATCGAACGCGAGACCCGCCACGCCAGCGCCGGCAGGCCGGGACGCATCGTGGCCAAGATGAACGCGCTCAACGAGCCACAAGTCGTGCGCGCGCTCTACCGCGCGTCGCAGGCCGGGGTCGAGGTCGACCTGATCGTGCGCGCTGCGTGCACGCTCAGGCCCGGGGTGCCGGGCGTGTCGGACAACATCCGCGTGCGCTCCATCGTCGGACGCTTCCTCGAGCACAGCCGCGTCTACTGGTTCGGCAACGACGGCGACCCGGAACTGTTCTGCACCAGCGCCGACTGGCTCGAGCGCAACCTGCTGCGACGGGTGGAGACCTGTTTCCCGGTGCTCGTTCCCGAGCTGGCCGCGCGCGTCCGCGACGAGGCGCTGGAGAACTACCTCGGCGACAACCTCAATGCCTGGATGCTGCAGGCCGACGGCAGCTACCGCAAGCTGACACCGGACAATGACGCCATCCCACACTCGGCGCAGGCCACGCTGCTGGCCAGGCTCTGTCCGTGAACCGCTTGGCCGCCGCCGAATCGATCGGTGCACCGCTGCAGGATGGCGACCTGCTCGCCGCCATCGACCTGGGCTCCAACAGCTTCCACATGGTGGTGGCGCGCTACATGCTGGGCCAGCTGCGCACCATCGACCGCCTGCGCGAGATGGTGCGCATGGCCGAGGGGCTGGACGACAAGGGCGGCCTCGACCCCGCAGTCCGCCAGCGCGCGCTGCAATGCCTGTCCCGCTTCGGCCAGCGCCTGCGCGACATCCCGCCGCATCGGGTGCGCGCCATCGCCACCAACACCGTGCGCAGCCTGGCCGCGCCGCAGGCTTTCCTGGTGCCCGCGGAGACCGCGCTCGGGCATGCCATCGAAGTGGTCTCTGGCCGCGAGGAGGCGCGCCTGGTCTACCTAGGCGTCGCCCATGCGCAGCCGCCCAGGCCCGACCAGCTGCGGCTGGTGATCGACATCGGCGGCGGCTCGACCGAGTGCATCATCGGCAGCGGCTTCGAGGCGATCGAGCGCGAGAGTCTGCAGGTGGGCTGCGTCGCCAGCACCCGACGCTTCTTCGGCGACGGCAGGCTTTCGCCGAAGAAATGGCGCGACGCGGTGACCGAGGTCAGCGCCGAGTTCCTGCAGTTCACCGGCACCTACCGTGCGTTGGGCTGGGACGAGGCGCTGGGCGCCTCCGGCACCAACAAGGCCATCGGCGCCATCTGCGCCGAGATGAAACTGACCAAGGGCGCGATCACCGCCGAGGCGCTGCCGCAGCTGCGCGAACGCCTGCTGCAGGCCGGGCACATCGAGGACATCGACCTGCCCGGCCTGTCCGCGGAGCGCAAGCCGGTGATCGCCGGTGGCCTGCTGGTCCTCGAAGCCGCCTTCGACGCGCTGGGCTTGCAAAGGATGGCGGTCTGCAAGGCGGCGCTGCGCGAGGGCGTGCTCCACGACATGGTCGGCCGCGCCAGCGACGACGATCCGCGCGAGTCGTCGGTTGCGGCACTGATGCAGCGCTACGCCATCGACACCGACCAGGCCGCGCGGGTGGAGCACACCGCCCTGCACCTGTTCGACCAGGTCGCGGCCGACTGGGGCCTGTCGCTGGACGACCGCCTGATGCTGTCCTGGGCCGCGCGCCTGCACGAACTCGGGCTGGCCATCGCCCACAGCCAGTACCACGTCCACGGCGCCTACATCCTCGAGCACTCCGACATCGCCGGCTTCTCGCGGCAGGAGCAGCAGTTCCTCGCCGCCCTGGTGCGCACGCACCGCCGCAAGGTCCCGAAATCCGCCTTCGACGACCTGCCCGACCGCCTGCTTGCCGCAGCCCGCCGCAGCGCCGCGCTGCTGCGCGTGGCCGTGCTGCTGCAGCGAGCCCATGAGGTCACGTCCATTCCGGATCTCGCCGCCTTCCTGTCCGACGGAAAGCTGACGATCCGTCTGCCGAAACACTGGCTGGATAGCCGTCCTCTGCTCATGGCCGACCTGGAAAGCGAACCACTCGAAGCCGCAACTCTTGAAACCGGTGTCGTGATTGCCGGCGATTAGCAGCGCACCGCGATCCATCCCTGCGTCAGTGCTGCGCAATGGCCCCCGTGCGTGGCGACCGCGACCAGCATGCCTTGATCCGCGACGGCATCGCCCCGGTGATGATGCTGCCGCCGCCGTTGCTGCGCGACCCCGAGCGAGTGCGCCTCGACACCCTGACCCCTGCCTATCTGGACTGACGCCCGGCTCCGGGTGACGCCCCGCTCCGGGCCTGCCCCTTGTACGCGCACAGGCGCCGTCATGCTGCTGTCATCCACCGAACATCGTGCTGTCATGCATGGGTAGTGGAATACGCGCAGTGGCGGGACTGACCCGCGTTCAATCCAGGGAAACCCATGCGCAACCTCCTCAAGACCCGAGCCGCCGCTGCCCTGCTGGCAGCGACCTTCGCCCTCAACGTCCATGCCGCCGACATCACCGGCGCCGGTGCCACCTTCATCTATCCCTTGCTGTCCAAGTGGTCCGACGACTACAACAAGGCCACCGGCAACAAGATCAACTACCAGTCGATCGGTTCAGGCGGAGGCATCGCCCAGATCAAGGCCGGTACCGTGGACTTCGGCTCTTCCGACAAGCCACTGCCGCCCAAGGAGCTGGCGGCATCGGGTCTCGGCCAGTTCCCGTCTGCCATCGGCGGCGTGGTCCCGGTGGTCAACCTCCCGGGCGTGCAGTCGGGGGCCATGAAATTCGACGGCCCGCTGCTGGCCGACATCTTCCTGGGCAAGGTGACGAAGTGGAACGATCCGAGCATCGTCGCGCTCAATGGCGGCGTCAGCCTTCCCGACATGAAGATCACCGTCGTGCACCGCTCCGATGGTTCCGGCACGACCTTCAACTTCTCCAATTATCTCTCCAAGGTCAGTCCGGAATGGAAAACCAAGGTCGGTGAAGGCACGGCGCTGAAATGGCCGGCCGGCGTCGGCGGCAAGGGCAACGAGGGCGTCGCGGCCTACGTCAAGCAGATCCGCGGCAGCATCGGCTACGTCGAACTGGCCTACGCGCTGCAGAACAACATCGCCTATACGCGTTTGAAGAATGCCGCGGGCAACTTCGTCAATCCCAGCAGCACCACCTTCGCCGCGGCCACTGCCAGCGCCGACTGGAGCAAGGCAAAGGATTTCGACCTGGTGATGACCAACGCGCCGGGCGAGAACGCCTGGCCGATCGCCGCCACCAATTTCATCCTGATGTACAAGAAGCCGAAGGACGCGCAGCGCTCCAGGCATGCCAAGGAATTCTTCCGCTGGGCCTATGCCAATGGCCGGCCGCAGGCCGAAGAGCTGCACTACATCCCCCTGCCCGAGGCCGTGGTCAAGCAGGTCGAGGCCTACTGGGCCGCCAACATGCAGTTCTGAACGTCGACCTCTCTCCCGCCGTTCGGCCAACCGCCGCGGACCTTCGGGTCCGCGGTTTTTTGATTTCCCCCGCAGGGCCGAACGCCGGGTCGCAGCGTCACCGGCGAAATGGCGCCGTTGGTGTCATACCTGCGTAACAAAAACATCATTTCATGGTCGGACCCACGCCGGCCCACCGCCGAACACCGCCATGCCGGCAAGCTGCCGGCCGACGCCACGGAGCACCGCCCCCATGACGACCCGCATCCCGGCCCGCCTGACCCTTGTCGCGCTCGGCGCGACCCTGGCCTTCGCCCTCGCCGCCTGCCAGCGCGAGGGCACGCCGCCCACCGCCGCCGGCCAGGCGCCACTGCCAGGGGCGGTCGAACCCGGCGAGCGGACCAACATCCAGATCACCGGCGCCGGCGCCACGTTCATCTACCCGCTGCTGTCGAAGTGGTCGGCCGACTACAACAAGGCCACCGGCGCGCGGATCAACTACCAGTCGATCGGTTCCGGCGGCGGCATCGCCCAGATCAAGGCCGGTACCGTCGACTTCGGCTCCACCGACAAGCCGCTACCGCCCGAGGAACTGGCCGAAGCCGGCCTGGGCCAGTTCCCGTCGGCCATCGGCGGCGTGGTGCCGGTGGTCAACCTGGCCGGCATCCAGCCCGGCCAGCTGCGCCTGACCGGACCGCTGATCGCCGACATCTATCTCGCCAAGGTGACCCGCTGGAACGCGCCGGAGATCGTGGCGTTGAACCCCGGCGTGTCCCTGCCGGACGCCAAGATCAACGTGGTCCACCGCTCCGACGGCTCGGGCACCACCTTCAACTGGGTCAACTACCTCTCCAAGGTCAGCCCGCAATGGCAGCAGAAGGTCGGAGAAGGCACCGCGGTCAGCTGGCCGACGGGGGTCGGCGGCAAGGGCAACGAGGGCGTGGCCGCCTACGTGATGCAGATCAACGGCTCGATCGGCTACGTCGAGCTCGCCTACGCGACCCAGACCGGCATGTCCTATGTGTCGATGCAGAACGCCGCCGGTAACTGGGTGCGGCCCAGCGCCGAGAGCTTCCAGGCGGCCGCCGAGACCGCGGACTGGGCTAGCTCGCAGGATTTCAACCTGATCATCACCAACGCACCCGGCGCGCAGGCGTGGCCGGTGGCGGCGACCAACTTCATCCTGATGTACAAGCAGCCGAAGAATCCCGAGCGCAGCAAGGCGGCGATCGACTTCTTCACCTGGGCGCTGGAGAACGGCCAGCCGCAGGCGGCGGAACTGCACTACGTGCCGCTGCCGCGCGAGTTGGTGCAGCAGGTCGAGCAATACTGGGCCAGCGAATTCAAGTTCACGCAATGACCCTGGCCGTCGCTGCGATTGGCAGGGCGCCCATGGGCGCCACTGGCCCGTGCATTGCCCGCTCGGTGAGTGAATGGACGACCCGCTGACATGAATGCCATCACCCTCGGCGAGCACGCCGTTGCCAACGAGAAGCGGGATGTCCGCGCCGACCGCAGCTTCCGCTGGCTGGTCACCGCCGCCGGCATCGTGGTGCTGGTATCGCTGGCTGCAGCGGCATTGTCGATGCTCTGGGGCGGGCGGAGTGCCTTCGAGCAGTTCGGCGTCGCCTTCCTCTGGCGCGATGCCTGGGATCCGGTGCAGCAGGACTTCGGCGCCCTGGTGCCGATCTACGGCACCCTGGTCACCGCCTTCATCGCCCTGCTGATCGCGGTGCCGGTGAGCTTCGGCATCGCCATGTTCCTGACCGAGATCGCGCCCAAGTGGTTGCGCGGCCCGGTCGGCGCCGCAATCGAATTGCTGGCGGGGATTCCGTCAATCATCTACGGCATGTGGGGCCTGTTCATCCTGGTGCCGTTCCTTGCCGCCAACGTCTATCCGTGGGTCGACGAGCACCTGGGCAGCTGGCCCGGCGTGGGCGCCCTGTTTTCCGGCCCGCCGCTGGGGCTTGGCATGGGCACGGCCGGCCTGGTGCTGGCGATCATGGTGATCCCGTTCGTGTCCTCGGTGATGCGCGAGGTGTTCCTGACCGTGCCCGGGCAATTGAAGGAATCGGCGTACGCCCTGGGGTCCACCAAGACCGAAGTGGTCTGGGACGTGGTGCTGCCCTATACCCGCTCGGCGGTGATCGGCGGCATCTTCCTCGGCCTGGGTCGCGCGCTGGGCGAGACGATGGCGGTGACCTTCGTGCTCGGCAACGCCCACCGGCTCACGGTGTCGCTGCTGGAGCCGGGCAACTCCATCGCCGCCACCATCGCCAACGAGTTCGCCGAGGCCGACTCGCCGATGTACCTGTCATCGCTGATCGCCCTGGGCTTCGTGCTGTTCCTGGTGACCTTCGTGGTGCTCACCATTGCCCGCCTGATGCTGCGCCAGCTGGCCCGGCGGGAGGGCAACTGATGCAGCTGTATGCCCGCCGTCGCGTGTTCAACGCCATTGCCCAGTTGCTGGCGGTCGCGGCGACGCTATTCGGGCTGTTCTGGCTGGTCTGGATCATGTGGACTACGCTCACCAAGGGAATTTCGGCGATCAACCTTGCGTTGTTCACCGAGATGACGCCGCCACCGGGCAGCGAGGGTGGCCTGCTCAACGCCTTCTTCGGCAGCGCGGTGATGAGCCTGATGGGCATCGCCTTCGGTGCGCCGATCGGCGTCCTGGCCGGCACCTTCCTCGCCGAATATTCCCGGGTCAGCTGGATCGGCGAGGCGGTGCGCTTCGTCAACGACATCCTGCTGTCGGCGCCCTCGATCGTGCTGGGTCTGTTCGTCTACACCCTGGTGGTGGCACAGATGGGCCACTTCTCGGCACTGGCGGGTTCCATCGCACTGGCCTTCATCGTGCTGCCGGTGGTGGTCCGCACCACCGACGAGATGCTGCAGCTGGTGCCGGTGCAGATGCGCGAGGCGGCGCTTTCGCTGGGCGTACCGCAGTGGAAGGTCACCGTGCAGGTGCTGTACCGCGCGGCACTGCCGGGCATCGTCACCGGCATCCTGCTGGCGCTGGCGCGGATCACCGGCGAGACCGCGCCACTGCTGTTCACCGCGCTCAACAACCAGTACTGGACCACCAACATCCTGGCGCCGATGGCCAACGTGCCGGTGGTGATCTTCCAGTACGCCATGAGCCCGTACGAGAGCTGGCACGCGCTGGCGTGGGCGGGCGCCTTCATCCTGACCATGTTCGTGTTGCTGGTCAGCCTGGTTGCGCGCGCGCTCGTGCTGCGCAACAAGATCGCCCACCACTGACCTTCCCGGATCGCTGTCAATGAACGACATCCGCTTTTCCACCCACACTCCCGACAAGGCGCAGGCCGACGATCACGCCCATGCGCCGGTGAAGATGGAAGCCCGCGGCCTGGACTTCTACTACGACAAGTTCCATGCGCTGAAGGCCGTGGACATGCCGATCCCGGCAAAGCGCGTCACCGCGCTCATCGGCCCTTCCGGCTGCGGCAAGTCGACCCTGTTGCGGGTCTTCAACCGCATCTACGCCCTGTATCCGAAGCAGGAAGCGCGCGGGGAGGTGCTGCTCGACGGCGACAACGTGCTCGATCCCAAGTATCCGATCAATCGCCTGCGCAGCAAGATCGGCATGGTGTTCCAGAAGCCGGTGCCGTTCCCGATGACGATCTTCGAGAACGTGGCCTATGCGATCCGCCACCACGAGACGCTGTCGAAGTCGGTAATGACCGAGCGCGTGGAGCATGCGCTGCGGCAGGCTGCGATCTGGGACGAGGTCAAGGACAAGCTGGGCCAGAGCGCGCTCGGCCTGTCCGGCGGCCAGCAGCAGCGGCTGTGCATCGCCCGCGCGGTGGCCTTGCGCCCGGACGTGCTGCTGCTCGACGAGCCGACCTCGGCGCTGGATCCGCTCTCCACCAGCCGCATCGAACAGCTGGTCGCAGAGCTCAAGCAGGACTACACCATCGTCATCGTCACCCACAACATGCAGCAGGCTGCGCGCGTGTCCGACTTCACCGCCTTCATGTACCTGGGCGACCTGATCGAACACGACAGCACCGAGACCATCTTCTCCAATCCCTCCAAGCAGCAGACCGAGGATTACATCACCGGACGGTTTGGGTGAGGAGCACGCGCTTCGCGGACGCCTTCAAGGCGTCTGCGGTGCTCCGAACGCCCGGCCAGGGATGGCCGGGCCGGGCGTGCCGAAGCCAGAATGTCGCGCCATGGATGGCGGTGGGGATCAAAACGAAAAAGTCATGATCCCCAACCCGCACCAACGCAACCCCTCCCCGCACCTCCCCTGCCTCCGCAGTGGAGGGAGAAAAACAAAGGATCCATCCATGAACAGCCAGCCCCACGACCACATCGTCAAGAGCTACGACGAGGAGCGCCAGCGCCTGGTCGGCGAGATCCTGCGCATGGGCGAGATGTCCGCCGCGCAACTGGAAGCCGCGCTCGACGTGGTCGAGCGTCGGGACGATAAGGCCGCCGAGCGCATCGTCGCCAACGACGAGGCCCTCGACACGCTCGAGCGCGAGATCAGCCACGACGTGATGAAGCTTGCGCTGCGCGGGCCGCTGGCGCGCGACCTGCGCGAGATCCTCGCCGCGCTGCGCATTTCCTCGGACATCGAGCGCATCGGCGATTACGCCGCCAACGTCGCCAAGCGCTCGATGGCGCTCAACCAGTCGCCGCCGCTGCCGCATACCCGCGGGCTTGGGTCGCTCGGCGCGCTCGCCGTGCAGCAGGTCCGCGACGTGCTCGCGGCCTACCGCGACGGCGACACCGAGGCCGCTCACCACATCCGCGAGCGCGACGCCGATCTCGACGCCCAGTACACCGGCCTGTTCCGCGAACTGCTGACCTACATGATGGAGGACGCGCGCGCGATCACGCCCTGCACCCACCTGCTGTTCATGGCCAAGAACCTCGAGCGCATCGGCGACCACGCCACCAACATCGCCGAGAACATCTGGTTCCAGGTGCACGCCGAGGACAACCTGCCGCCTCGCGAGAAGCGGGATGAGACCAATACCGCGAGCTGATGCGCGCGTGTTGAGGGCTTCTTGCGTTTTCCCGCCCATGATGCCGGGTGTGGGAGCCATTGGCCGCGCCTGACGCGAACGGCGTCGAACCTGCGCAGCGCAGTGCCGACGGTCGGGAATCCGGCCGTAGTATCCTCGCGACATCGACCTCAGGGAGTGCGGACATGAAGCATGGGCGCTGGCTTGTCGTTGTGCTGTCCTGCGTGCTGCTCGCCGCCTGTGCCAGCGGGCCGCCGCGGCGGGTGTCGGAACCGGCCGCCAGCATCCAGCAGCTCACCGTGCGCGCCGATGGCGGCTGGTCGGTGGACCTGCGGCTGCAGAACTACAGCAGCCTGCCGATGCGCTTCGAGCGGCTGGCGCTGGCGATGACGGTCAACGGCGAGTCCGCGGGCGCGCTGCAGGCACAGCCGGCGCTGACCATCGGGCCGGAGTCGGCCGATGTGCTCACGATCGCCGTTGCGCCCAGCTCCACAACGCGGATCCTCATGGCCGATGCGCTGGCCGGTGGGCGGGGCGTCGAGTACCGGCTGCAAGGCACCCTGGATGCGGCACCCGAAGACCGCGGCAACGCGCGCAGTTACAAGATCGAACGCAGCAGCCGGCTCAGCCCCGTGCCTGGCCTGCCGGGCGTGCTGCGCTGACATGACGAGCTACAGGGCGCCGCTCGAGGACATCCGCTTCGCGCTGTACGACGTATTGCAGGCCGACGCGCTGTTCGTCACGCTTGGCTACGAGGACGCCACCCGCGACGTGCTCGACGCCGTCCTCGACGAGGCCGCGCGCTTCACCGAGACGGTGCTCGCGCCGCTCAACGCCGTCGGCGACCAGGAAGGCTGCCGCCACGACAAGGCGACGGGTGACGTGTCGACGCCGACAGGTTTCAAGGCCGCCTTCGACCGATTCGTCGAGGGCGGCTGGACCGGCCTGACCGCCGCGCCCGAGTTCGGCGGCCAGGGCCTGCCGCACACCATGGGCGTGCCGCTCAACGAGCTGGTCAACGCCGCCAACCTCGCCTGGGGCAACTTCCCCCTGCTCTCGCACAGCGCCATCGACGCATTGACCCAGCACGGCGAGGACTGGCAGCGCGAGGCCTTCCTGAAACCGCTCGTCGACGGCCGCTGGACCGGCACCATGTGCCTGACCGAGCCGCACTGCGGCACCGACCTCGGCCTGTTGCGGACCAAGGCCGTGCCCAACGACGACGGCAGTTACGCCGTCACCGGCACCAAGATCTTCATCACCGCCGGCGAGCACGACCTGGTGCCCAACATCGTCCACCTGGTGCTGGCGAAGCTGCCGGACGCGCCGCCGGGGCCGAAGGGCATCTCGCTGTTCGTGGTGCCGAAGTTCAAGGTTGCCAGGGACGGGACGGTCGGCGAACGCAACGCGCTGCACTGCGGCGCCATCGAGCACAAGATGGGAATCAAGGGTTCGGCCACCTGCGTGATGAATTTCGATGGCGCGCAGGGTTATCTCGTCGGCCAGCCGCATCGCGGACTGCAGGCGATGTTTACAATGATGAACACCGCGCGCCTCGGCGTCGGCCTGCAAGGATTGGGCCTGTCCGACCGCGCCTACCAGAACGCGCTGCGCTACGCCCGCGAGCGGCTGCAGTCGCGGGCGCTGTCCGGCGCGAAGTTCCCGGACAGGCCGGCCGATCCGATCATCGTGCACCCCGACGTGCGTCGCATGCTGCTGACCATGAAGTCGTTGATCGAGGGCAGTCGCCTGCTGGCCCTGCACGCCGCCTCGCTGGTCGACATCGCCAACCACGCCGACGACCCGGCCGAGCGCGAGCGCGCCGACACCCTGGTCAGCTTCCTGACCCCGATCGCCAAGGCCTGCCAGACCGAGTGGGGCGTGGAGAACACCTACCACGCGCTGCAGTGCTACGGCGGCCACGGCTACATCGCCGAGCACGGCATGGAGCAGCTGGCGCGCGACGCGCGCATCACCACGCTGTACGAAGGCACTACCGGCATCCAGGCGCTGGACCTGATCGGGCGCAAGACCGCGGCCACCCAGGGCGCCGGGTTGAAACTGTTGCTGACCGAGATCGAGACGTTCTGCAGCGCTCACGACGGCGAGAAAGGCCTGTCCGAATTCATCGCGCCGCTGCGCGCCAAGGCCGGGGAATGGGCGGGGTTGACAGAGTCGATCCTGGCGCGCGCCGCGAAGGACCCGGAGGAGCTCGGCGCGGCCAGCTACGACTACCTGTTCTATTCGGGCTACGTTGCCCTGGCCTACTGGTGGGCGCGCAGTGTGGCCGCGGCAGACGCCTCGGCGCGGCCGCAGGCGTTCAAGGAGGGCAAGCGCGAGACGGCGCGTTTCTATTACGCCCGCATCCTGCCGCGGACACTGGCGCACAAGGCGGCGATCGATAGCGGCGCGGCGCCGTTGATGACACTGGCAGTGGACGGTTTCGGCGCCTGACGACGACAGGTCTGCTGTCGGCCGCTGGTCTGCAACCCAAGGCGTATGCTGCTGGCAGGCATCGGTCGGCGACGTCATGAAGCAACGCATCCGCTACGTCCGAACGTCCGATGAAGTCAGCCTGGCCTGGGCCGAGGCGGGACGCGGAATGCCGCTGGTGAAAGCCTCCAACTGGCTGACCCACCTGGAGTACGACTGGCGAAGTCCGGTCTGGCGGCATTGGAACGCGTTCCTGGCCGGACACTTCCGCTACATCCGCCATGACGAACGCGGCTGCGGTATGACGGACTGGAAGGTCGGCGACCTATCGTTCCCGCGCTGGGTGGAGGATCTTGAGCTGGTGGTTGATGCCGCCGGCATCGAGCAGCCGTTTGTTCTGCTCGGCATCAGCCAGGGCGCGGCGACGGCGGTGGCTTATGCCGTACGCCATCCGCAGCGCGTGTCGCACCTGTTGCTCTACGGCGGCTACGCCGTGGGCACCTATCGACGCGGCGACAACGAGGCCACGCGCCTGTTCAAGGCAGTGATCGAAGTCATGCGCGTGGGTTGGGACAAGGACAATCCGGTGTTCCGCCAGATGTTCACGTCCCGCTTCATCCCCGAAGGCAGCAGCGAACAGCTCGACTGGTTCAACACGCTGTGCGGGAAATCTACCACCGGCGAGATCGGCGCGGCGCTGATGAGCGCGCGCGCGGAGGTCGATGCGCGCGACCTTCTGGCGCAGGTCCGTGTGCCAACCCTGGTGCTGCATGGAAACCGCGATCAGATCGTGCCGCAGTCGGAGGGCAGGCGCCTGGCGCGCGAGATTCCCGGGGCCAGCTTCGTCGCGCTCGATTCATGCAACCACGTGCTGCTTGAGCACGAGCCGGCCTGGGGAGAGTTCCAGCAGGCGGTGCTGGAGTTCACCGGCCAGGACCAGCTGAAGTCCATGCACGACCACCGGATGCTGGGGGCACTGAGTCGGCGCGAGCGCGAGCTTCTGCCCCTGCTGTGTGAAGGATTAAGCAATGCCGAGATCGGGTGGAATCTTGGCATCTCGGAAAAAACCGTGCGCAACCACCTCACGCGCCTGTACCAGAAGCTGGGTGTGCACAGCCGGGCCGCCACCATCGCCTTCGTCTACGAACACCAATTGCTGGGCTGATCGTGCGGTCGGACGGGCGCTCCAGGCAGACATGGCTCACCATCGGTCTGCGCGGGACAAATGTCCCGATCCCGGGCGTCATGGAGGCTATCCCGGGACCCATCTCCCATTGCCCCAGCTCCAGCCGGCGTCGACGATCAGGCATGGCCGCTTTTTCCCGCCGAGGCCGTTATCGGCAATAACCGCGACCTGTTGCGCGAGTGCACACAAGCCGCGGCATAACGCAGCGGCCGCCCGGAGGCATTGACGATGAACCGTACACTCGCCCTGCTCTATGGAGCCGTCTGTTATCTCGTGTTCCTGGTCACGTTCCTGTACGCGATCGGGTTCGTAGCCGGATTCGCCGTGCCCAAGCACATCGACAACGGCATTGAAACAGGCTGGGCCGCGTCCTTTGCGATCAACATCCTCCTGCTGGGCCTGTTCGCCATACAACACAGCTTGATGGCCCGCCCAGCCTTCAAGCGCTGGTGGACCCGGTTCGTACCGCCGGTAATCGAGCGCAGCACCTACGTCCTGTTCTCTAGCCTCGCGCTTATCGCACTGTTCGCCTGGTGGCGGCCGTTGCCGACCATGGTCTGGCAGGTCGATGCCGAGCCGCTGCGCTGGCTGTTGTACGCCCTGTTTGCGGTGGGCTGGTTGATCGTGCTGACCGGTACCTTCCTGATCAGTCATTTCGATCTGTTCGGCCTGCGCCAGGTCTGGCTGCATGCGCGTGGCCGGCCCGAACCCGACACGCCCTTCGTGACCCGCGCCTACTACAAGCTGGTGCGCCACCCCTTGATGCTGGGCTTCCTGATCGCGTTCTGGGCGACGCCGACGATGAGCCAGGGCCACCTGCTGTTCGCGTTGATGACCACGGGCTACATCGTGGTCGCGGTCAAGTTCCTCGAGGAGCGCGACCTGGTCGCAGCCCACGGCGAAACCTATCGCGAGTACCAACGCAAGGTGCCGATGCTGCTGCCAGTCCCCAGGCAGCACAAGCAAGCGAGCGGCTCGACGCTGCGCCGCCAAGACGCTGGGTGAGTCCGAGCCTGCATGCGCGCCGGAGGTCCGGATGCACGGTCGGCGTGGCCTGCAGCTACACAAAATGCCGGCAAGAGCGTATAAGCTGGATCCCCGATGGAGACCGACAGAGCGAAGCTTCGCCTGATCCGCGCCGGGGACCCAGCGCCTGCCGCCGGATCTAGCCCCGGTGATGCCGCGTCAGCCATCGCGTCCGCCGCCTACCTCCCCGTCCGCCTCGACGCCGTGCGCCTGCTGTCGCTCGATGCCCATGGCCGCGTGCTCGACTGGATGAGCTGGCAGGACGCGACCACCCTGTATGTCCGCGACGCGGTCGCGTGGACCCTGGGCGAGCCCTGCCTGAGCGTGCACGGCGGCACCAGCCGGCGCACGGGCGAGCAGAGCGTGGTCGAGCTGCACCCGATCGTCGCAGCACGTGGCCATGCCCGTGCCCACGCCCTCAATCCCACGCCCGCGCTGACCAACGTCGCATTGTTCGCTCGCGACCAGCAGCTTTGCCTGTATTGCGGCCGCGACTGCAGCCGCCAGCAGCTGACCCGCGACCACGTCAAGCCGCTGTCCCAGGGCGGGCGCGACATCTGGGAGAACGTGGTCAGCGCCTGCTTCCACTGCAATTCGCGCAAGGGCGGGCGCACCCCTCAGCAGGCGTCAATGCCACTGCTGGCGGTGCCTTACCGGCCAAGCTGGGTGGAGCATCTGATCCTGAGCAACCGCAATATTCTTGCGGATCAGATGGCCTTCCTGAAAAACCACCTGCCCAAGCGCAAGCGGCGATCCAACTGAAGGCATCGACACCGTTCACCGTCGCAAGCCGCGCAGAGGATGTTTCCCTACTGCGACGCACGGCACATTCCAGGCACGGCCCATACCCGTCAGGCCGGCACGGATAACGCGCCAGCGCCTGGCCGACGCGACACAGACGCAACTGCCGCGTCACGCGCATTGACGTGTGTGCGGCACTCCGCAACACTGCCCTCCTGATGCACAAGGGATCACTCGCATGGCGTTGACTTTCGGCCTGACCGGCATGGATCCGGCCACGCAAGCCGCGCTGGAGGCGGCTTTCAGCGAGGCCAATGCGCGCCTGCATGGCCGCTGGCAGCTGGCGCCCGAGGCCGAAGCCGACCATGTGGTGGTCGACCTGGACAGCATGTACGGGCCGATGAGCTGGCTGCGCCTGCACGCCGCCGGCAAGCACGTCATCGGGCTGTCCTCGGCGCAGCGCACCCAGACCGAGTTCCGCCTGGCCCGGCCATTCGACACTGCCCAGGTCGAACAACTGCTGCAGGACATCGCCCGGCAGGAAGGTGTAGAACTCGCACCGGAAACCGGCGCGCCCGCTGTCGCGGCGACCGCCGACGCGGACGCAGCCCGCATGCCGGCGCCAGTCGAACAGGCGACCCGCGCAGCAGCCCAGACCGATACTGCAGGGATCGCGCAGACGCGCAGGGCGGTGGATGCCGGTGACGGTGACGGTGCCACTGGCGACGCGGTGCCGCTGCCGGTGACCGCGTCTGCGGCAGACCCGACGCCGGCGCCGACGCCGCAGGACCTGCTGCCCGAGGAAACCCCCGGCAGTGGAGAGGCGGTCGTGGCACCGGCCGCGGAACCGGTGCCAGCCGTTCCCGCGCCCCCGCCGCGCGACCCGATATTCGCCGATTGGCTGGTTCCCGCCGCGCTGGGCCGTCGCGTCCGCTACCGCCGCGCTGGCTGTCCGACGCTGCTGGTCGACCCGCGCGCCCAGACCTGGCACGGACCCTCTTCGCTCAAGCCCATCGCCCCCTGTTTCGAGGGCAAGGTGGCCGCCGAAGACTTCGACCCGGTCGACGACACGCAATGGGCCGCGGAGAGCGCCGCGGCCGGTCCCGCTCAACCGCTGTCGCGCCTGCACTGGCTCGGCGGCCTGCTCGCCGGCGGCGGCACCCTGTTGCCCGGGCTTGATCCCGAGGGCCGCTATCGGCTGGGCAAGTGGCCGCAGACCGAGCGCGAGTACCCAAAGCACTTCCGCATCGCCACCGCGATGATGAAGGGCCCCGCCACGGTGGCCGAGATCGCCGAGGCCAGCGGCATTCCCGAGAACGAAGTGGCCGACTTCATCAATGCCAACATCACCACCGGATATGCCGAGTACGTCCCGGAGCCCGAACCCGTACCCGAGACGCCGCCCAAGCCCAGCGGCCTGTTCGGGCGCCTGCGCAACCGCTGAGGCCCGGCGGGCCGCGCTGAACGCGGCCAGGGCGCCCTGACGCCCCCGTGCCGACGCCGACTTACAATGCCCGCCATGATCGACTCCACGCGCTTTCCGCGCCTAGCGCGCATCGACACGCCCGCCGACCTGCGCGGCTTCGACGAGTCCGAGCTGCCGGCGATCGCCGAGGAGCTGCGTGCCTACCTGATCGATTCGGTCGGCCGCAGCGGCGGGCATTTCGGCGCCGGCCTGGGCGTGATCGAGCTGACCGTGGCCCTGCACTTCCTCTACGACACCCCCGACGACCGCATCGTCTGGGACGTCGGCCACCAGACCTACCCGCACAAGATCCTCACCGGCCGCCGCGACCGGATCCACACCGTCAAGCAGGCCGGCGGCGTGGCGCCCTTTCCCAAGCGTGAGGAAAGCGAGTACGACACCTTTGGCGTCGGCCACTCCTCGACCTCGATCTCCGCCGCGCTGGGGATGTCGATTGCCAATTCGCGCGCCGCCAGCGCCGACGGCGGCGTCGCCCGCCGGGTGGTGGCCGTGATCGGCGACGGCGCGATGACCGCCGGCATGGCCTACGAAGCGCTCAACCACGCCGGCGGCATGGATCCCGAGCCGGACCTGCTGGTGGTGCTCAACGACAACCGCATGTCGATCTCCGAGAACGTCGGCGGCATGACCCGGGTGCTGGGCAAGCTCACCGGCAGCCGCACCCTCAACGCGCTGCGCGAGGGTGGCAAGAAGCTGCTCGGCGACAAGAACAACCCGACCGCGAAGTTCGTGCGCCGCTGGGAGGAGCACTGGAAGGGCATGTTCGTGCCGTCGACGCTGTTCGAGGAGATGGGCTTCCACTACACCGGCCCGATCGACGGCCACGACGTCAAGGCGCTGGTCGCCGCGATGAAGGTGCTCAAGACCCTCAAGGGACCGCAGCTGCTGCACATCATCACCACCAAGGGCAAGGGTTACGAACGCGCCGAGGGCGACCAGATCGGCTACCACGCGGTGTCGCCGTTTGACCCATCGCTGGGCCTTGTCAGCAAGCCCGGGGCGAAAAGCCCCACCTACACCGATGTCTTCGGCGACTGGCTCTGCGAAATGGCGGCAGCCGATGAACAGTTGCTGGCGATCACCCCGGCGATGCGCGAAGGTTCGGGGCTGGTGCGCTTCAGTCGCGAATACCCGGAACGCTACTTCGACGTCGCCATCGCCGAGCAGCACGCGGTGACCCTGGCCGCGGGCATGGCCTGCGAAGGCGCCAAGCCCGTGGTCGCAATCTACTCGACCTTCCTGCAGCGCGGCTACGACCAGTTGGTGCACGACGTTGCGATCCAGAACCTCGACGTGCTGTTCGCGATCGACCGCGGCGGCGTGGTCGGCCCCGATGGCGCCACCCACGCCGGCAACCTCGACCTCTCGTACCTGCGCTGCATCCCCAACCTGGTGCTGATGGCGCCGGCGGACGAGAACGAGTGCCGGCAGATGCTGTCCACCGGCTTCCGCCATCCCGGCCCGGCCGCGGTGCGCTACCCGCGCGGCACCGGCCCGGGCGTCGCGCTGCAGGCAGGCCTAGACACCCTGCCCATCGGCAAGGCCGAAGTGCGCCGCCGTGGCGCCGGCATCGCCCTGCTCGCCTTCGGTGCCATGGTGCCGGCGGCCGAGGCCGTGGCTGCGGAACTCGGCCTGACCGTGGTCAACATGCGCTTCATCAAACCGCTCGACCGCGCCCTGCTGCTGGAGCTGGCGCAGTCGCATGAAGGTTTCGTCACCCTCGAGGACAACGTGGTGATGGGCGGCGCAGGCTCGGCGGTTGCCGAACTGCTCAACGCCGAGGACGTCCAGCGCCCGATGCTGCAGCTCGGACTGCCCGACCACTTCCAGCACCACGCCAGCCGCGAGGACCTGCTGGCGGAGGCGGGCCTGGACGCCGCCGGGATTCGCGCCGCCGTGCTGGCGCGCTGGCCCGCACTCACTGCCGGAACGCAGCCCGCGCGCAGCGCCGCGGGCTGAAGGAACGGGTCGCGAAACAAGGGCGCTGCCGCAGCTTCGCCGCACCCTCACCCCAACCCTCTCCCGCAAGCGGGAGAGGGGGAGACGTCAACCGCAAGCATAGAGGCCGAAAGGGGCCTAGGGCGCCTCGATCTCGTAGCCTTTGGCGCGCAGCTGGGCGAGGTAGCCATCGGGCTTGAGCAGTTCGGCGATCGGCAGGGTCGCGAAGCTGACCTCGTGCCGGGCCAGTGCATCCTCGGCCGCGGTGAACCAGGCGTCGCGCACCCGCAGGCGCAGGTCGGAGGCGCCGACCCTGCGCGCCAGACCGGTCTCGGTGACGGCGCGGACGCAGGCCGAATACTGGTCGTCGTAGGGCAGCGCGCGCAGCGCGTCGATGTCGCCCACCGCCCAGGCGTTGGCACGGGCACGCATCGCCTCCAGGTCGGTCTCGATCCGCGACAGCGTGCGCGAGAAGCACTCGATGTCCGCCAGCGTGCTGCTGTTGAATTCCCGGATCACCGACTTCGGATCCTGGATCACCAGCCGGGCGTTGGCTGGCGTGGGGGTGATACCGTGGCGCTTGGCGGCCTTGCGCACCAGCGGTGTCACCGGGTTGGCCTGGCTCAACCCGGAACGCTTCATCGCCGCCTCGTAGAGTTCCTGCGCGGCGAAGATCGGACGCCATGCCTCGACCCCATTGTTGCGTCCCAGGTAGCGCGTTTTCAGCGGCAGCCAGCGGGCGTAGAGCTCGGGCGGCACCGTCTGCTGCAGACTGCGGCCGTCCGGGTTACGGCGCGCCTTGAACAGCGACGGCAGCAGCAACATGCCGCGGACCACGCCGACGCCGGAATCGACCGTCACCGAGGGCGGACTGATCACCGCTTGCGCGCGGGCGATCACCGACTCGACCTCGCCGGACATCCATTCCATGCGCCGTGGCAGCGGCGACAGGGTGCCGAGGATGTACAGGGTGCGGCCGTCGCGCGACACCTTCCACAATCCGGGTCCGGGCTGGGCGCCGGACACGACCACGGTCTCGAGGTCGACCACAGCTGTCTGACCTTCGGTCGCGGCGACGCGTGCAGGCTCTGCGACCGCAGGCGGCGCCACCTGCGTCCCTTGCGCATCGCCGGGCTGCGATTGCGCCGGGGCGGGCACGGACGTCAGCAGCAACGACAGTGCGAGGCAGACTCTCGTGCGCATGGACTTCCTTCTTCGTGCGCCGGGTGGCCGCGCGGCGGCCAAGTGTAAGCGGCGCGCGGCGGAGCGTGCAGAACGTGCGACTGTGGTTCAACGCGCCCCGCTTCGCGGCAGATCATGCCTCCGCTCATCCGCGATCCGTCCGCCGTCCGGCACCCACAAGAAGGCCCGCGCAAGGCGGGCCGTCGAGTGGCATTGGTCGGGGTAGCCGGATTTGAACCGACGACCACCTGTCCCCCAGACAGGTGCGCTACCAGGCTGCGCTATACCCCGATGCGGTGCGCATTATAACCGCGTAGGAGCGCCCCATGGGCGCGATG
>JALZMP010000166.1 GCA_030858145.1 Pseudomonadota bacterium
GGCCAGGCCGTAGGCCTGGCCGTCATCAAGCTGGCCGGCGCGGCGCAGGCGCTCGTATTCGCGGATCGCGGCGTCCGGGGTGGCGGCGCTGAGCACGCGCAGGCGCTCGCGGGCCCAGCCGAACTGCAAGCTGTCTCCGCGGGCCAGCGCAGCGGGCGGCAGCCGCAAGGACGCCGGCAGCAGGGGGTTGTCGCTGCTCCACGGGGGCTGTTGCACGGAGAACGGGTTGCCAGCTGGCGCCTGCGCGGCCTGGGTTGCGGGCGTGACCGCGCGCCCACTGACCCTGGCGAACTGCTCCGCCCGCTCCTTGGCCTCGCTGATCCGCAGCGTGGTGACCGGGTGGGTCTTGAGGTAATCCGGGGCCCGCTCGCGCGCGCCGCCCTGGTTGGTGCGCGACAGCGCCTGCATGCGCTCGAACATCCCGACCATCGCACCGGGTTCATAGCCGCCGCGGGCCAGGGTGCGGATGCCGAGGCGGTCGGCCTCGGACTCGTTGGCGCGGGTGTAGTCGATCTGGCGCTGGATCATCAGGCCCTGGGCACTGACCATCGCGGCCGCGGCGGCGTTGCTGGCGGAATCGCTGCTCGACTGTGAGGCCACCGCGATCGCGCCAAGCATGGCCAGCAGGATCGGCACGCTGTCCTTCTGCGCGCGCTCCACGCTGCGCAGGACGTGCTCCTGGGTGACATGGGCGATCTCATGGGCCAGCACCGCGGCCACCTCGTCCTCGCGCTCGGCCACGAGCACCAGCCCGGCATTCGTGCCGACGTAGCCGCCGAGGGTGGCGAAGGCGTTGACCTGGCGGTCCTTGAGCATGAAGAAGGTGAAGTCCTGCCGCGGCTGGTCGCTGGCCGAGCCCAGACGGCTGCCGACCGAGCGCAGCCAGCCGTCGACCAGCGGGTCATCGAGCACGTAGTCGTACTGGCGTAGCTGGGCCAGCAGCATCTGTCCGTATTCGCGTTGCTTCGCCGGACCCAGCACCGCGCCGGCGGAGGAGCCGATGTCGGGCAGGCGGCTGTCCTGCGCCGGTGCACCCAGGCTGGCGAGGGCGAGCGTTGCCGCGGCGACAGGCAGCAACAGGCGCAGGGAGGAGGGCATAAGGGCCGGGGCCTGGGGAGAGTGGAACGACGATCAGCATGACGGGCCAGCACGGCGCGGGCGTGAATCCGCCGTTAACTCGAACTGAGCGACCCTGTGTGGCGGGGTGGACGTGAAAACGCGCCCCTCTCGCCCCACAATCCGACCACCCCATCGCCGCAGAAGTTTCCGGAGTCATCCTTGACCGCGCCGTCCGCCCCCGAGATCACCCTCTACACCAGCGCCATCTGCGGCTACTGCGTCGCGGCCAAGAATTTCCTCAAGAGCCGCAACCTGGCCTGGACCGAAGTCCGCATCGACCTCGATCCCGTGGCCCGCGAGAAGATGATGGCGCGGGTCAGGCGCACCAGCGTGCCGCAGATCTTCATCGGCGAGACCCACGTCGGCGGCTACGACGACCTGATGGCCCTGCACCGCGCCGGCGGCCTCGACAGCCTGCTGGCAGGGGCTGAGCCGTCAGGCTGAGGTGACGCGCCAGCTACGCCTGCGCACGCCCGGCCTGGCCCGATGCGCCGTCAGCCGGCCAAGCGCCCCCAGCAATGGCAACATGCGCCCCTGCGACCCGCGATAACCCCCATGAGTGAAGACACCGCCGCCGACCGCATCGAAGCGTTCACTGCCTTCCGCCAGCGCATGAACGAGCGCATCCTGGCCGAGCCAAACCAGGTGCTGCGGCGCTTCTTCGCGCTCGACACCCAGGCCTACCAGGCCGGTGCGCTGGACGTGAAGACCAAGGAACTGCTGGGCCTGGCCGCGTCGCTGGTGCTGCGTTGCGACGACTGCATCAGCTACCACGTCGCGCAATGCTTTGAGGCCGGCGTGCGCCGCGACGAGATGTTCGAGGCGTTCTCGGTCGGGCTGGTGGTCGGCGGCAGCATCGTCATCCCGCACCTGCGCCGGGCGGTGGATTTCCTCGATGGACTGGAGCGCGGCGAGGCCTCCGCGCCTGCCGCATACGTGCACGGCTGACGCCGGCACACGTGGCTGGTCGTTGCCACACTAATCTGCTGGGCATGGAGGCTTACGGCATAATGCCGGGCTGAATCACCGCGTCCTGCGCGCATCGCATGTCGCCCGACTGCCCTGGAATCGAACACAAATGACACAGACCATCACGGTCATCCGCGGCGACGGCATCGGCCCGGAGATCATGGACGCCGCCCTGGACGTGCTCGACACCCTGCAGCTGGGCCTGCGCTACGAGGACGCCGACGCCGGCCTGGTGGCGCTGGAGAAACACGGCGAGCTGCTGCCGCAGGCGACCCTGGACTCGATCCACCGCAACAAGGTCGCGCTGAAGAGCCCGCTCACCACACCCGTGGGCGAGGGTTTCAGTTCGATCAACGTCGCCCTGCGCCGGCATTTCGACCTCTATGCCAATGTCCGTCCGGCGAAGTCCTTCCCCAATACGAAATCGCGCTTTCCGATGGGAGTGGATCTGGTCACCGTGCGCGAGAATACCGAAGGTGCCTACAGCGCCGAGGGCCAGGAGCTGTCGGCCGACGGCGAGACGGCAACCTCGATCATGCGCGTCACCCGCCATGGCTCGGAGCGCATTGCCCGCTATGCCTTCGACATGGCCCGGGGCTCGGGCCGCAAGCAGGTCACGGTGGTGCACAAGGCCAACATCCTCAAGACCACCTCGGGGCTGTTCCTGAAGGTCGCGCGCGAGGTTGCTGCGCAGTATCCGGACATCGACTGCAACGAGATGATTGTCGACGCCTGCTGCATGAAGCTGGTGATGCAGCCCGAAAGCTTCGACATCATCGTCACCACCAACCTGTTCGGCGACATCATCTCCGACCTCTGCGCCGGCCTGGTCGGCGGCCTCGGCCTGGCGCCGGGCGCCAACATCGGCACTGACGTCGCGATCTTCGAGGCCGTGCACGGCTCGGCGCCGGACATCGCCGGCCGCGGCATCGCCAATCCCTGCGCGCTGCTGCTGGGTGCGGGACAGATGCTCGACCATCTCGGGCTTCCGGAGCAGGCCACCGCGCTGCGCGCGGCCATCGTCGCCACCCTCCAGGCCCGCGACAACCTCACCCCCGACCTCGGCGGCGCGGGCACCACGCGCAGCCTCGCCGAGGCGATCGCGGGCCGGCTGCGCGTCGCATGAATCCGTCTGCAGGTTGCTGCAGCGGCAGGGTTGTGATGACTGCCAGGGCTATCTCATGGCACGACCCGCACCCGCCGACGAGGTCATCGCCCGGCTGCAGGCGTTGGCCGTGGGCGCGTGACGCCCGGAACCGCCGGCCAGTCCTCCGTCCCCTCCCTTCCCCGCACGCGTGGAAGGAACAGGCGTCAACAGACAGCTAACGGATCGGCTCCCCCAGCATCAGCTGGCGCACAAAGCGCACTGGCGGCGCGCCGTGCGAAAGCGCGCCGTCGTGGTAGGCCTTGAGGTCGAAGCCTTCGCCAAGTTTCGCCTCCACCGCGCGACGGGTGTCGAAGTGCTCCTGCGCGCCGACGAAGTAGGTGGCCAGTTGCGCCGACGACAGTTGCGCGCGCACCCACTTGCCCTCGGCCTCGCGCTCCTGCTGGAAGGTCTGCCGGACCATCAGGTCCATCGCCTGTTCCTTGCTCCAGCCGTCGACGTGCACGCCCTGGTCGAGGATGGCGTTGGCCACCGCGCGGGCGTAGAACTTGAGCTGCATCAGACGGAAGAGCGGGTCGCCATCGAGGTAGCCGGCGTCGGCCATGGTGCGTTCGGTGTAGACCGCCCAGCCTTCCGCGAACGGGCCGGAGCGCAGCACCGCGCGCAGCGTCGACGGGTGCTTCACCGAATGTGCGCCTTCCAGGTAATGTCCCGGCATGGCCTCGTGGATGGTGAGCACGTGGATCATGCGCTTGTTGTACTCGCGCAGGAACGAGTTGACCTGGGCGTCGGTCCAGTCCTCCGGGATGGGCGAGATCGCGTAGTAGGTGTCCAGGCCCTTGTCCAGCGGACCGGGCGAGTCGGCGTAGGCCACCGCTACGCCGCGCTGGAATTCCGGCATCAGGATGATCTTCACCGGATCGTCCGGCACCGTGACGAGGTCCTTCTCGCGCACGAAGGCCGTGGCCACGTCCAGCGTATGTTTGGCGAACTCCACGACTTCGTCGCGTCCCGGCTTGTCGGCATAGGGCAGTTCCAGCGCCGCCTCGATCCCGGCCTGACGCTGCGCGTCGCTCGGCGTTTCAGGCAGCTCCGGCGCGCCGGGGGCATCCTTGAGCACCGTGCGCGCCACCGCGTACATCTCGTCGCGCACGCGCCCCAGTTCGGCCGTGGCGCGCTGCTTTATTTCCGCTCGCGACAGCGAGGCATTGAGCGAGTATTTGAGCTTCTCGTCATAGCGCTGGGCGCCGATCCGGAACTCGCCGAGGGCATTCGGCACCAGCGTGTCGTCGAGCCATGCCTGGTGTTCGGCAACGGCCTTGCGCAAGGTCTCGACCGCGGTATCGAGTCGGCTGCGTTCTTCGCCCGACAGCTGGTCTGCGTTGGGGGAGATGAAGGTGTCGATCAGGCTGAGCACGCCCTGGTTTTGCTTCTGCACGGTCTCGGCGTGGGTCCTGGGCACCCGCGCCGGATCCAGGTTCGCGCGCGCCTGTGCGAACAGTGCAGGCAGCTTCTCCATCCGCGCGGTCGCCGAGCGCAGCCGCTCCGGCATCGGCGCGAACTCGCGCGCCATCAGGTTGTAGATGGCGCCGCCGGCCAGGCCGCTGTACTGCAGCGGGTCCCAGGCCCAGCTCTGCATGGTTTCGGCATCCCAGATCGCGCCTTCGAGCTGGTTGCGCAGGATCAGCGCGTCGACCTGGTGTTCGCGCGACAGCTTGCCGGCATCGATGGCGTCGAGCGCAGTCAGCATCGACTTGTTCCAGTCCAGTGCGCGCTGGCGGCCGGCGGCGCTGAGGTCGTCGATCTCGGCGTCGAAGCGGTGGTCGCCGATCTGGGTGGCGTTGATCGGGCTCAGCGCCAGGCCTTCGTCGAGGAAACGCCGGGACAAGGCGGCGAACGTGGCGTCCTGTTCCGATTCGCCCGCCGTGGTGGCTGCGGGGGTGCCGTCGCCTGGCGCGGTCGGGGCCTGCGCCTGGCAAGCGCTGAGCAGGGCGGCGAGCAGGGCGGTCGCGAGCAGGGAGCGGGTCATGGCGGGCCTCGGTGTGGACAGGCCGACAGCATAGGCGCGACGAGCAGCCGTTGCATCCGCTCACGCATGGCGTGGCCCACACGCGATGCCGACCTCGTGGACTTCAAGATGACTTTTTGCGACGGCGCAAGCCTCCAAGCCCTTACAACGGTGCCCGGGACCGCGATTCAATCCGCCTCGTCTTCCTCGAACTCGACCAGCGCATCGAGCTTGTACGCCAGGTCCTCCACCGCATCGCGGACCTTGCGCGCCGTGGACGGGTTGGGAGTCTCGACCTCGATCTGGCGCATCTCCGGCCCGCGGACGTCGCTCAGGCCCGCGGAGCTGGAATCGGGGTCGTCCATGTGCGGCATCAGGTCGGCGATTTCCTCGACGTGCTCGATGCCCTCCAGGCTCAGCAGCAGGTTCATCATCGCGCGCGCGGCGTCGTCGTGGCCGGTGATGCGGAGGCGGAGCATGGCCATGGGGCGTCCTTACTCGGGTGAGGGGAGGCAGGCTAGGCAGGCACAGGCTAAAGCGGCGTGAGGATGCGCGGACACGAGATGCGCGAGACGCTCAACCGGCGGGCGGCGCGCGGCTGGGGATGGCAAGGTTGCACAGGTCGACGTGCCCGGCCGGGCGCTTGTAGAACGCGTCGCGCCGGTTGCGCCGCGACTCGACGAAGGCATCGAAGGTCGCGGTGTCGGTGCGCAGCACCTGCAGCGGCGTGCGTTCGGCTTCGGGCACGTCGGTGACCCGCTGGATCGCCTTGATCGGCGTGCGTTGCGCGGGCTTCTCGTAGAAGCCCAGAGGTCCCGTGCCGCGCGGCAGCGCGCTCAGCAGTTCCATGCCCTGGACCACGCGGCCGACCAGGGTGATGTTGCGGTCGAGCTGGCGCGGCGACTGCCCGGTGACCACGTACAGCTCGGTGCCGTTGCTGGAATCCGCGGCGAGGTCGCGGCCGGCGCCGACAGCGCCGTAGCAGTGGGCCATCCAGGCCTGGCCCTCGGCCGGGTCACGTGCGGCGGCGAATCCATCGGCGAACCCGGTCTGGGCGGCCCATCCGTCGGGATCGGGGAGGGTGTGGAAATCGAGCCCCGCGCTGGCGCGTGAGAACTCTGCGGGCAACTTCGCGCTCGCGCTGCCGATCGCCTTGCCGGGCGCGTCGTCCTCGGTGATGTCGCCGAACTGGACCACGAAGTTGTCGTGCGAGCGATAGATGCTCAGGCCGTCCCAGAAACCTTCCCTGGCCAGCGTGCGGATGTTGGCCACATGGGCGGGGGCGAATGCCGGTGCAAGCTCGATGACCACGCGGCCGCCGGCCAGATCCATGTACAGGGTATTTTCGGGATCCAGGTTGCGCCAGTCGGTGGGCGACGAGGCATCCAGCACCGCCTGCGTGGTTAATGGGGTCGGCATCGCGGCCGCTGCCGCGGCCTCAGGTTCCGCTGCCACACCTCCCGCCGTGGCCACGCACAGGGTTGCGGCAAGGATTGCACGGTTGATCATGAAGGAGTGGCTCAACGCAGGGTCCCATTCCCGAAGCAGTTGGATTGTGAACCAGCGCGCGCGATTTGGCACGCGTGCGCCATGGCCTGCAGGTCGCCCGGGTGGGTTGCCGGGTCCGCGGCAGGATTC
The DNA here is from genome assembly GCA_030858145.1 of Pseudomonadota bacterium. Lineage (GTDB taxonomy): Bacteria > Pseudomonadota > Gammaproteobacteria > Xanthomonadales > Xanthomonadaceae > Luteimonas. The sequence goes on from JALZMP010000166.1 coordinate 6,840, forward strand.
GGGGCGCAATTGGCCGGTCCGCCCCCCGGGCTACGTACGACCCTGCAGGCGCACAACACCGGCTTGGACATGGATTCAATGGCAGCGGTCATCGGCCCGGCGAAATACGGCGGGCCGTGGATTGGGCGAAGGATTGATTTCCGGCTCGCGCTGTGGCTCCCCGCGCTATTGGCCTGCGGGTGTTCCACGCTGCCCCGAGCCGACGCCGCCGCCGCGATTGCCGCGGCGGCCCGGTCGACCATGGGGGCGCACGTGGATTGCCACGGCTGCGCGCCCGGCTCCTCCCCACCCGAGTCACCCTTGCGCGCACTGGCGGAGCCTGCGCCCCAGGCGGCGGGCGAGGCAGCGCCGCTGCACCGTGCCGTGCTGCTGGACGATCCGGAACAGGCCATGCAGGCTCGAATCGCGCTGATCCGCGGTGCGCGTACCACGCTCGACCTGCAAACCTACATCTATGCCGAGGATGACGCGGGCTGGCTGTTCCTGCGTGAACTGCTAGCCGCGGCTGGCCGTGGGGTGCGGGTGCGGTTGCTGGTCGACCAGATCTCGGCGTTGGAGCGGGTCGAGACCCTCGCGGCCCTGTCTGCGGCCCACGCCAACTTCGAGTTGCGGGTCTACAACCCCACCCGGGGGCGCGGGCGCCCCAATCTGGTGCACTACGCGCTGGATGTGGCCTGCTGCATGCGCCGCCTGGGCCAGAGGATGCACAGCAAGGTCATGATGGCAGACGGCCTGCTGGCCATCGCCGGGGGGCGCAACTTCAAGGACGAGTACTTCGGCCTCAGCCACGACTACAACTTCCAGGACAAGGACGTACTGCTCACAGGCGGGGAGGTCGCGGCGATGGTCGGCGGATTCGAGGCGATCTGGACCGACCCGCGCAGCGTGCCGGCCGAGCGGCTGGTCGACGTCGGCCGCTTCCTGCTGCGCAACGGCAC
>JALZMP010000170.1 GCA_030858145.1 Pseudomonadota bacterium
AGGCCGGCCCGCAAGGGCCGGCCTTTTCGCTGCGTGGCCCCTGCCGAGCGGCGGCATCAGCCCATCGATGCCCTGGCATTGCGGAACATCCGCAGCCACGGCGATTCCTCCGGCCAGCCGGCCGGCGCCCAGCTGAGATTGACCGTGCGCGGGGTGCGCTCGGGGTGCGGCATCAGCAGGGTCACGCGACCGTCGTCGCTGCACAGGCCGGCGACCGCGTCCTCGGAGCCGTTGGGGTTGGCAGGATACGTCGTCGCAGGACTGCCATCGCCGTCGACATAACGCAGCGCCACGCGCACGGCCGTTCGGTCGGTGTCGGACGCGAAGGCGGCACGTCCTTCGCCGTGGGACACCACCACCGGGATCCGCGAGCTGGCCATGCCGGCGAAGAACAGCGACGGCGACTCGACCACTTCCAACATCCCGAGCCTCGCCTCGAACTGCTCGCTGCGGTTGCGTAGGAACTGCGGCCAGTGCGCGGCGCCGGGGACAATGTCCTTGAGCTGCGACAGCATCTGGCAGCCGTTGCAGACGCCCAGCGCGAAAATGTCGGCGCGCGCGAAGAAGACTTCGAAGGCTTCGCGCAGCGCCGGGCGCTCGAGGATCGAGGTCGCCCAGCCGCGGCCGGCGCCGAGTACGTCGCCATAGCTGAATCCGCCGCCAGCGGCGAGCCCGGCGAAACCGTCCAGCGAGATGCGCCCGGCGATCAGGTCGCTCATGTGTACGTCGATGGCGTCGAAGCCGGCGCGCACAAAGGCCGATGCCATCTCGACATGGCCGTTTACGCCCTGCTCGCGCAAGATCGCGACGCGCGGTTTAACCCCGAGGTTGAGGTAGCACGCGGCAGCACCCTCACCAGGATCAAAGCCGAGGACCGGCTGCAGGCCGGGTGCGTCAAAACGGCGTGCCGACGCGCGCTCCTCGTCGGCGCATTCGGGATGGTCGCGCAGGCGCTGGATGGCGTGGGTCACCGACCACCAAGCGTCGAACAGGGCGTCCCAACGCCATTCCGCCAGCACCTGGCCGCCATCGAGGACGCGCACCTCGGGCGTCGTGGTCGGCCGCGCGATCCGCTGCGCGCACTCGACCAGGCCATGGCGCGCGACCATGTCGGCGAAGTCGGCACGGTCCTCGCCGGCGATCTGCACCACCGCGCCCAGCTCCTCGTTGAACAGGGTGCGGAAGACGTCGTCGGCGCGGTCTTCGCCCCAGCCGTCGAGGTCGATGTCGAGTCCGAGATGCGAGCAGAAGGCCATCTCGCACAGCGCGGCGAACGCGCCACCGTCGGAGCGGTCGTGGTAGGCGCGCAGCACGCCGGCCTCGCGCGCCTCGCGGATCAATTCGAAAAAGGCGCGCAGGCGCTGCGGGTCGTCGAGGTCGGGGCAGGCGCCGCCGAATGCGTCATGGCACTGGGCGAGGATCGATCCGCCGAGACGCTGCCTGCCCGCACCCAGGCCGATCAGCCACAATTCGGTGTCCGGCTCGCGCGACAGCAGCGGCGTGAGCTGGCCGCGGACATCGGCCACGCCGGCGAAGGCGGTGACGATCAGCGACACCGGCGCCACCGATTTATGGACTGCAGGGCCCGAGGTTCCGGCCCCGGTTTCCGTCCACTGCGCCTGCATCGACAATGAGTCCTTGCCGACCGGGATGGCGAGCTCCAGTTCCGGGCACAGCGCCAGACCGATCGCCGCAACCGCGTCATGGAGCCGTGCATCCTCGCCGTCATGGCCGGCGGCCGCCATCCAGTTGGCCGACAGCTTCACCCGCTGCAGAGTCTCCACCGGGGCGGCGCAGAGATTGGTGATCGACTCGCCCACCGCCATGCGCGCGGCCGCGGCGGGATCGAGCAGGGCCAGCGGCGTCCGCTCGCCGATCGCCATCGCTTCGCCAGCATGGCCGTCGAACCCGGACAGCGTGATCGCGCAATCCGCCACCGGCAGCTGCCACGGCCCCACCATCTGGTCGCGCGCGGTCAGGCCGCCGACGCTGCGGTCGCCAATGGTGACCAGGAACTGCTTGGCGGCGACGGTGGGGTGGGCGAGGACGCGCAGGCCGGCCTGGTGGAGGTCGAGCGCCGCGGTCTGCAGCGGCGGCCAGCGCGTGGGCAGGGTGCGGCGGGTGTCGCGGTGCATCTTCGGCGCCTTGCCGAACAGTACGTCCATCGGCACATCGATGGCCCAGCCCCCTGCTCCCTCCCCCGCGTGCGGGGGGCGGTTGGGGTGGGGGCCAGCGCCGGTGATGTCCGACATCGCGGCCACCGCCGCACCCCCATCCCGGCCTTCGCCCGCAAGCGGGCGAAGGGGAACAGCGAGGTCGTACACGTTTTCGACCGTTGCACCATAACCAGCGACCAGTCGGTCTTCCTGCGTGGCCGTGCCGACCACGGCATACGGGCAACGCTCGCGCTCGCACAGGGCGGCGAACTCGTCGAGTCGCTGCTGGGCGATGCCGAGCACGTAGCGCTCCTGCGACTCGTTGCACCACAGCTGCATCGGTGACAGCGACGGATCATCGCTGGGTACCTTGGCCAGGTCGATGACGCCGCCGACCCCAGAGTCGTGCAGCAGTTCGGGAATGGCGTTGGACAGCCCGCCGGCGCCGACGTCGTGGCACCACAGGATCGGATTGCCGTCCTCGCCCAGGGTCACGCAGCGGTCGATGACTTCCTGGCAGCGGCGTTGCATCTCGGGGTTGTCGCGCTGCACGCTGGCGAAGTCCAGGGCATGGTCGCTGTCCCCGGCGGCCACTGAGCTCGCCGCGCCGCCGCCGAGCCCGATCAGCATCGCCGGTCCGCCGAGCACGACCACGGCATCGCCCGGTGACAGCCGGCGCTTGTCCACCATCGGCCGGTCGACCGCGCCAAGGCCACCGGCAAGCATGATCGGCTTGTCGTAGCCACGGCTCAGCACGTCGCCGCCGGCACTGCCCGCGCTTCCGATCTCAAACGACCGGAAGTATCCGGTGAGGTTGGGGCGGCCGAACTCGTTGTTGAAGGCGGCTGCGCCCAGCGGGCCCTCGGTCATGATCTCCAGCGCCGAAGCCATCCGCGGGTTCAGCGCCCGCGGACGCTCCCATGGCTGCGGCAGGCAGGGGATGCGCAGGTCGGACACACTGAAGCCGCACAGCCCCGCCTTGGGCTTGCCGCCGCGCCCGGTCGCGCCCTCGTCGCGGATCTCGCCGCCGGCGCCGGTAGCGGCGCCCGCAAACGGCGAGATCGCGGTGGGATGATTGTGGGTCTCGACCTTGATGCAGAACGCGCTGCCAGTGACGGCTTCCGCGCGATAGGAGTGGCTGGCCGGATCCGGGCGGAAGCGGCGCGCGGGATAACCCGCCACCGCCGCTGCGTTGTCGCTGTAGGCCGACAACGTGTGCGCGGGCGTGCGGGCGTGGGTGTGCCTGATCATCTGGAACAGCGTGTGCGGCTGCGCTTCGCCGTCGATGGTCCAGGTGGCGTTGAAGATCTTGTGCCGGCAGTGCTCGGAATTGGCCTGGGCGAACATCATCAATTCGACATCCGACGGATCGCGCCCCAGTTCGGCGTAGCGCACGCGCAGGTAGGCGATTTCGTCGTCGGCCAGAGCCAGGCCCAGGCGCGCGTTGGCCGCCTCCAGCGCGGCCAGCGGGATGCGTTCCAGCGCGCGCCGGGAGGGCGCGTCGAACGGCGCGCGCGCCTGCTCGTGGCTGGCGAGCAGGGACTGCGTCATCGGGTCGTGGAGCAGGTGTTCGAGCGCGGTCTCGAGGCTTGCGGCGTCGGCGTCGGATGCCGTCGTTTCTCCCGGGCGCGGCCAGCCGCCCAGGTCGATGCGCGTGCCCCGCTCGACCCGGTGCACCGGCAGACCGGCGGCGTGCAGCAATTCGGTGGCCTTGCTGGCCCAAGGCGACAACGTGCCGAGCCGCGGCGCCACGTAGCGCGTCGCCGTGCCGGCTTGCGCGCGCTCAGGCACGGCCTCGGCCTGCAGGATGCGATTCAGGATGTCGGGGTCGGGGGTTGCGCCGGGCACGGGGTCGACCCAGTAGACATGCCAGGCGCCGGTGATGCGGATCCCGGGGGAGAGGGCCTGCAGGCGGGATTCGAGCCGTTCGCGGCGGAACGGCGACAGGGCCGGCAGGCCCTCGAGCACGATCATGTCAACCAGGGCCGTGGAGCTGGCCGGTCATTGTAGCGAAGCCCGCCTGCCGCCGGCCGAGCGGAACCGACAAGGGCGTGGCCTGCGTCCCGCGGCGGCAGGACTCCCGCACGGCCGCCTTGACTCAGCGTGCGCCGGCAGGCCCGGCGCCGGCCTCGCCTTCGGCTGCCAGCTTGTCCAAGGCTGCGCGCAGGGCTTGAGGCGGCATGTAGCCGGGCATCTGCACGCCCTCGGCGGTGATGATCATCGGGGTGCCGGTCAGGCCGACCCGCTGGCCGAGTTGGTAATGCCGGCTGACCGGGTTGTCACAACGCTTCACCGGCACCGGCCGGTCGTTCTTGGCGGCGGTCATCGCCTTGCGGCGGTCGGTCGAACACCACACCGCTTCCATCTTGCGGAAATCCTCGCTGGCCGGACCCATGCGCGGGAAGGCCAGGTATTCGATCGCGATCCCCTGGCGGTTGTATTCGGCGACCTCCTGGTGCAGCTTGCGGCAGTAGCCGCATTCGACGTCGGTGAACACCGCGACGGTGTAACGCGGGTTGGCAGGCGCGAAGACGATGCGCTCCTGCGCCGGCACCTTGCCCAGCAGTTCGCGGCGGACATCGATCAGCCCGGCCTGGCTGAGATCCTTCTTCTGCGCGACATCGAACAGGCTGCCCTGCAGCAGGTAGCGGCCATCGTCGCTGACGTAGAGCACCTGGCCGCCCACCACCACCTCGCGGAAGCCAGGCAGTGGTGCCGGTGCGATGCGATCGACCTGTATGGTCTCGTTGAGCGAGCGGATCGCGGCGAGTGCGCGCTCGTCGGGTGTCCCCGGTTCGACCGCCGGGGCGGGGCCGGCGCTGCCCGCCGCCGGCTCACCGGGGGCTGCAGGCGCGGGCGACTGGGCGCAGGCGGAGAGGCTGGCAACGCCAAGCAAGAGCAGGAGCAGGCAGGGCTGGCGGGGGTTCATGCGGATTACCGGGCAATGCGTGCGGCGTGGGCATCACGCAGGCACAGGGATCTGGAATTGTCGCATGAAGCGGGGGGAGTG
>JALZMP010000175.1 GCA_030858145.1 Pseudomonadota bacterium
CCTCCGAGGCGCTGCGCGCCCGGCGCTCGGCGATCTGCTGCAGCCGTTCCTCGGCCTGTTGCGCCTCGCGCGTGGCCTGCTCGCGCTGGCGGCGGATGTCGGCGATCTGCTGCTGGCGCTCGCGCTCCATCTCCGAGAGCCGGCGGCGCCGCTCGGCCTCCTCCTGGCGCTGGCGCTCGGTGAGGTCGATCTGCTGCTGACGGCGGCGCTCGGCCTGCTCGCGCTCGGCCTGCAGCTGCGAGATCGCATCGCGGCGGGCCTCGTCCTGCTCCACCGTGTCCGGCACCGGGATCGGCTGCTGCGCCTGCGGTTGCGGCTCCTGCGGGGCATCCTCCGGCAGCGGCACCGGCAACGGCTGCAGCACCGGTGCGGCCTGCTCCGGCGCCGGTGGCAACGGCTCGGGTTCCGGCACTGGCTCGGGGCGGTCGGCGAGCGCGCGCAACATCGCCGCAGGCAAGGCATTGGCGTCCACCAGCTCCGCGCTGACCGGGTCGCCGGCGCCCGACAGCGGTTGCGGTGGCCGTGTCCACCACATGCCCAGGAACACCAGCCCGAACAGCAGCGCATGCAGCATCAACGCCAGACCCAGCGCCTGCGCGGTGTCGGCGCGCGACTCCCTCATCCTAGTTGGCGCCCTCTTCCGGACGGCTGATCAGGCTGACACGGGTGACCCCGGCGGCATTGATGCGGTCGATGCCGCGCATGATCATCTGGTAGCTGGCCTGCGCGTCACCGCGCACCAGCACGGTCGCCTCCGGGTTCTGGCTGTGGATCGCGCGGACCCGGTCGGTCAGCACGTCCGCGCTGACCGCCTGGTTGTCGCCCTCGATCATCAGCGCGTAGGCGCCGTCGGCGTAGATGCTGACCACCACCGGATCCTGCGGGGTTCCCAGCGAGCGGGCGCGGGAATCGGGCAGGTTGATGTCGGTGCCCAGGTTGAGCAGCGGCGCGGTGACCATGAAAATGATCAGCAGCACCAGCATCACGTCGATGTAGGGCACGACGTTGATCTCGTTCTTGAGCTTGTGCTTGCGGCGGCGGCCGGCGGCGGCGATGGCCATGGGGCGTCCTCGGGTCTGGTCGGTTCAACGCATGAGCAAAAGGGGTCAGAGTGAAGTTTTGCGAGGTCGTGCTACTGCTTTCTGGAAGATCACCGGCGCAAAATTCACTCTGACCCCTTTTCAGTCCTCGATGTGCGCCTGGCGCTCCAGGATCGAGGAGAACTCCTCGGAGAACGCGTCGTAACGGCCGGCGATGCGCTCGAGCTTGGTGGCGTAGCGGTTGTAGGCCCAGACCGCGGGAATCGCCGCGAACAGGCCCATCGCGGTGGCGATCAGCGCCTCGGAGATGCCGGGCGCGACGGTGGCGATGGTCGCCTCCTTGACGTTGGCCAGGCCGTGGAAGGAGATCATGATCCCCCACACCGTGCCGAGCAGGCCGACATAGGGCGCGATCGAGCCGACGCTGGCCAGGAACTCGAGGTTGTGCTCAAGGCCGTCGATCTCGCGGGAGCTGGCCACGCGCATGCCGCGCTGCGCGCCTTCGAGCTGGGCGCGGCTGTCGGCGCCACGACGCTGGCGCTGGCGCGAGAACTCGCGGAACCCGGCCTCGAAGATCGCCTCCAGGCCCTCGACCTCGCGGTTGCGCTCGGTGGCGGCCGCATAGAGCTTGGCCATGTCCGAACCCGACCAGAACCGCTCCTCGAAGCGCTCGGCCTCCTTCTCGGCGCGGTCGAGCATTCGCTTCTTGCGGAAGATGATCACCCACGACGCCACCGACGCGAACAAGAGCACCAGCATCACCAGCTGCACCGGCAGCGAGGCGTGCAGCACCAGGTGCAGGATGTCGAGGTTGCTGGCCGTCAGCGCCGCCGAGGAGGCGGGCTCGGCCGCCAAGGCGCTCGCGGTGGCCGCGGCCTCCTCGGGCAGGGGTTCCACCGTGGTCGCCTGCAGCAGCAAGGGCAGTGCACTCATTCGTCGTTACTCCGCATCCGTGGTTTCGAGGGTCTTGAATCGAGCATGGATCGTGTCCGGGATGGCGCACGGGCGGAAGTCGCCCGCGTTCAGGGCGGCGACCCGCACCTGGGCCGCCAGCAACAGTTCACCGTCGCGGCGGATGTCCTGGACGAAAAGCGCGCTGGCGCGACGACACTGCCGCAACGCCACGCCCACCTGCAGCAGATCGTCCAGCCGTGCCGGCCGATGGAACTCGATCCGCAGCGCACGGACCGCGAACAGCAGACCGTGCGCGCCGCGCAACAGTTCCTGGCCGTACCCCAGCGAACGCAGCCACTCGCTGCGCGCGCGTTCGAGAAAGGCCAGGTACTGGGCGTGGTAGACCACGCCGCCAGCGTCGGTATCTTCCCAGTAGACCCTTGTCGTGATGCTGAACGCGGGATTCAGATGCATTGACATGCGTCTCGAGTCAGGCAATCGCTCACCGGCGCCGGTCGCCGGAAGTCAAGGGCGAAAAGTGGTCGCAGTGAAGTTTCGCGGGTGAAAAGGGGTCAGAGTGAAGTTTCGCGACCTTGACCCCAATCAACCGCAGGTTGATAGGCGCGAAATTCACTCTGACCCCTTTTCGTTCGCACCCGCAAGGCAGGGCACGCGGCGCGTCGGCACCCGGCCGGCGCGTCGGGTTCAAGGCGCGTCCTCCCCATTCCGGGCCGCGAGGTCAGGCGAGGCATGGACAAACAGATCCTGCGCGGCCGCCTTCGGCTGCAGCCCGAGGTGCCGGTAGGCCTTGTGCGAGGCCATCCGCCCGCGCGCGCTGCGCACCAGGAAGCCCTGCTGGATCAGGTAGGGCTCGATCACGTCCTCCAGCGTGCCGCGCTCCTCGGAGAGCGCCGCGGCCAGCGAGTCGACCCCCACCGGGCCGCCGTCGAAGTTCTCGATGATCAGCCGCAGCAGCCGGCGGTCGAGGTCGTCGAAACCCTCGGGGTCCACTTGCAGCATCTGCATCGCCGACCTGGCCACCGCATGGTCGATGTGCCCGTCCGCGCGCACCTGGGCGAAGTCGCGCACCCGCCGCAGCAGGCGGTTGGCGATGCGTGGGGTGCCGCGGGCACGGCGCGCGATTTCGTCGGCACCTTCGCCGGCGCAGTCGATGCCAAGGATCTTCGCCGAGCGCCTGACGATGCGTGCCAGGTCGGCAGTGCTGTAGAACTCGAGCCGCTGGACGATGCCGAAGCGGTCGCGCAGCGGCGCGGTCAGCAGGCCGGCGCGGGTGGTGGCGCCGATCAGGGTGAACGGCGGCAGGTCGAGCTTGATCGAGCGCGCGGCCGGACCGTCGCCAATCATGATGTCGATCTGGAAGTCCTCCATCGCCGGGTACAGCACCTCCTCGACCACCGGCGACAAGCGGTGGATCTCGTCGATGAACAGCACGTCATGCGGCTGCAGGTTGGTCAGCAGCGCGGCGAGGTCGCCCGCCTTCTCGATCACCGGGCCGGAGGTCATGCGCAGGTTCACGCCGAGTTCGTTGGCGATGACATGCGACAGCGTGGTCTTGCCCAACCCCGGCGGGCCGAAGATCAGCACGTGGTCCATCGCCTCGCCGCGCCGCTTCGCCGCCTCGATGTAGATCGCCATCTGCTCGCGCACCGGCTGCTGGCCGAGGTATTCGTCCAGGCGTCTGGGGCGGATCGAGGCCTCGACGGCGTCGTCTTCCTCGGTCGCTACGGCGGCAATGATGCGTTCTTCTGTCATGTAGAGCCGCGAATCTGGAATCGGGAATCGGGAATGGTGAAATGCAGGAACCCGTGCGCATGCTCGCACATCCAGGCAGCAACGAACCGACCCCGCACCGGGCTGCGGCGCGTTTTCGATTCGCGATTCTCCTTTTCCGTTCCCCGGCCCTTCAAATCTCCACCTGCGAGCCCAGCTCCACCAGCCGGTTGCCGGGAATGTGGAAGAAGCCGGTCGCCGGCGCGGCATTGCGGTGCATGATTGCGAACAGCCGATCGCGCCACACCGGCATCCCCCGGCGCGCTCCGGGCACAACGGTCTCGCGGCTGGCGAAATAGGTGGTGTCCATCGGGTCAAAATAGATCCCGCCGTCATCGCACGAGCGCATCAGCGCCAGCGGCACGTCCGGGGTCTCCATGAAGCCGAAGCGCACCAGCACGCGGTGGAAGTCGTCGCCGATCGGCTCGATCTTCAGCCGCCGGCCCACGGGCGCATACGGGGTGGCCAGTGTTTCCACGGTCAGGAACACGTTGCGCTCGTGCAGCACCTTGTTGTGCTTGAGGTTGTGCAGCAGCGCGTGCGGCACCACGCCGACGTCGGCGGTCAGGAAGATCGCAGTGCCCTGTACCCGCACCGGGGGCGCCAGCATCAGCCCGGGAAGGAAGCTGTCGAGCCGGATGCCGTCCTTGCGGATCTCATCGTGCAGCAGCTGGCGGCCGTGGCGCCAGGTCCTGAGCAGGGTGAACAGCACGATGCCCAGCACCACAGGGAACCAGCCGCCCTGCAGGACCTTGGCGGCATTGGCGACCACGAAGGCCAGATCGATGACGAAGAACACCACGCACAGCGGCAGCACCCACAGACGCCAGCGCGGCCACAGCGCGCGGGCCACGATCACCAGCAGCAGGGTGTCGATCAGCATGGTCAGCGACATCGACACGCCATAGGCCGTCGCCAGCGCGGCGGAGCTGCCGAAGCCCAGCACCAGGCCGATCACGATCACCATCATCGACCAGTTGATCGCCGGGATGTAGATCTGGCCGATGGTTTCCCTCGAGGTGTGCATGATACGCATGCGCGGGACGTAGCCCAGCTGCATCGCCTGCCGCGCCACCGAGAAGCCGCCGGTGATCACCGCCTGCGACGCGATCACGGTCGCGGCCGTGGCCAGTGCCAGCATCGGCCAGCGCGCCCACTCCGGCACGCCGATGTAGAAGGGATTGCGGATCGCCAGCGGATCCTCCAGCACCAGCGCACCCTGGCCCAGGTAGTTGAGCATCAGCGACGGCAGCACGAAGAAATACCAGGCATAGCGAATGGGCTTGGCGCCGAAATGGCCCATGTCGGTATAGATCGCCTCGCCGCCGGTCACCGCCAGCACCACCGCGCCGAGGATGAAGATGCCGCCGAAGCTGTGATCAACGAAGAAGCGCGCCGCCCAGACCGGATTGATCGCCTGCAGCACCTCGGGCTCGTGCAGGATGTTCATGATCCCCAGCGCAGCCAGCGCCAGGAACCAGACCACGGTGACCGGGCCGAACACCCGCCCGACCCTGGCGGTGCCAAAGCGCTGGGTGGCGAACAGGCTGATCAGCACCAGCACCGTCACCGGCACGATCCAGGCGTTGAACTGCGGCGCGACCACTTCCAGGCCTTCGACCGCCGACAGCACCGAGATCGCCGGGGTGATCACGCCGTCGCCGAAGAACAGCGACGCGCCGAAGATGCCAAAGATGCCGACCAGGTACCCGGAACGCGAGTTCTTCGGCAGGCTGCGCTGGGCCAGCGCCATCAACGCCATGATCCCGCCCTCGCCCTCGTTGTCGGCGCGCATGATGATGGTGACGTACTTCAGGGTCACCACCAGCATCAGCGACCAGAACACCATCGACAGCACGCCGAGCACGGTGTCGTGGTCGGCGACCAGTCCATAGGTCGGGCTGAAGGCCTCGCGGATCGTGTACAGCGGGCTGGTGCCGATGTCGCCGAACACCACTCCGACCGCGCCCACGGCCAGCCCGAACAGGCCGATGCGGCCGTGGCCCTGCCCGGCCTTTGCCGGCGGTGGGGCGCTGTGCGTGGTGGTGCTGGACATGGGGATCGGGCCGCGCGCGGGGCGTCAACGCAGCGCGGACTGTAGCGCCTTGCGGATGATGGCCTCGGGGCCGTCGCCCTCGGCCTGCGCCTGGCGCGCCATGCGTTGCGCCTCCACGGGCTTGTAGCCGAGTTGCTGCAGGGCGATGGTGGCTTCTGACAGCGGGTCGGCGGGCACGGCGCCGAAGACGCTGGTGGTGCCCAGGGCCAGGTCGGCGGCACGGTCGCGCAGCTCCACCACCATCCGCTCGGCGGTCTTCTTGCCGATGCCCGGCACCCGGGTCAGCGCTGCGACATCGCCGGTCTGCACCAGACGCGCGAACTCCTCGACGCTCACTCCCGAGAGCACCGCCAGTGCGATCCTGGCACCGATGCCGCTGACCCGCTGCACGTCGCGGAACAACCGCCGCTCGGACTCGTGCAGGAAGCCGTACAGCGCCACACTGTCCTCCTTCTGCGCGTGGTGGGTGAACAGCGCCACCTCGCCGCCGACTGCCGGCAGGTCGTAGAAGGTGCTCATCGGCGCCTCCAGCTCATAGCCCACACCATGGACGTCGACCACCAGCCATGGCGGCTGCTTGTGGATCAGGGTGCCGCGCAGGCGACCGATCATGGCAGTGCGCCTGTGCCGGACCCGAAAGGAAGTCCCGTTGCGAGGTGAACGCAGCGCAGAGCCAGACCGTGATGTGTGGTTGGTCGCATCACGCGCCACGC
>JALZMP010000181.1 GCA_030858145.1 Pseudomonadota bacterium
GCGTGGCGCCGCAGCGGCCGCGAGCACGTCGCTGGCGCGGCGCGCGGCGATGTAGAGTGCGGCGCGCTCGGCGAATGCCTCCAGCAGTTCGAGATCGAGGCTGGTGATCGGGGCGCCGGGGCTGCTGCGGTCGGCGTAGATCGCGCCCAGGGTGCGTTCGTCCTCGCGCAGTGGCAGGCACACCAGCGCGCGCAGGCCGCCGGCGATGACCGAGGCGCGCGTGGACAGCCAGGCGTCGTTGCCGATGTCATTGGCCACTACCGTCGCGCCGTCGCGCAGGGTCCGCTGGACCGCACCTGCACTTCCGGAGAAGCCAGCCGCGCAGACCTGGTCGGGCTCGATGGCATGGCGCGCACGGATCGAAAACCCGTCCCCCGCGCCCTCCCGGTCGCGCAACAGCAGAAAACCGCGCTCGCACTGCGCGAGCTCGATCACCGCGCGCAGGCTGCTATCGAGCAGCGCGGAAAAGCCGCCGGCATGCTGCAGTCCCACCGTCAGCGCCGTGGCCCGCGTGCGCCGTGCCTGAAGCCGCAACTCGGCCGCGGCGCTGCCGGCCGCGTCAAGGAGCTCGAACTCGCAGTAGACATCGCCCAGCCGCAGCCAGGCATTGCCTGTGAGAGGGCTCCGCGTCACCGCGACACCGGCGACGTGGCAGCCGTTCTTGCTGTCGAGGTCGCGCAAGGCCCAGTTGCCATCGTGCTCCTGTCGGAATTCGGCGTGGCGGCGGGAGATCGAGGGATGGTCGAGCCGCAGGTCGCAATCCTCGCCGCGGCCGACCTGCAGGACATCACCGTCCTTCAACAGGCAGGTCTGGGCCGGTTGCTCCGGGAGATAGGCGGTGATGCGCGCGGGCATGCGTCGAATCTTAACGCGCAATGAGCGTCCGCCCCTGGAGCGCAGACGGCAGCTCCCGCCGGACGGCTTGAGGGCGCCGGCCGGCGCCCTCAGGTGTCATATGATCACGGGGACCGCGTGGGCGGCCGGCGCGGCAGCCGTGCGACTGCGCTGGCCGCTGCTAGAGGCCGTAATCGCGCAGATAGGCGATGCTGAACTTCAAGGTCGCCGCACCCGCCAGCAGCGCGCCGGCCGGATTGGACAGGGCTCCACCGGCACGCCATTGCTGGTCGATGCCCGTGCCCGCGCGGGCGGCCACGCGGGCGCGGAAGGCATCCAGGCTGTTGCCGGCGGCCACGTAATCCTCGCCGGCCACGGCGGCCTCTGCACTGGCGAGCAGCGCCGCCAGGGGCTCACGCTCGGCCGACGGCAGGGTGGCGAGGGTGGCCCGCACGGCGGCGAACTTCCCTGCGACCACGACGTCGCTCCGGCGCAGGTCGGTCAGCACCAGGAACTGCGAGAACCCGCTGGTGGTGCCGCGCGCTCGCACGCTCCCAGGCGCGATCTCGTCGGTGATGTCGCTGAACTGGCCGCCTACAGGCGCCTTGAACAGGCGGTAGAAGCTGCCGACGCTGTAGGCCAGCGCGTGCGTGTGTACTTCCACGCGCACGGTACGGTTGAACTTCAGCCCCTGGGCAGCGGGAGGCTCGATGGTCACCAGCAGCGGGAATGCGCCATCGAGTTGCAGCAACTGCGCATCGGACAGGCGTGCCAGCAGCCCCGGATCGGCCGGGTTGACCAGCTGCGCACTGACACCGAGGCTGGATGCGCTCAGGCCGGTGGCGTCATCGAAGGTCAGTGTCAGGTCCGCGACCGGCGACGCAACGGAACCGACGCGGATGGTGGCCACCTGACCGTTGACGTCAACCGACACCGGCACGGTCTGCGCCGAGGCCAGCGATGCCATGCACAGCAATGACACCAGCACCAGCAGGCGTGGAATCGACGAGACGAGCTTCTTCATATCGGCAGGGCCCCTTGTTTGGGCGGATCGGTCGCGGTCCATGTCGCGTGGGAAGGTAGGGCGGATGTGACGACTATCCCATGCAGTGCAACAACGCAGCATAAAGACTGCAGCGGCCCGGTCTGTAGGGGGTTTCACCCACGAGGCAGGTTTGAAGGGCCCTGAAGGGCCCTACGCAGTCTGATGACGATTGTAACGGGTAAGTGGATGCTGGATGTCTGAATACACTTCAGCCTGCCGCTTGTGCACCGCAACAACGGCCATGGGTGTTTCCCCCCGCGCCTGCTGGGCAGAAGCACGGATGGCTGCCCGCCAAACCTGCGCCAATACTCCAGGCAAGCATTCACTCCCGTGGATGATCCGGAGTGCTCGACCGTGGCGTCCTCGAAACCCACACGCAGCGTCCGCTTCAAGATCTGCGCCATCGCCGCCGGCTTGCTTGCCAGCGGCGTGGCCCTGGCCGATGCCCACCTCGACCCCGAACTGGTCTCGCGCCTAAACGCCGCAGCCGCGGCCGACGAGCTGCAGGTGGTGGTCAGCTACAAGCAGTCCGGCCCGGTCAGCCCGGCGCAGGTCTCCGCGCTGCAGGCCCTGGGCATCGTCAAGGGCATCACCATGCGCACCCTGCCGATTGCCGGCGCGGTCGCCACACCCGCCGAGATCCGCGCGCTGGCCAAGCGCGACGACGTGGCCTCGATCTACTGGAACGCACCGCTGCGCTATTTCAACAAGGAGCAGCGCCAAGTCTCGGGCGCCGAGCGCGCGGTGCAGAATCCGGGCGATTACGGGCGCGCGATTCCCTTCAGCGGCGCCGGCGTGACCGTGCTGGTCAACGACTCCGGCGTCGATGCCACCCACGAGGACCTCAAGCTCGGCCGCCACGTGGTGCAGAACGTGCTGGCGCCGCAGAACATCCTCGCCGAGATCGCCGCCGACTTCAGGCCCGGCCTGGTGCCGATGACCTACCTCGAGGACCAGCCCAACTCTGACCTCGGCTCCGGCCACGGCACCCACGTCGCCGGCACCATCGGCGGCACCGGGCAGCGCTCCAACGGCCTGTACCGCGGCGTCGCACCAGGCGCGCAGCTGGTCGGCTACGGCTCCGGGGCCGTGCTGTTCATCCTCGATGCGGTCGGCGGCCTCGACTACGCGGCGACCAACCAGTTCAGCTATGGCGCGCCGATCCGCGTGACCAGCAATTCTTGGGGCTCCTCCGGCAAGTTCCAGCCACTGAACCCGGTCAACATCGCCACCTACGAGCTGTACAAGCGCGGCATCGTCAGCGTGTTCGCCG
>JALZMP010000149.1 GCA_030858145.1 Pseudomonadota bacterium
CCGCTGGCCAAGGCGCAGGGCGATGTGCTGCTGGCGCAACACCCGGACAGCGCCGCCGCGGCGCGGATCCGCCCGCTGCATGCCGAGGCCCGGGAACGCGCCGATGCCGCGCGCGAGCAGCGGCGGCTGGCCGCGCTGTGGGCGTACAACATCGAGTCTGTGAAGGGCGGGCAGCAGCGGTCGGCATCGATCTTCGCCCATGAAGACGTCGACACGGACGGCAGCGGCAAGAGGCCGGTGCGGCTGATCTTCCGCGACCATCCGTCGTGGGGACGCAGCAGCTACCTGGTGCTGCAGGCTGGCGACTTCGATTGTTATGGCAGCTGCCGCGTGCAGGTGACCGTCGACGATGCGGCGCCGAAGCGCATGGCCGCCAACCGGCCGAAGACCGACGAGGCCATCGCCATGTTCATCGACGACCAGCGCGCGCTGTGGCGGATGACGCGTGACGCGCAACGGATCGCGATCACGTTCCCGGTCAAGGCCGGCGGCACGCGCACGGCCGAGTTCGAGGTCGCGGAGCTGGATCGCGGCCAGCTGGCGGGTTGGGATTGAGGCATCCCCGCATCGACGTGCAGAACCGCTCCATCCCACCAGCGACACGCTGCGCGGGGGCTCGGCCGTTATAGTGCCGGGCTGCTATCGGCGGCCGCACGCTCGTCGATTGCCCACGTCCTGCCGAGCAGTCCGCATGTCCAGCCCCAGTCACGTCGCCGACACTCCGATCACCTCGCGCGACCAGCTGGTGGCCTACCTCGCGGCGGGGGAGAAGCCCAGGCCCGCCTGGCGCATCGGCACCGAGCACGAGAAGTTCGGCTTCCGCCTCGACGACCTGCGGCCACCGGCGTTCGACGGCGAGCGCGGCATCGAGGCCCTGCTCACTGGCCTGACCCGCTTCGGCTGGGAACCGGTGACCGAGCACGGGCGCACGATTGCCCTGCTGAAGGACGGCGCCTCGGTGACGCTGGAGCCGGCCGGCCAGCTCGAGCTCTCCGGCGCGATGTTGGAGACCATCCACCAGACCTGCAGCGAAGTTGGCTCGCACCTCTACGAGGTCAAGACCGTGGCCGACGAACTGCGCCTGGGCTTCCTCGGCATGGGCTTCCAGCCCAAGTGGCGGCGCGAAGAGATGCCGTGGATGCCCAAGGGCCGCTACCAGATCATGCGCGATTACATGCCGAAGGTCGGGGCGCTGGGACTGGACATGATGACCCGCACTTGCACCGTGCAGGTCAACCTGGATTTCGCCAGTGAAGAGGACATGGTGAGGAAGTTCCGCGTCTCGCTGGCGCTGCAGCCGGTGGCCACGGCCCTGTTCGCCGACTCGCCGTTCGCGGAAGGGCGACCCAACGGCTACCTCAGCTACCGCTCGCACATATGGACCGATACCGACCCCGACCGCACCGGCATGCTCGATTTCGTGTTCGAGGACGGCTTCGGCTACGAGCGCTACGTCGACTACATCCTCGACGTGCCGATGTACTTCTCCTATCGCGACGGTACCTACATCGACGCCAGCGGCCAGAGCTTCCGCGATTTCATGCAGGGCCGGCTGCCCGCGCTTCCCGGCGCCTTGCCGACCTTGCGCGACTGGTCCGACCACCTGACCACCGCCTTTCCGGAAGTGCGGATGAAGCAGTACCTGGAGATGCGCGGCGCCGACGGCGGGCCGTGGAACCGGTTGTGCGCGCTGCCGGCGTTTTGGACCGGCCTGCTTTACGACGATGCCGCGCTGGATGCCGCCTGGGATCTGGTCAGGGGCTTCAGCCTCATCGAGCGCAACCATCTGCGCGACGAGGTGCCGCGGCTGGCGCTGAAGACGCCGTTCCGCGGCGGCACCCTGCGCGACCTGGCGCTGGAGGCGCTGAAGATCTCCGCCGCCGGCCTGCAGCGCCGCAACCGCCTGAGCGCGCACGGCAGCGACGAGCGCCACTTCCTCACCCCGCTGATCGAGTTCGCCGAGGCCGACGAGACCCCGGCCGAGCGCAAGCTGGCGCTGTTCCATGGTCAGTGGGGCGGCGACATCGACCACGTGTTCCGAGAGTTCGCGTATTGAACCGCTGCGGATGACTTTCCCGGCCGACTGCGACGTGTCGGCTGGTTGCAGGGATTGCCCTTGCTTGCGATATGCACTGCACTCGCCGTGTTGGCCATGGCGCGCGCAAGGGCTAACGCGCTAGCCTTGGCCAGATGAATGTCACCGACACCAGCGACTTCCCGTTGCGCGAAGGCCTCGACTTCGCCGACAGCGACGCGCTGCTGCGCGACGACGTGCGCGAGCTTGGCACCATGGTCGGCGACATGCTCGCCGAGCAGGCGTCGCCCGAATTCCTGGCGCAGGTCGAGTCGATGCGCCGCGCGGCGATCGCTCGCCGCGAGCAGGGGGAGCCGGCGGACGCGCTCGGCGCTGAACTGGCGCAGGTGCCGCTGCAGCACGCCGATGCACTGATCCGCGCCTTCGCGGCCTACTTCGGCGCCACCAACCTCGCCGAGCGCGTGCATCGAATCCGGCGCCGTCGCGATTACCAACGTACGGGCAGCGCGCCGCAGCCGGGCGGCTTCGAGGCCGTGCTCACCGAGCTGCGTGACGCGGGCGTGGGCTACGCCGCGTTCGCGGACCTGCTGCCGCGCCTGTGCATCGAGCCGGTGTTCACCGCGCACCCCACCGAAGCGGTGCGCCGAGCGCTGCTGGAAAAGGAGCACGAGGTCGTGCGCCGGTTGGTCGCCGACATCGACCGCGCGCGGACCCCGATCGAACGCCATGCCGACCTCGCGCGCATTCGCCTTGCACTGACCGCGGCCTGGCAGACCTCGGAAACGCCGCCGACGCGTCCGACCGTCGCCGACGAGCGCGAACACGTCGGCTTCTACCTGGGGGAGGTGCTGTATCGCGTGTTGCCGGTGTTCCACGAAGCCTTTGCCGACGCCATCGAGCGCGTCTACGGTGAGCGGCCGGTACTGCCGCCGCTGCTGCGCTTCGCTACCTGGGTCGGCGGCGACATGGACGGCAATCCCAACGTCGGCGCCGAGACGATCCTCGCCGCACTCGAGGCGCAGCGGACGCAGGTGCTGGGCAATTACCGCAGCGACCTGCACCGGCTCGCCGGCGTACTCACGCAGACCCGGGACCGGGTCGGCATCGATGCCACCATCGACGCGAGGATTGACGAGTACCGGACCCTGTTGCCCAACGCGCCGCCGGCCAACCCGCGGCAGTCGGACATGCCTTACAGGCAATGGCTGGAGTTGATGCGCGCACGGTTGCAGGCGAGCGATGGCCGGTGCGAAGGGGGCTACACCGACGTCGACACCGTACTCGCCGACCTCGCGCTGATCGACGCCAGCCTGGCGCGCCACAAGGGCGAGCATGCCGGGCGCTTCTCGCTGCGCAGGGTGATGCGGCGGATGCAGGCCTTCGGCTTTCATCTGGCCACACTCGACCTGCGCCAGGATTCGGCCTGGCACGACGAAGCCGTGGCCGCGATCGACGGCGACCCGGACTGGGCCGAGCGTGCTGCCGGCGCGCGCGTCGTGCGGCTGCACGCGCTGATCGACGGCGCAACGGCGAAAGCTGAGGACAACGGCAGTGAAGTGGCGAGTTCGACGCTGGCGGTGTTCCGAGCGGTGCTTGAGGCGCGCCGTCGCTACGGTGTCCACGCCATCGGCCTGTACATCGTCAGCATGAGCCGCAGCGCGGCGGATGCGCTGGCGGTGCTGGCGCTGGCGAGGATCGCGGGCTGCATGGAGGAGGGCGCGGTGCCGCTCGACGTGGCGCCGCTGTTCGAGACCGTCGCCGACCTCGAGGCCGCGCCTGCGGTGATGCGCGAACTCTTCGAAGACCTCGTCTATCGCGCCCATCTGCGCGCCCGCGGCGACCGGCAGACCGTGATGCTGGGATATTCCGACAGCGCCAAGGACGGGGGCCTGCTGGCCTCGCGCTGGGCATTGCAACGCACCCAGGTCGCGCTGACCGAGCTGGCAAAGGCATCCGG
>JALZMP010000026.1 GCA_030858145.1 Pseudomonadota bacterium
GCGCAGTCGCTCGCCGATACTCGCTTGGTGCGCCAAGCCCCGCAGCACCCGGGTCAGGCGCCCGGAATGGCTGGCTGGGCGTTTGCCTGGATCGCCCCGAAATCATCTGGTGGTGGCCCAACGCGACACATGCGGGTACTAGGGAAGGTCTGATCAAGTCCATCCATGGACTCGATAAGACATCGCGAGTCCGGCACATGTCCGGACTCGCCTTAGGCAGCGGTGACGACGTCGGGACTACAGCGCCTTGTCGATCAGCTGCGCGAGCTGGGCCTTGCCGACGGCGCCGATCTGGGTGGCCTGGACCTGGCCGCCCTTGAACAGCAGCAGCATCGGGATCGAGCGCACGTGGTAGCGCAGCGCCGTCGCCTGGTTCTGGTCGATGTCGATCTTCACCACCCTGGCGCGGCCGGCATAGGTCTGGGCCAGCTCGTCGAGCGCCGGAGCAATCATCCTGCAGGGGCCGCACCAGGGCGCCCAGAAATCGACCAGCACCGGTTCCTCGGACGCCAGCACGGCCTCGTCGAAGTCGGCGTCGGTGGCGTGGATGACGTGCTCGCTCAAAGGATTCTCCTGTCGATGGCCGCGCCCGTTCGGGCGCTGGCGCCTGCATGAACTGTTAAACTGGGGCGATTGGCGGCTGGATTCAACACCGAGCCCGGTCCAGCTGTCCCGGCCCGGCCCGGCCTCGAAACGGTCGATCCGGACCGCTCCGCCTCTTCCCGATCCGCTCGCGCAGTCTGCTTGGCTGCCGCCTTCCACGCAAGCGCGCCACGCCGCGCAGAGTCTCGACCCCGCATGAGTGACAAGCCCCTTACCGACATCACCTTCTCCTCCTTCGACCTGCATCCCACGCTGCTGGCCGGGCTCGAGTCCGCAGGCTTCACCCGCTGCACCCCGATCCAGGCGCTGACCCTGCCGATCGCGTTGACCGGGCGCGACGTCGCCGGCCAGGCGCAGACCGGCACCGGCAAGACGCTGGCCTTCCTGATCACGGTGATCAACCGGCTGCTCACCCGCCCGGCGCTGGCCGAGCGCAAGCCCGAAGACCCGCGCGCGCTGATCCTGGCGCCCACCCGCGAGCTGGCGATCCAGATCCACAAGGACGCGGTGAAGTTCGGCAACGAGCTCGGCCTGCGCTTCGCCCTGGTCTACGGCGGCGTCGACTACGACAAGCAGCGCGAACTCCTACAGCACGGCGTGGACGTGATCATCGCCACCCCCGGCCGGCTGATCGACTACGTCAAGCAGCACAAGGTGGTCAGCCTGCATGCCTGCGAGACCTGCGTGCTCGACGAGGCCGATCGCATGTTTGACCTCGGCTTCATCAAGGACATCCGCTTCCTGCTGCGCAGGATGCCCGCGCGCACCGAGCGCCAGACCCTGCTGTTCTCCGCGACCCTGTCGCACCGCGTGCTCGAGCTCGCCTACGAGCACATGAACGAGCCCGAGAAGATCGTCGTCGAGACCGAGTTCATCACCAACGCCAAGGTCCGCCAGCTGATGTACTTCCCGGCCGACGACGAGAAGATCAAGCTTCTGCTGGGCCTGCTGTCGCGCAGCGAGGGCGCGCGCACCATGGTCTTCGTCAACACCAAGGCCTTTGTGGAGCGGGTGGCACGGGCGCTGGAGCGCGCCGGCTACCGGGTCGGCGTGCTCTCGGGCGACGTGCCGCAGAAGAAGCGCGAGTCGCTGCTGAAGAAGTTCCAGGCCGGCCAGCTCGAATTGCTGGTGGCCACCGACGTCGCCGCGCGTGGCCTGCACATCGATGGCGTCTCGCACGTCTACAACTACGATCTGCCGTTCGACGCCGAGGACTACGTGCACCGCATCGGCCGCACCGCGCGGCTGGGCGCGGAGGGCGACGCGATCAGCTTCGCCTGCGAGCGCTACGCACAGGGCCTGCCCGACATCGAGGCCTTCATCGCGCAGAAGATCCCGGTCGAACCGGTGACCTCGGAACTGCTGACCGCGCTGCCGCGCACGCCGCGCGCAGCGGTGCCGGGCGCTGCGGGCGAGGACGACGGCTCCGGCGACAGCATCAGCGAGATCTTCAAGGAGGCGCGCGAGCAGCGCGCCGCAGAAGATGCCCGCCGGGGCGGCGGA
>JALZMP010000032.1 GCA_030858145.1 Pseudomonadota bacterium
TGTCTACGTAGGCCTCACCGCGCATCTCGCGCAGGTAACGGTTCCACTCGTCCTCCAGCTTGCGCTGGCCGATGGTCTCGCGCACCTGCGCGCGGCGGTTGTCGTCGCTGGCGCTGGCCTGGCGCACGCCGGTGCGTTGCGCGATGTGCCAGCCGGTCTGGGTCTTGAACGGTGCGGACACCTGGCCGTCCTGCAGTGCCGCGACCTGGCCGCCGAACTCGGGGCCGAACTGGTCCTGGGTGAACCAGCCCAGATCACCGCCACGCTCACGGCTGACCGTGTCTCCGGAATGCTCGCGCGCGACCTCGGCGAAGTCGGCACCGCCACTGATGCGCGCGCGCAGGGTGTCGATCCGGGCGCGCGCCGCGCTGTCGCTGGTGTCGCCATCGGTACGCACCAGGATGTGCCGGGCCTGGTACTCGGTGACCGTGCCGGCGGTGGCCTGGGTGCCGTCGCGCGTGTCGACCATCTGCAGCAGCTGGAAGCCGCTGGGGCCGCGCAGCGGGCCGATGATCTGGCCTGGCTGCAGGCTGCGAACGGTGCCGGAGAAGGCCGCCGGGATCTCGTCCAGGCTGCGCCAGCCCAGGTCGCCGCCTTCGAGCGCATTGGGGCTGTCCGAATAGCGTACGGCAGCGGCGGAGAACGCCATCTCGCCGCGGTCGATCAGTGCCTTGACGCCGTCGATCTTCTGCTGCGCGGTGGTGATCTGTTCCGGGGTGGCGCCTTCCGGCAGCCCGACCAGGATATGCGCGAGGCGGTACTGGACCCCACCTGTCTGCGCGGCGAGTGCGGCATCGACCTCGGCGTCGCTGACACTGATGCGACTCTGCGCGAAGCGCTGGCGCAGCCGCTGGATCAGCAGTTCGTCGCGGATCGAGCTGCGGAAGTCGGCAAAGGACAGACCGTCGCGCGCCAGCTGCTGGCGCAGCTGCTCGGGGCTCGCGTCGTTCTGGCGGGCGATGTTGGTGATGGCGGCATCCACCTCCTCGTCGCTGATGCGCACGCCCGTGGACTGCGCGCGCGCGGTCTGCAGGCGCACCAGGATCAACCGCTCCAGCACCTGTCGGCGCAGCACCTCGGGTGGTGGCAGCTGCTCCTGCTGGCCCGCGTACTGGGCGAGGATGTTGGCGACGGCGCGATCGAGCTCGCTGCGCAGGATCACGTCCTCGTCGACCACCGCGGCGATGCCGTCGAGTGGCTGCGGGTCCTGCGCCTGGGCAGGCAGGATCCAGAGAAGCGCGAGGGCGAGCAACGGGGCAAGCAGGAGGGCGCGCACGGAAAGTGTCGGTGTGGTCATGGCAGGGGATCGGGCTCGGGGGGATTGTCGCCGCTTCGCACTTCCGGCGGCGGCACGAGGTAGAGGTCCTCGCGGTAGTAACCGAGGATAGCACGGCGCAGGCGGCGCTCTGTGTCGGGTCCGGCGGAGCCCAGGCCCTTGAGTTCGATCTCCAGCTGAATGGCGTCGTTCAGATCTCCGATCCGATTGCGCAGGTAGCGACGGCCCACCAGGCGCACCGCCAGACAGCAGCTGTCCCACTGCACGCCGGCGATGCCTTCGAGCAGTTGCCTGTCCTGGAGCGAGTAGTAATAGCGGCCGATCAGACTCCACGCCGGGGTCAGCGGATACAGGAACGAGAAATCCACCTGCTGCAGCAGGTCGCGGCGATTGCGGTAGCTGAAGTTGACGATGCCGTCGTCGCCGATCAAATAGCGCGTGCGCAGGCTGGCCAGGTCCTCGCGGCGGAACTTGGGGTCCCATTGGTAGGTGGCGCTGATGTTCCAGCGGTCGTTGATGGCGTAGTTGGCGTCCGCGATCCAGGCCGACCTGCCGCGCTCCAGCGGCACCTCGCCCGGCACCACCACACGCGAGTCGTCGAAGTAACGGATCTGGCCGAAGCTGGCGGCGAGTTTCTCGCGGCCATCGTCCTCGCTGATCAGGCGCGTGGTCACGGCCAGGGTCAGCTGGTCGGCATCGGCCTGGCGGTCGGCGCCCGAATAACGGTTGTCCCGGAACAGGGAGCCGTAGCTGAAGGTCAGCGGCTGGGTATCGAACAGCGGGAAATCGCTCTGGTCGCGGAAAGGCGAATTGAGGTAGAACAGCCGCGGCTCCAGTGTCTGCAGGTAGCGGTCTCCACGCCAGGTGGTGTGGCGGTCGAAGAACACGCCGGCATCGAACGTGGCGATCGGCAGGTTGCGCGAGGGCGAGGTGTTGACCACGCTACTGCCGTTCTGCGCCGCGATCGCGGCGGCGAGGTCGCGGTCGAGGGCGTACCCGGTGTAGCGCCAGGCAAAGGTGGGGCGCACGAACCAGGCCGCGCCTTCGATCGGGAAGCTGATGGAAGGTTTCAGGTCCAGACGGCTGCCGCCGGGACGCGTGGCGGAATCGGTGTGCTGGAAGCGCACCAGTTCGCCGTCGAAGCCGGGGACCAGCCACGGCCGATAAGCCTCCTCCCAGCGACCGAACAGCCGTGGCAGGCGATTGAACGGCAGGTTGGCATCGCGCAGGGTGAAGTCACTGAGCTGCCAGTAATCCGCCATCGCGCCCGCATCCCAGCTGCGGCCGCGGCCATAGACGCCGAGATCGCTCTGCAGGGCGAAGTTGGAGATGCCGTCGAGGCTGCTGCTGAAATCCTCGACGTATCGCGGATCACTGACCCAGCTGAGGTTGGCCCGCGCCTGCCACAGCGGGCTCAGGTTCTGGCGGCCGTTGTAGCGGAACAGGCCTCGGTCGTCCTTGCGCCGGTTCTCCGCCGGCACGCCGAGGTCGATCTCCTCCTGGCGGCCGTCGCGCGCGAGTCGGTCGGACGGCAGGAACTCGAGGTCGAAGACCCCGGCCCCGGAGGCCGTGAGGTAGCGGAAATCGGTCCCGAGCAGCAGGCCACGCTTGCTCATCAGGCGCGGCCGCAGGGTCATGTCGTAATTGGGCGCCAGGTTGAGGTAGATCGGCTGGCGCCAGTCGAAGCCGTTGCGGCTGGAGAGGCCGATAGTGGGATACAGCAGGCCACTACGGCGGCGGTCATCGGTGGGGAAGGCGAACCACGGTACGTACAGCACCGGCACCTTGCCCACGCGCAGGGTGGCATTGCGCGCCACCCCCATGCCGGTTTCGTCGTCGATGTCGATGCGGCCAGCCCGCAATTCCCACCAGCGCTCACTGGGCGGGCACGTCGAATAGGTCGCGCCATGGAAGCTGGCTTGTGCACCCTTGGTCTCGATCCGGTCCGCGCGCCCGCTGCCGCGGCGTTCGGTGAGCTGGTAGCGCACATTGCTCGCGCGGTGGGTGTCGTCGTTCTGGTCGCCTTCCAGCCGCTCGGCCTCGACGCGAAGTGCAGAGTCCTGGTAACGGATGCTGCCGGTGGCGACGTAGGTGTTGGTCTCGCTGTCGTAGCTGAGGTTGTCGGCGGCCAGGAACTGGTCGGCGCGGCGCAGGGTGACGTTGCCGCTGTAGTTCACGGTTTCGCCATCCACACCGTCGAAGATGTCGCCGGCGATGTCGGTCGGCTGGTCCTCGCGATCCGCTGCGGCACCGCGCGGGGCCGGCGCATCGGGGAACGCCGGCACCGCGTCCTCGACCGGACACAGGGCATAGTTTGGCGGCTTGTCGCCACTCTGTGCGGCCAGGGGCGGGGCGGCAAGTGCACAGGCGATGCACAGCGGCAACGGGAGCAGGCGGAGGACTGGGCGCACGCGGAGGTCCGTCGATCGGAAGCGGCCCCTAGCTTGCCGCATCCGGGGTACTGCGGCAATGCCGATGATTGCAGGCCGGACGCCGTCGCCAGCCGCGAGTCAGGGAGCCTCCAATTCATTCAGGGGCTCCGCGCGCCCACACAACCCAGCCACATGCGCGACGCTGCACTCGCGCAGCGCCTGCAGGTCGTAGCCCCCTTCCAGGGTCGACACGATGCGCCCGGACGCATGGCGGTCGGCCAAGGCGCGGATTTCCGCGGTGATCCAGGTGTAATCCTCGGCGTCGAGCTGGAGCTGGGCCAAGGGATCGCGCCAGTGGGCGTCGAAGCCGGCGGAGATGAGCAGCAATTGCGGCGCGAAGGCGTCGATGGCCGGGAGCAGGTGCTCCTGCCAGGCTTCGCGGAAGCGGCGACTGCCCGCACCGGGCGGCAGTGCGGCATTGAAGACATTGCCGACGCCGCGCTCCTTGGGGTCGCCCGTGTCCGGATACAGCGGCATCTGGTGCGAGCTCAGGTACTGCACCCGCGGTTCGTCCTCGAAGATCGCCTGGGTGCCATTGCCATGGTGCACGTCGAAGTCGAGAATCGAGACCCGGTCCAGGCCGTGGTGCTGCAGCGCGTGCGCGGCGGCAACCGCAATGCCGTTGAACAGGCAGAAGCCCATGGCGTGGCGGGCGGTGGCGTGGTGCCCCGGCGGCCGCACCGCGCAGAACGCGACCTTGGCCTCGTCGCCGAGGACGGCATCCACCGCCGCCACCACCGCCCCTGCTGCGCGCAGGCCGGCTTCGGCCGAGCCCGGGGACAGGAGGGTGTCGGGATCGAGATGGATCCGCGCGGTGGGACGCGTCTCGAGCACGGTCTGGAGCAACTCTTCAGCGTGGACGCGCAGCAACTGGCCCCGGGTCGCGCGCGGCGCCTGGCACCACTCGAGGTCGGGGATGCGTTCTCGCAATGCCTGCAGCACGGCCTCGAGCCGCTGCGGTCGTTCGGCGTGGCCTGGTCCGGTGTCGTGGGCGAGGCAGGCGTCGTGGGTGAAGACGGGCAGTGGCATGGGGAATCCAGTACTCCTGAAGCAATCATTGCTCCCGTCCATGGCAATGCGTCTCGGCTGTGGGGCACCCGCTCAGCATCGCAGCGGATTCCTCGAAGACATCCGCTAGTCGCGATCCCTCACCCACAGCACCTCGCCGTGGCCGCTGCTGCGCGCGAGCACGCGCGCAAGCACGAACAGTAGGTCCGAGAGTCGGTTGAGGTAGCGGATCGCCTGCGGGCGCACGGCGTCATGGTGCGACAGGGTGACCACGGCGCGCTCGGCGCGGCGTACCACGGTGCGCGCGACGTGGCAACGCGCTGCCGCCTCACCGCCGCCGGGCAGGATGAAGTCCTTCAGTGCCGGCAGCGCGGCATTGTGCTGGTCGAGCTGTTGTTCGAGGCGCTCGACGTCGGCGTCCTCGATCGCTGCGTGGCCGGGGATGCACAGCTCGCCGCCGAGGTCGAACAACTGGTGCTGGACCGTGGTCAGCAGCGCCCGCACGGCCTTGGGCAGGCCGGCCGCCAGCAGCAGGCCGATGGCGGAGTTGGCCTCGTCCACGGTGCCGTAGGCGCACACGCGGGCGGAATCCTTGGAGACACGGCTGCCGTCCCCGAGACCGGTGCTGCCATCGTCGCCGGTGCGGGTGTATATCTTCGAAAGACGATTGCCCATCGCCTGCGCGGCTCAGAGCCCGCGAGTCGCGGGGTTGCGCATGATTGCGGCACGGGCGAGCGCCACGTGCACGAGTGCCGCGATGCCGACATACAGCGCCGTGACGCCGAGGTAGGCCGGCAGCCAATCGCTGTAGTTCTTCCACCAGCCGGCGAGGGTGGGTTCGGCGACGCTGCCGCCGATCCAGTAGAAGCTGCCCTGTGCGATCAGGTGGCAGACGACGACCGACGTCAGCAGGCCTGCAGCGAGCAGGCCCAGCGTGCGCAGATCGACCGCGGGCGCGCGGCGCTGCAGCCACCATCCGCCTGCCCAGAGGCTGAAGTAGGCCGGCAGCAGGCACCAGTACGCCGGCGAGACGCAGTAGTGCTGCCAGAAATTCAGGCCCTGGGCGCGGATCACCAGCCAGTCGACTAGCACCGCCAGCGCCATCAGCACTGGAAACGCCCAGCGGCTCCAGTCGCGCAGGTAAAACCCGCCGATGAAGAACACCGCCCACGAGGCATCCGGGATCGCCGCGAAATGGTGCAGCCGCGTGGCCGCGAGGGCGACGGCGAGCAGGGCAAGGATGGTGGCGCGCTGGGCGACGCTGGGGGTCATGCGGGGCTCCGGGACTGCGACGTGCGGGCAGGCGGCCATTCTAGCGGAGCCGCGCGGACGCGGTGTGGACAGCCGTTATCATGCCCGGATGGCGCCTGGGCATTTGCATGACGTGTTGATTGTCGGCGGCGGCCTGGTCGGCGCCAGTCTCGCAATCGCGCTGGACGGGCTCGGCCTGGACGTGGGCCTGGTCGAGGCCACGCCCGCGGACACGTTGCCGGCCGTGTTTGACGAGCGCAACCTCAGCTTCGCCGACACCACCATCAATGCGCTCACCGCGCTCGGCGTGCTGCAGAAGTTGCGGGTACCGGGCGGTCCGATCCGCCGCATCCATGTCAGCCGCCAGGGCGATTTCGGCCGGCTGAAGCTGGCCGCGGCCGACTACGGGCGCGAGGCTTTCGGTCAGGTGGTGGTGGCGCGCGATTTCGGTATCGCACTGGGGGCGCGGCTGGGCGAACTGGACACCCTGGTCCGCTACCGTCCGGCACGCTTCGTCGGCCTGGTCGAGGAGGCAGACGACGCGGACGTTCGCGCGATCCGAATCGCGGATGCGACAGGCGAGCACACCTTGCGCACCCGACTGCTGGTCGCTGCCGATGGCACCCGCAGCCAGGTCCGCCACGCGCTGGGTATCGGCGTCGACGAACACGACTACCGGCATAGCCTGTTCATCGCCCGGCTGGGTGCCGAACGCGCGGCGGACGGCACCGCCTACGAGCGCATGGGCGACGATGGCCCCACCGCGCTGCTGCCGCGCGGCGACCGCCATTACGGGCTGGTGCATGGCGTTGCCAGCCGCGACGTGGCCACGGTGCAGGCACTGGACGACAGCGCCTTCCTGGCG
>JALZMP010000056.1 GCA_030858145.1 Pseudomonadota bacterium
GCATTGGCGTGGGGATGACCGCCGAGTGCCACCCCGGCACGCCGCGCACCGGCGACGTGATCAACGCCATCGACGCGCCCGACCTGGCCGGATCGTCTCAGCCCGCGTCCGGCGGCGGCTTCAGCTCCTCGGCCAGCGCGTCCAGTTCGGCGATCGCCGCCTCCAGCGCGTCGTGGAACTCGCCCTGGCGGGTCATCAGGTCCTCGATGGTCTTCGACTCGCCGAGCTTCTTGAGCTTGCCCTCGTCGAACTTCAGCCACTGCGCCGTCAGCAACTCGACGTTGTTCTTCGAGTAGTGGCGCATTTCCTTGAGCTGGGTGGCCAGGTCGTTGACGTGGTCGAGCGGGGTCTTGGGGGTTTCGTCGGTCATGGGGGTTCCTCGCGGGACGGACGGCGCGAGGGTAAGGACGGGGGCTGCAGGTCGGTGTGATGGGGCACCAAGGCCCCGCGAGAGCAAGTCCGTACGGCGATCAAGCGCTCTCATCGCGGGGCACGGGTCGTTCCACCGGCCGGCAGCTGCGACCCACCCCCGCTAGAGGTTGCTCGCCTCCGGCGGCACGTCGGTCCCCACCGGCGCCGCACCGGGCAGGCCCTCGGCGGTCTCCGGGCAGGGCACGCCCACCGTGTGGCAGGTCATGGAGAGCGACCCGTACGCATACCCCTCCACCGGCACGTCGATTGGCAGCCCGGTGGCGGCGGCGAAACCGGCGACGTACCGCACCGGCAGGAAGTGCTCCGGCGTGGGCGCGGCCATGGCGTAATCCGGATGCGCGACCAGCGAGGCGGCATCGCCGAGCCTCCCGGCCAGCACCTCGCGCGCGCGTTCGTCGAAGCGGTACGCCCAGTCGAAGCCGCGGTCCTCCTGCTTCCAGTCGATCGCGCGCAGGTTGTTCACCACGTTGCCGCTGGCCATCAGCAGGATGCCTCGCTCGCGCAGCGCACGTGCAACTTATTCAGATTGTAGGACCGACCTCGATAGGCCTGACGAAAGCCAAGAAGTTCAGCGCGAAATGATCGGGTTCAAGCCTTCCGCCGGAATCAGGCAGCTTCCTCCAACGCCCACGTGTCTGCCAGCAATTCGGCCTGGGTGATGACCTTTTCCATGGCATACGGCTGGCGGTCCGGCGGATAGCGGTACTTTGCGAGCAGCACCTTCACCATCGCCATCATCTTCGCGCGCGCGGACTTGCGGTTCTGCCAGTTGATGGTCGCGCTCCTGCGCAGCTTGTCGGTGAGTTCCTGCGCCAAGGCGCGCAGCACGGGGTGCCCCAGCTCGCGCACCGCGGACTCGTTCTCGATCAGCGCCTGGTAGAAGGCGAACTCCTCCTCCGACATGCCATCCGGCGGCTTGGCCGCATTGATCTCCTTGGCCAGCTTGATCAGTTCCTCGATCACCTCGACCGTGGTCAGGCCCCGGTTCTGGTACTTGGCGATCGCCTCCTCCAGTTTCTGGGTGAACTCCTTGGCCTGGATGGCGTTCTTCTGGCCGCGGGCCTTCACCTGGTCGGCGATCAGGCGCTCGAGCAGTTCCGCGGCGAGGTTCTTGGTCGGCATCGCCTGGATCTGGGCGAGGAAGTTCTCGTCCAACAGTGAAATATCCGGCTTGCTCAGCCCCAAGGTGCCGAACACATCGTTGACGCCCTCGACCAGCACGCCCTTGGCCACCAGCTGGCGCAGCGCCGCCTCCTTCTCCAGCCGGGAGCGTGACTCACCGGCCCGGGTGAGCTTGATCAGGCACACGCGCACCGCCTGGAAGAAGGCGATCTCCTCGCGCACGGTCATGGCCGGCGCCAGCGTGCCGGCCAGCGCCTGCGCCTTGGTCAGCTTGGCGACCTGGTCCAGGTACGCCCGCACGCCGCGATTGCGGCCCTTGTCGTCGGGCTCTGGATCGACCTGAAGGATGTGCTCCATTGCCGGTCCCAGTCGCGCCAGCGCCTGCTTGGGATCGCTCGTGCCGACGTAGTCGAATCCGTGGAAGCACTCCTTGCGGATCACGTCCAGGCTGTCGAGCAGGATGCGCAGCGCCTGTCCGGAGGTGTCCACCGGCTCGCGCTCGGCGCCGGCGTCCTTGGTGTACTGCTTGATCGCCTGCTTGAGCTCCTCGCCGATGCCGATGTAGTCCACGATCAGGCCGCCCGGCTTGTCCTTCCAGATACGGTTGGTGCGGGCGATGGCCTGCATCAGGCCGTGGCCCTGCATCGGCTTGTCCACGTACAGCGTGTGCACGGGCGGCGCGTCGAAGCCGGTCAGCCACATGTCGCGCACGATCACCAACTCCAGAGAATCGTCGGCGTCCTTGAAGCGCTTCTCCAGCAGCTTGCGCTGGGGCTTGTCGGTGCGGTGCGGCTGGAAATGCAGCGGATCGGCCGAGTTGCCGGTCATCACCACCTTGATCCGGCCGGCGGTGATGTCATCGCCCTTCCACTCGGGCCGCAGCTTCACGATCTCCTCGAACAGGCGCACCGCGGCCTCGCGGGAAATCGCCACGATCATCGCCTTGCCGGCCACGGACTCCTTGCGGGCCTCCCAGTGCGCCACCAGGTCGCCAGCCAACGTCGCCAGCCGCCCTTCCGCCATCGCAAGCGTCTCGAGCCGGGTCAGACGACTGACCGTCCTGCCCTGCTCGCCCTCGTCCTCGTCGACAGTGACTTCCAGGAACTCGTCCATGAGCGCCTGCTTCTCGGCCTCGTTGAAGCGCAGCGCGATGATCCGGCTCTCGTAGCTCACCGGTACCACCGCCTCGTCCTCCTGGGCGGCGATCATGTCGTAGACGTCGACGTAGGTGCCGAACACCGCTTCCGTGTCGCGGTCATCCAGGCTGACCGGCGTGCCGGTCATGCCCAGATAGATGGCATTGGGCAACGCATCACGCATGTACTTGGCCAGGCCGTACCTGGTCTGGCCGGTCTGGGTGTCGAGGTCGGCGCGGAAGCCGTACTGCGTGCGATGGGCCTCATCGGCGATCACGATGACGTTGGACCGATCGCACAGCACCGGCACCGCCGTCTTGCCGGGCTCGGGCGCGAACTTGTTGATGGTGGTGAAGAACACGCCGCCCGCCGGCACCTGCGAGAGCTTGTCGCGCAGATCCTCGCGGCTGTCGGCCTGCGTGGGCGTCGCCCGCAGGGACCAGCGGCTGTCGGCGAAGGTCTCGAACAGTTGCCCGTCGAGGTCGTTGCGATCGGTGACCAGCACCACGGTCGGATTCTGGAACTCAGGCCGGTCGCGCAGGGCCATGACGTAGAACAGCGCCAGCAGCGACTTGCCCGAGCCCTGGGTGAACCAGATCACGCCACCCTTGCCGTCCTTGCGCTGCAGCAGTGCATCGGAGGCGCGTTCCACCGCCTTGAGCACGCCGTGGTACTGGTGCCACTGGGCGATGATCTTGGTGGTCGCGCCGCCGTTGGCGCCGCCAAACGCGACAAAGCCGTTGAAGAAGCCGAGCAGGGTCGCGGGCGCCAGCAGGCCGCGGATCAACACCTCAAGCTCCAGCTGGCCTTGGGCAACCTTCTTGCCGTCCAGCAGGCGCCAGCGCGCATGGCGGCCCAGGTCGGCCGTCAGCGACCCATAGCGCGCCACCGTGCCATCGGAAATGACGTTGAGCAGGTTGTAGTAGAACAGCTGCGGAATGTCGGCCTTGTAGGTCTGGATCTGGTTCCAGGCCGAGCCGATGTCGGCGTTGATATCGGCCGGGTTCTTGAGTTCAATCACCACCAGCGGCAGGCCGTTGACGAACAGCACGATGTCGGGCCGCCGGATCTTCTGGCCGTGCACGGTGAACTGCCGCACTGCGAGCAGGTCGTTCGGCCCGACGGCATCCATGGCGCGCACGCGCAGCACGGTGCGGCGGCCGTCGGCCTCGATGCGCTCCACCGGCACGCCGTTGCGCAGCCAGTCGTAGAGTTCCTTGTTGGCGTCCACGACCGACTGCGCCCCGTACATCGCCACCTTGGTCAGCGCTTCATCGATCTCCGTCGCACCCAGTCCCGGATTGAGGCGTTCGAGAGCAGCGCGCAGCCGTCGCGTCAATACGACGTCCGAATAGCGCGCTCGCGCCGCCGCCCCATCCCCCGGCGATACCTCGTCGCCATGGACACAGGTCCAGCCCAGGCCGGCAAGCCATTCGAGGCAGGCGTCTTCCAGATGATTTTCCCGCATGTTTCCCCCTGTTCGCCGGCTAAGGCGTCGGCATCGCCCGGCGCATGAACTCGTCGAACAGCGGCACGGTAAACGCGATCAGTCCGTGCTCGGGCGCATACAACATTCCCTTCTTGATCAGGCTGTCGCGCACCGGCGCTACGCTGTTTCCCTTGCGGCCCAGGGCGAGCGCCACATCGGCGCTACGCTGGGGTTCGGCGCCGAGCTCGGCCAGTGCGCGCATGTAGTCGCGTTCGCCCGGCGTGAGCCTGTCGAACCGTACCCGGAAGAACGACTCGTCCAGCTTCCGAATCGAGGTAGTCGTGGCAGTGAGCGCGTCCGCGGCCGCAATCCGATCGGTGGCGCAGGCGTTCCACGCGTTGTAGCCCCATTCCTGCAGGAAGTAGGGGTAACCGCGCGACTGCTCGAAGATCTCGTGCAATGCCGCGTCGTCGATCGCCGCGCCTTCGTCCTCGATGGGCTCTCGGATCGCAGCGTAGGCATCCTGCTCTGACAGGCGATCCAGCTTGGGGAAATTGAACAGCCGTTCCGCGTAGCTCTTGGCATCGCCGGCCTGCCCGGCCAGTTGTGGCAGCCCCGCGCCGAACAGGATCAGCGGTAAACCGGCCTGGTTCACTGCATGCATCGCCCGGATCAGGGCCGCCAACTCGGCCTTGGACACATATTGCAACTCGTCAATGAGCAAAGCGACGGGGCGCGATACCGCCTGGGCCGCGCGTCCGGTTGCCAGCAGCAGGTCGGTGACATCGGCCTCCAGATAGCCGCTGTCCGCCTGACCGACCTCGGGGTCCACGCCCAGCGAGATATCCACGCCGCCGGCGGTGACCGTGATGCTCCCAAGAAAACTGCGCAGCACCCGCAGCCCCTTCTTGACCGCTTCCACCGCCTGCTCGCCGCGATCCAGCGTCAACAGAACCCGACGCAGGGCCTGCAACAGCATCTGGCGCAGATCGTCACCGTCGCGGGCCTCGACCATTTCGGTCAGGTAGCCCGCCGCCACCGCCTGTTTGGCGATCTCGTTCAACAGCACGGTCTTGCCGACACCGCGCAGCCCCAGCACCATCAGGGACTTGGCATGCCGGCCGCGCTTGGTGCGTTCCAGGGCGGTGACGGCCTGCTGCATCACCTCGGCGCGGCCGGCCAGCTCGGGAGGGCTGACCCCGGCGCCAGGGTTGAAGGGATTGCGGTATTCGTCCATGTCCGCCTATGCCTATAGGAAGTGATATCGCTTTATAGCCCAATCGCCCTATTTGCCGCTAGCAATTGCTATCAATCCCCCGGCAGGACGCTCACCGAAGCCAAGACAGCCCGCCGGGATCATGGCAACCCCCTGACCGCCGGCCGGAACACCGTATCCATCCGGATGATCCGCTCCGCCATCCATTCCACATACTCCTGCCAGCGTTCCTTCTCCTGAAGCGGGCTGTCACTCCGCCAGGTCACAATGCGGCACTGATGGGCATCGGGAAGCTCCATCCACTCCAGCGGAAAGCCCAGCTTCCGCTCAATGCTGTCCTTCTGCGCCAGCAGTGCCTTGAAGTGCTGCTTGGACTGCTGGCTCGCCACCATGATCTCAACACCCAGCCGGCCCACGCGCTGGTTGACGGTGGGGAGGATCCCGAAGCCCGCGCGGCCAATCGAGATGTTGAGCCAGTGCTGAGGCAGCGGCTTCTGGGGCCGCACCACGTCCGACTGCGCCATCACGTGCACCGACAGTTGCTTCCAGAATGCAAGCTGGCGTTGGCGAGTGGCCGAGAGGGGTCGGCCACCGTCGTCGGAGTCATCTCCGTCCGCGGCCGTGCCCAGGTTTTCCTGCAACCACGGGACGGCATGGGCGTGAACCAGCGCCAGCTTGGACGCCAGCCAGTCGTACAGCGCCGGCCAATAGGCGCTGTCTTTGCTGATGGCCGCGCAACCCAGCGTCATGCCGGCCTCGTTGCCGTCCCCGTCGTCAAATACCCACTCCTGCCCCACCCATCCGTTGGGCAGCTCGGGGGCGTCACGCAGGGTCTGCCACAGCGGCACGGCCTTGCGCTTGAACTTGAGCACAAGTGCCACCGATCCGTCCTGCACCTTGAACCGCAGCACCATCCGCACATACCGCACGCCAGACTTCAGACGTAACGCGCGTAGCGCTGCCGGCTCCACTGTGGGCAGGTTCGGTTGATGCGTAGCCAGATGCTCGGCAAAGCCCGTCCAGAACGCCAGACGCACCGACCGCGCCTCCTGTTCCTGTGCAGTCTCGGCCTCGACGGCATAGGGTTCCTTGGGGCCGGCCCATAACGCGGCCGCATCCGCCGCCATGAGTTCCCCGCGGGCGAGAATTTCGGCTTCGCCCCACTGCGGGTATTCGCCGACCTCGCGGGTCAGGCCGACGTTGGACTGGGAGAAGCGGATTCGCTTGACGGTGAACGGTTGGTTGCCGACCTCCTGGTTGTAGGCCGACAAGGTCAGGTTGCCCGGGCGGTGCAGCCACTCGCCATGCACCCGTTCGGCCTCGTCGCCCAGCGCATCGGCCCACTCGTCGCTGAGGGTCTGCGGCAGGATGTGCTCGATCTGCGCCTGAGCCAGCGAGCCCTGCTCCTTGTGCCCGCGCGCCAGTTCCAGCGCCTCCAGCACTTCGCGGGCGTAGCCGCGCTTGTACAGCGGGAAGCGGGTGAAGGCCTCGATGAAGCGCGCGTCGTCAGGCCAGCCGCGCGGCAGAAGGAACTGCTCCAGCGCTGCTACCGGCTCGCCATCGCTGTCGCGGATGGCGCGCACGAACATTTCCCCATAGCCGCGCGAACTGTCGCCGGCCACGAACCGACGCAGGATGAAGCCACACAGCATGCCCGCCGCCTGCGCCAGGCCCACGTCGTCAACGTGTCCTGCGTCCCGTTGCGCGAACAGCCACAGCAGCAGCGGCCAGGTTGTCGAGCTGTCCAGCCGGTTGAGACGGGCCAGCGCCCGCGTCACCGCCGCGCTCCTGTCGGGAACGTGGCTGCCGATGATCAGGTATTGGACCGCGCGCTGGCCTAGCTGTATAGCCAGCATGTCGGGATCGAATCCCGTAGCCTCGTGCCGGCCCTCGAACGTGGCAAACGTCAGCTTGGGCGGCACGTACTGCCCGTCAGCCATGAGAAGGTCGCGGAAGAACCGGGCGAAGCGGTCTTCGTCGAGCCGACCATCGCCGGCAGCAAAGCGGGTCTCGAGCGGGCTCCAGCGTTTCGCGTCGAACTCGTCCTGCGCGTCTGGGTGCACGTGCATGAACACGAAGTTGCGGATCAGGTCTGCCTGGCTGAGCGGCACGCCGGTGGAGTTGAGGCTCTTGAAGATGCTGTAGGCGTTCTCGCTCTCCAGCGTGGCGCCCATGAAGTCCAGACGCTGGCAGACGACCTCGAACAGGCTGCGTAGCGCGCCCGATTTTTCGTCGGCACGGGCCTGCAGCATGCGTTCAAAGAAAGCTACCGCCTGCGCCATGCGCCCCGGGACCGGCGGCTTCTCGTCCAAGATGGCGAGGTAGGCGACCTGGTCGTGCTCCTTTGGCAGCAACCGGAAACGCTGCTCACCCCTGCGGCGCGGGTGGACCAGGTAGTCCTCGTGAATCTCCTGTGCCAGCTCTTCCTGCTTCGTGCGGCGCGCCACGTTGCGGATTGACGCCAGCAGCAACGAGAGCGTGGTCAGGCGCTGCTGGCCGTCGATTAGGTGAAAGCGGTTGGGCTGCCCCGGTTGCGGCGTGCTGCCGACCACGTACACCAGGAAGCCCATGAAGTGGTTGCCGGTCTTGCCCGGTTGCTGGATTTCTTCAAGGCTCTCCCACAACCGCTGCCATTGTGGCAACTCCCAGCGGTAGTGGCGCTGGAACACTGGGATCACGTACTGGCTGGGCGAGTACAGCACTTGGCCGAAGCTATGGATGCTGGCCTTCATGCGAGCGCTCCTTCGATGGCTGCATCGGCCTCCGGCAGGCGCAGCTTGCCGGAGATCAGGCGGGGGAGAAGGGTGTCGCGGAGTTGCGCCAATTTTGTTCGCTGTCGCTCATCCTCGGCGATGCGATCCAGAAATGGTTTGGATATCGAGTCGAATGCATCGACGACTTGCTTCGGTGGGACGGCGAGCTTGATTGGTCGAAAGGCGGATTTGCTGATTTCCATGAAGGTCGATCCGTTCGCCTTCTGCTTGATCGCGTCCATGTTGAGTTTCGTCCAGAACAGCAGATAGGACGCTGGAAGCTGGCCGCCGGGCAACATGGCGATGAAGCCTTGATTGATAGCCGTGGGCACGTGGGCTATGGCCAAGTATCCGATAGGTGCGCGGGATGACAGCAACAAGGTGCCTGCAGGCAACGAACCGCTGCTGATCCTGGCAAGGCCGGAAGTCGAAATCTTTCGCTCGGTATCCATCAGCACAGGCGCCTGCAGGCCGGAGAGGTCCTTCGGCGTCACCCAATGGTGGTCCGGGCTGTCCCAGTACGTCGGCTCTTTGGTGCTGGGTGTCGCGCCACCCACGCACGCGACGACCTTGCCGATCTCGTCAACCCGCCACCCTTTCGGAATCAAGCCCAGCTCCGAGGGTTCGAACGCGCTGGGGAACAGGGCGGCGGTGGCGGGATCCATGGCGTCGGGCTCGCGGCCTTCCGCCTGGGCACGCACGGGGTCGAAGTCCGCGAACCAGGACTTGAACAGGGCCTGGGCGATGGCTTCGAGGGTGGTGTTGGTTTGGCGGAGGAGGTCGATGCGGTCGTCTAGCGCCGATAGCGTATCGGCGATGCGTGTCTGTTCGCCGATGGGCGGCAGTGCAGCATGGAAGGCCTTGACCTCCGGGAAGTAGATCGTCTGATGTGTCGTGCCAGACGCGAATCGCAAGAAACTCTCTTTTTCGGCGAGCAACACATACTTGAGATAGCGGTAGTCGAGTCGGTCAGAACACACCCAGTTGACGAAATCCTGACTGGTCGCCATAGGGCGCCCCATCACCACCACATAGCCGACTGACGCCGTGCGCGAAAGACAAACCGTATTCGCGGGCAGGACTCTTGCGGAGGAATTCTTGATGCCGAGCTCGTTGGTGTACTGGTTTGTGCTTTGTAGAGTGCAACCGTGATTCGCGGTTGCATCTCTAGTGCCGATCCAAGGCACGTCACCTCCCCAGTACTCGGGGTGCTTTCGGCTCGGCGTGTGGCCAGTCTCGAGGCGCGCAACATCGGTGAGCTGCGTCCATTGCCAACCAGCCGGTAGCGGAGAGGAAGCTCGTCCCACAGAAAGCGCGTAGTCGCCCAGGATGACGCCAGTTGTTGCAGCGCGGCCACCCGTCCGGGTCTCTCCGCGGCCTTTAGACCCCATAACCCAACACCCCCAGCTTCTCCCGGATCACCGCATCCAGTTCCGTGCCCTTGGCCATCTGCTCGGCCAGCTGAGCGGTCAGCCGCTCCATCCTGTCGGCGAAGGCCTCGTCGTCATCGTCCTCGACCACCGCGCCGACATAGCGGCCCGGGGTCAGCACGAAGCCGTGCTTTTCCACCTCGGCCAGCGATGCCGAATAGCAGAAGCCCGGCTCGTCGGCGTAACCCGTGCCCTCACCCCGGCCCTCTCCCGCAAGCGGGAGAGGGGGACGTGGGCTGCTCTCTCCCGCATGCGGGAAAGGGGGCAAAGCGAAGTCGGTGCCGCGCCAGCGGTGGTAGGTCTGGGCGAGGCGCTGCAGGTCGGCGTCGGTGAACTCGATCTGGGTGCGCGACACGCGGCCGGTTGCGGCTTTGCGGGCGTCGATGAACAGGATCTGCCCGCGGCGGTCGACGCGGCCGTTCTCGCCCGGCGCCTTGTTGCGCGACAGGAACCACAGGCAGACCGGAATCTGCGTGTTGCAGAACAGCTGACCGGGCAGCGCGACCATGCACTCCACCACGTCGGCCTGCACCATGGCGCGGCGAATCTCGCCCTCGCCGGACTGCTGCGAACTCATGCTGCCATTGGCCAGCACGATGCCGGCGCGGCCGCGCGAGGACAGCCGCGCCAGCATGTGCTGCAGCCAGGCGAAGTTGGCATTGCCCTTGGGCGGGATGCCGTGCACCCAGCGCGGGTCATCAAGGAGTTTGTCGCCGTCCCAGTCGGAAATGTTGAATGGTGGGTTGGCCAGGATGTAGTCGGCGCGCAACGTCTTGTGCTGGTCGTTGGTGAAGCTGGAGCCATAGCTCTGGCCGAGGTCGCCATCGAGGCCATGCACGGCGAGGTTCATCAGGCACAGGCGGCGGGTCTGCGCCATCAGCTCCTGGCCGTGGATGGCGAGGTCGCCCTTCTTGCCGAGGCCGCTCTTGTCAAACACGGACTGGTGCGCGTCCTTGAACTTGGCCGACTGCACGAACATGCCGCCCGAGCCGCAGGCCGGGTCGTAGATGGTGCCCTTGAACGGCGCGAGGATCTCCACCAGCAGGTTGACCACGTTCTTGGGTGTGTAGAACTCGCCGGCCTTGGCGCCCTCGTTCATGGCGAACTGGCCGAGGAAGTATTCGTATACCTCGCCGAACACGTCGCGGCTGCCGTGTTTGTCCGGGTCGAAGCTCAGGCGGGCGACCAGGCCCATCAGTTCGCCGAGCTTGCCGGGCTCGAGCGCGAGGCGGGAGAACTCGCGGTAGAGCACGCCCTTGAGGCTGGGGTTCTCGGCCTCGATCTCGCCCAGCGCCTTGTCCAGCTTCTGGGCGATGTCCGGCGCGGTAGCTTGTGCCAGCAGCGCGCTGAAGTGCGCGCCGGGCGGGATCCAGAAGACGTTGTCCTGGTCGTAGAAGGTCTTGTCCTGTGCGAAATCCGACCCGGCGCTGTCGCGGATGGCGGGGTCTTCGATGTAGTACTCCGAGGTAGGCTCCGCCACGCGGCTGCGGATCACCTGCGACTGCGCGTCGAACATGTCGGACACGTATTTCAGGAACACCAGGCCCAGCACCGGGTACTTGTACTCGGCCGCCGACACCGAGCCGCGCAGCTTGTTGGCGGTGTCCCAGAGGGTTTTCTTGAACTCTTCGTTGGTCATTCCCTGATATTCCCTCGCCGCCGGACGTCAATGCTAACGATAAAGCCTATCGGTCATGCCTGGATCGGAAATGGTGCCGGAGTCGGGTCGCAACGCCCGAGACGCCGGCCCCGTTACAGCGCACGGCCGCGTGACTGCCGATCCCGGATTGAGAACAAATGTTCTCAATCCGGGATCAGCCGGGTGGCGAACCCGCGCCCACGTCCCGCGCTCTGCTAGCCTTCCCCAGCCTCCCCGGAGCCGGCCCCCATGGACCACCCGCCATCGCAGCAGGGCCGCCAGACCCACAACCAGTTCCAGCTGCTCGCCCAGCGCCGCTTCGGCCCCTATTTCCTCGTCCAGCTACTGGGCGCCTTCAACGACAACGTCTTCCGCCAAGCCATCATCGGGCTGCTGGGCGTCATGGTCGTGGCCGGGGCGATGGACGGCTCCACGCGCGGCATCTACACGCAGCTGGCGCCGGCAGTGTTCATCCTGCCGTACTTCCTGTTCTCGGCGACCGCGGGGCAGATCGCCGAAAAACTTGAGAAGGCGCGGCTGATCCGCATCGTGACCCTGATGGAGATCGCCATCATGTCGGTGGCGGCGGTGGGCTTCTGGCTGCAGGACATGCGCATCCTGCTGGCGGCGCTGTTCGCCACCGGGCTGCAGAGCGCGCTGTTCGGGCCGGTGAAGTATTCGATCCTGCCCTCGGTGCTGCGGCCCGAGGAGCTGACCGGCGGCAACGGCCTGGTGGAGATGGGCACGTCGATCGCGATCCTGCTGGGGATGCTGTTCGGCGGGCTGATCTTCGCGGTGGCGGGCGAGCACGGGGCGCTGGTGGCGGGCGGCTCGGTCATTGCGCTGGCGGTTGCCGGCAACATCGCCAGCCGCTTCATTCCGAAGGTAGAGGCGGCCGCGCCCGACCTCAAGGTCAGCTGGAACCCGCTGACCGAGTCGCTCAAGGTTTGGCTGCTGACGCGCAAGCAGCTGGCGGTGCGCAACGCGGTGCTGGGGGTGAGTTGGTTCTGGTTCACCGGCACGCTGCTGACCGGCAACCTGCCGGTGTACGCCGAGACGCACCTGGGCGGCACGGCCACGCTGTATGTGTTCGCGCTGGCGGTGTTCTCGGTGGGCGTGGGGGTGGGCTCGCTGCTGTGCGAGAAGCTGTCCTCGCGCACGGTGGAGATCGGCCTGGTGCCGATGGGTGCGGCCGGCATGAGCGCCTGCATCCTGCACCTCGCGCTGGCGCCGGCGATGCAGGCCTCGGGTCTGGACGTGGGCGGATTCCTGCAACAGCCGGGCGCGTGGCGGATCGTGGCGGACCTGGCGGGAATCGGACTGTTTGCCGGCTTCTTCGTGGTGCCGCTGTTCGCGCTGATCCAGGGGCGCACGCCGCGGGGCGAGCTGTCGCGCGTGATCGCGGGCATGAACATCCAGAACGCGGTGTTCATCGTGCTCGCTGCGGTGGGCGGGGTGGCGCTGCAGCAGCTGCTGGGCTGGTCGATCCCGACGCTGTTCCTGGCGCTGGGCGTGGCCAGCATCCTGGTGGCGCTATGGATCTTCACCATCGTGCCCGAGTTCGCGATGCG
Organism: Pseudomonadota bacterium; assembly: GCA_030858145.1. Lineage (GTDB taxonomy): Bacteria > Pseudomonadota > Gammaproteobacteria > Xanthomonadales > Xanthomonadaceae > Luteimonas. Next base: position 12,729 of record JALZMP010000056.1, read on the forward strand.
CTTCGTCAGCTGGTTGCTGGTCAAGGCGCTGTACCGGCTGCGGCTCCGCGGCATCGAGGAGCACGTGCCGGACGAGGGCCCGGCGCTGCTGGTCTGCAACCACGTCAGCTACATGGACGCGCTGATCCTGGCCGGCGCGATCCCGCGGCCGGTACGGTTCGTGATGCACCACCGGATCTTCGGGATTCCCGGCCTCAACTGGATCTTCCGCACCGCGCGCGCGATCCCGATCGCCGGCGCGCGCGAGGATCCGGCATTGATGCAGCGGGCGTTCGACGAGGTCGACGCGGCGCTGGCAAACGGGGAGCTGGTGGGCATCTTCCCGGAAGGCGCGCTGACGCAGGATGGCGACATCGCGCCGTTCAAGTCCGGGGTGGAGAAGATCCTGGCGCGGCGGCCGGTACCGGTGGTGCCGATGGCGCTGCGCGGGATGTGGGCCAGCATGTGGAGCCGGCGCGATTCGCGGCTGCGGCGGGCGCGGTTGCCACGGCGGTTCCGGGCGGATGTGGAGGTGGTGGCCGCGCCGCCGGTGGACGGAGCGGTGGAGACGGCGGAGACACTGGAGGCGCGGGTGCGGGTGTTGCGGGGGGATGCGGCGTAGGCGTTGCGGGGGCCGCGCACCGTGCCAAGGGCCATTGCGGCCCGTCCCTGGTGGAACCGTGCGGACTTCGGAGCGTCCGGCCCAGCCATCCAAGGCTGGGCGCTCCCCAAGGCGCGAGGCAATGCCTCGCAAGCGCCTTGATGAGCCCTTGGCCGGGCGTTCGCTGAGGCTGCGAGGCAGTGCCTCGCAAGCAGCCTCAGCTCGTTCCGGCCCGGCGAAGCACGCCGGGCGTTCGCTGAGGCTGCGAGGCAGTGCCTCGGAAGCAGCCTCAGCTCACCCAGCCGGCAATGACGAACAGCGCCAGGATCGCCAGCCACAGCAGCAGGATGCGCCACACCAGGCTCATCGCGTCGCGCAGTTCGGGCAGCGGGCCGAGTTCGACCAGCAGCGCGCTGGAGGCGGGCACGCCGGATTCGGTGTACTCCTCGGCCTCGTCGGCCAGTTCGCTGCGCACGCTGGCACGGGCGGCGGCGGCGAGGAAGCCGTGGTCGAGTGCGAACGACGCGCCGCCATGGGCCTTCCACGCCGCGGCGACCCCGTCGAAGTTGCCAACCAGGGCCAGCGACAGTGTCATCAGCTGCGCCACCGGCCAGTCGAGCCAGGCGAGCAGCGTGCTTGCGCCGGCGGCGGTGTCCCGCGGCAGGGGTGCGGCAGTGGCGTCGCTGACGGCCGCCGCTGACACCGCCGTCAGGCGATAGAGCAGCGCACCGAATGGACCCAGCAGCAGGAACCAGAACAGCACCCCGAACCAGCG
>JALZMP010000077.1 GCA_030858145.1 Pseudomonadota bacterium
GTTGATGAGCGCGATGGCAGCCTGACCAGCTGCCTTTTTTCGCCCGCAGCTCAACTCGACCGAAAGATCCGCTGAGCGTGGCGGCACGCCTGCGAGAACGCTGTGGAGTTTTCACACAGCCTCGGCCGGAAGCAGACAAAAGAGCCCCGCCTCATGGCGGGCTTGTTAATTTGATCGCTTACAGGATGTAACGCGACAGATCCGGATCCTGCACCAGCTCGCCCAGGTGCGCATCGACGTAGGCGCGATCGATGCGCACCGCCTCGGTGCGATCAGGCGCCTCGAAGCTGAGGGTGTCGAGCAGGCGCTCGAGCACGGTGTGCAGGCGGCGGGCGCCGATGTTCTCCTGGCGCTCGTTGACGGTGGCGGCGATCTCGGCGAGGCGGTCGACGGCGTCGTCGGTGAACGACAGGTCCACGCCTTCGGTCTTCAACAATGCGACGTATTGGGTGGTCAGTGCGGCCTTGGGTTCGGTGAGGATGCGGACGAAATCGTCCTTGCTCAGCGCTGACAGCTCGACCCGGATCGGGAAGCGGCCCTGCATTTCGGGAATCAGGTCCGATGGCTTCGCAAGGTGGAACGCGCCCGAGGCAATGAACAGGATGTGGTCGGTGCGGATCGAGCCGTACTTGGTGCTGACCGTGGAGCCTTCCACCAGCGGCAGCAGGTCGCGCTGCACGCCCTCGCGCGAGACGTCGGCACCGTAACCTTCCGAGCGCTTGGCGACCTTGTCGATCTCGTCGATGAAGACGATGCCGTGCTGCTCGCAGGCCTCGATCGCCGCCTCGCGCACCTCGTCCTCGTTGACCAGCTTGCCGGCCTCCTCCTCGACCAGCTGCGGACGCGCCGCACGGATGCTCAAGGTCCGTTTTTGCGTCTTACCGCCGCCGAGGCTGGAAAACATGTGCCGCAGCTGCTGGCCCATCTCTTCCATGCCGGGCGGGGTCATGATGTCGACGCCGACGCTGCTCGACAGTTCGAGCTCGATCTCGCGCTCGTCGAGCTCGCCGTTGCGCAGCTGGCGGCGCAGCTTCTGCCGGGTCTCGGACTCGCGGCTGGACGGTTCGGCGGCGATGTCGACGGTCGTGCTTTGCGCACCGAATCCGAACCCCGGCGCGGACGATTCGCGTTTGGGCAGCAGCGCATCGAGGATGCGATCCTCGGCGCGCTCCTCGGCCCGGGTGCGCACGCGTGCCTTGGCCTGCTCGCGGTAGAGCTTGACCGCGGTGTCGGCGAGGTCGCGGATGATCTGCTCGACATCCTTGCCGACGTAACCGACCTCGGTGAAGCGCGTGGCCTCGACCTTGACGAAGGGCGCGTTGGCCAGCGTGGCCAGGCGACGCGCGATCTCGGTCTTGCCGACGCCGGTGGGGCCGATCATCAGGATGTTCTTGGGCATCACCTCGTTGCGCAGCTCGTCGTCGAGCTGCATGCGTCGCCAGCGGTTGCGCAGCGCGATCGCGACCGCGCGCTTGGCGTCGGACTGGCCGACGATGTGCTTGTCGAGCTCCTGCACGATCTCGCGCGGGGTCATGGTGGTGTTGGGGGTGGCGGGTTTGTGCATGGGTTCGGGGAATCGTCCGGTCTGTGGAAACCCTTCTCCCGCTGGCGGGAGAAGGTGGCGCGTAGCGCCGGATGAGGGTGTGTCGGGCGAGGAACATTTCAGGTATGAGCGGCCCTCACCCCAACCCCTCTCCCGCAGGCGGGAGAGGGGCTACAAAGCGGTCAAAGTTCTTCGACCACCACGTTTCGGTTGGTGTAGATGCAGACGTCGCCGGCGATCTTCAGCGCCTCGGTGGCGACGGTCGGCGCGTCGAGTGCGGTGTGCAGCAGCAGCGCGCGCGCGGCGGACAGCGCGTACGGGCCGCCGGAGCCGATGGCGATCAGGCCATCCTCGGGCTCGATCACGTCGCCGGTGCCGCTGATGATCAGCGAGGTCTCCCTGTCGGCGACCGCAAGCAGGGCCTCGAGCTTGCCGAAGCGACGCTCGGTGCGCCAGTCCTTGGCCAGCTCGACCGCGGCGCGGGTGAGCTGGCCGTGCTTCTCCAGCTTGGATTCGAACAGCTCGAACAGGGTGAAGGCATCGGCCGCGGCGCCGGCGAAGCCGGCCAGCACCTGGCTGTCCTTGCCCAGGCGCCGCACCTTGCACGCATTGGCCTTCATCACCGTGTTGCCCAGCGTCACCTGGCCGTCGCCGGCGATGGCAACGCGGCCGTCGCGGCGCACCGAGACGATGGTGGTGGCGTGGAATGCCGTCGGGTTCTGGCTGGGATCCATGCGGGTTCCGGGTCTGAGCCTCCGACTTGGGGCCGGCCCGCGCGAGGTTCAAGTGACGTCGGAGCTTGCGCGTGGAGGCTGCGATGCGGAAAGGCAGAATCGTGCGGCCTTCGTTGTGGTGCGGGTCCCTCCGTGGGCGGTATGGACCGGCTCGGTCAGCCTTCCATGGCTGACTCGCCTACCGCGCACATCCATGTGCGCTGTCCATACCCCCCACGGAGGATCCCGCTTTCCGCGATGCCGTAAAAAGTCGGGCAGCAGGTGGGTGGCGGGGGGAGTGCTTCGAGTGGGCCATGGATGGCCCACGAC
>JALZMP010000112.1 GCA_030858145.1 Pseudomonadota bacterium
GCGCTCGGCGCCGCGGCCTGAATCGGCTGCGCTAAACTGCGCCGTCAAGCGTCGCCCACCCAACGAGAGCCCGCACCCCGCAATGTCCTGGCTGAAGAAACTGATGCCCGCGCGCATCCGCACCGACAGCGGCGTGGCGCGCAAGCGCAGCGTGCCGGAAGGGCTGTGGGAGAAGTGCGACCGCTGCGGCGTGGTGCTGTACCGGCCCGAGCTTGAGGAGAACCTGGAGGTTTGCCCCAAGTGCAGCCACCACATGGCGATCCGCGGGCGTGCCCGCCTGGCGGCCTTCCTCGACCGTGACAGCGGCCGCGAGATCGGCGCCGAACTGGGGCCGACCGACGTGCTGCGGTTCAAGGACCAGAAGAAGTATGCCGAGCGGATCAAGTCCGCGCAGAAGGCGACCGGCGAGCGCGATGCGCTGATCACGATGCAAGGCACGCTGAAACAGCAGCCGATTGTGGCCTGCGCCTTCGACTTTGCGTTCATGGGTGGCTCGATGGGCTCGGTGGTCGGCGAGCGCTTTGCGCGCGGCGCCGAGCGCGCGCTGGAACTCGGCGCACCCTTCGTCAGTTTTTCCGCCAGCGGCGGCGCGCGGATGCAGGAGAGCCTGTTCTCGCTGCTGCAGATGGCCAAGACGTCGGCGGCATTGGGTCGCCTGCGCGCGGCGGGGCTGCCTTACATCTCGGTGATGACCCATCCCACCACCGGCGGCGTCTCGGCCTCGTTCGCGATGCTGGGCGACATCAATCTGGCCGAGCCCGAAGCGCTGATCGGTTTCGCCGGCCCGCGGGTGATTGAGCAGACCGTGCGCGAGACCCTGCCGGAAGGCTTCCAGCGCTCGGAGTTCCTGCTCGAGCATGGCGCCATCGACCAGATCTGCGACCGCCGTGAATTGCGCGACCGCATCGCCCATCTGCTGGCATTGCTGATGAAGCAGCCGCAGCCGGAGGAGGACGTGGAGGTGGTGGCATGAGTACCCCGGTCCCGGTTGTGCTGCCATGAGCCGCCGCTATTTCGGCACCGACGGTATCCGCGGCCGCGTCGGCCAGGCGCCGGTCTCGGCGGACTTCGTGCTGCGCCTGGGCAACGCCTATGGACATGTCCTGTGCACCTTGGCGCGGCGCGGAGATGCCAAGCCCGGTGGCAAATGGCGCAAGCCGTTGGTCATCATCGGCAAGGACACGCGCATCTCCAATTACATGTTTGAGGCGGCGCTGGAAGCGGGCCTGGTCGCCGCCGGCGTCGACGTGCAGCTGATGGGGCCGATGCCGACCCCGGCAGTGGCGCACCTCACCCGGTCGATGCGCGCCGACGGCGGCATCGTGATCTCGGCCTCGCACAACCCGCACCACGACAACGGCATCAAGTTCTTCTCGGCCGCGGGCGAGAAGCTCGACGACGCCACCGAACTGGCGATCGAAGCCGCCCTCGAGGAACCGTTCTCCACCGTGGCCTCGGCCCAGCTCGGCAAGGCGGTGCGAACGCGCGACGCGGTCGGCCGCTATGTCGAGGCCTGCAAGAGTTCGGTGCCGCGCCGGTTCGATCTCGGCGGCATGCGCATCGTGGTCGACTGCGCACACGGCGCGACCTACCAGATCGCCCCAATGGTGTTGCGCGAGCTCGGCGCGCGCATCGAGGCCATTGGTGTCGATCCCGACGGCACCAACATCAACGACGGCGTTGGTTCAATGCACCCGAAGGCGCTGGTGGCGCACGTGCGCGACAGCGGCGCGGAACTGGGCATCGCCTTCGATGGCGACGGCGACCGCCTGCTGTTCGTCGACGCGGCCGGCGCCGTGCACGATGGCGACGACCTGCTCTACGTTCTTGCGACCGATTGGCAGGCCAGCGGGAGGCTGCGCGGACCGGTGGTCGGCACGCTGATGACCAATTACGGCTTCGAGCGTGCGATGCAGGTGGCCGGTATTGGCTTCGTGCGCACCCATGTCGGCGACCGCCACGTCCACCAGGCCCTGCTGGCACATGACGGCATCCTCGGCGGCGAGGCCTCGGGACACCTGCTATGCCTGGACTGCGCCAGCACCGGCGACGGCATCGTCAGCGCGCTGCAGGTGCTGGAAGTGCTGGTGCGTCGCCGGCTGTCGCTGCCCGATGCCTTGCGCGGGCTCGACCGGGTGCCGCAGCAGACCGTCAACGTCCGCTATGGCAATGGTTCCAGGCCGGCGGAGGCCGCTGCCGTGCTGGCGGCGCTGGCGCAGGCGCAGCAGGCGATCAAGGGCAGGGGGCGGGCCTTCCTGCGGCCGTCTGGCACCGAGCCGGTGGTGCGGGTGACCGTCGAAGCCGATGATGCGGCGTTGATGCAGGCGACGCTCGAAAAACTCGCAGACGCGGTGCGCGCGGCGGCCTAGCTTTTCCCCTTCTCCCCTTGGAAGAAGGAAAACGAACACAGTCACGAGAGATCCCATGCCCCCCCAGATTCCCACCCTCGACATCCGCCGTTTCAGCGATCCGACGAGTGCTGGTGACCGCCAGGCCTTTGTCGACGAACTTGGCGCCGCATACCGCGAGTGGGGCTTTGCGGGCATCCGCCACCACGGTATCGGGCAGGCGCGCATCGACGCCAGCTACGACGTCTTCCAGCGATTCTTCGCCCTGCCCGAGGAGACCAAGCGCTGCTACCACGTGCCGGGCAGCGGCGGCGCGCGCGGCTACACGCCCTTCGGGGTGGAGACCGCGAAGGGCGCGCAGCATTCCGACCTCAAGGAGTTCTGGCATATCGGCCGCGAGATTCCAGACGACTCGAAGTACCGCGACGTCATGCCGCCCAACCTGTGGCCGAGCGAGGTCGAGCGCTTCCGCGAGCACGGCTACGCGCTGTACGAGGCGCTCGACGCGCTCGGCGCGCAGGTGCTGTCGGCGCTGGCGCTGCACATCGGCCTGCCGGAGGACTGGTTCGCCGACAAGACCGACGCCGGCAACTCCATCCTGCGCCCGATCCACTACCCGCCGATCACCGCCGACGACATCCCGAACGTG
>JALZMP010000117.1 GCA_030858145.1 Pseudomonadota bacterium
CCATTGCACTCTGACCCCTGTTTCCGGAGCCGTCGGGAACGTTCCGGTCGCGACGTAACGACACAAGGTCGGCTGCAACGCAGTTCAGCCGCCCTCGATGGCTATAGGATGTTCAGATGTCGGGGCAGCACACGCCGCGTATCGCGCACCGTCACGATATCGATCCGGTCAGGCAGGACCAGATACACGATCCGATACGGCGCCTCGATCAACTCGCGCAAGTCCTCGCGCTGGCATTTCTCGACGATCCGGCCCGAACGCGATGCGCAGCCAACTGCGCGACACGTTGCGTGAGCCGATCGACCCGTGCGCTCGGCATTGATTGGTTGGTCTTGGGCGATGAAGGTGTGGATTTGACGCAGGCGGGCTTTGGCGCGATCGGTCCAGACAACCCTCATCGCAGCCCGAACTCGCGCCGCACCTGGGCGTGGTCGGTCACGCGGCCCGCGGCGCTGTCGGCCAGTCCGGCCTCGATATCCAGAATCATCTCGACCTGCTCGGCCAACTCCTCCCACCCCGCCGTCTCCGGCAACGTGTCGATGAGCTGGTGCGCGGCTTGTTTGAACGCCAAGGTCACCATGAAACAATCCCCCAGGAGTAAGCGGTAACTCAGCGGCGTTCTTCCTTCGCCCGATCTGGTCCGGACAATGTTGCTCCAGGTCAACCATCTGGAGAGCGTTCAATGCAAAGGATCAGGCGGCAGCGGTTGGGAGTGCAGGCGTGGCGTGCGCTGTTGGCGCGGTTTTCAAGCAGCGGCCTGACGGTCGCCGCGTTCTGTCGGCACGAGTCGATCGGGATCGCGAGTTTCTACCGTTGGCGATCACAGCTTGGCTTGGCCTCGACCGTGGCGGCCCAATCGCCAGTGGCGCAAGCACCAGCGGATGCGACGGCTGACTTTGTCGATCTGGGCCCACTGACCACGTCGGGGTCGGTACCGGCTCGCTTGGAGTTGCACCTGGACCTGGGCGGTGGCCTGGTGCTGCAGCTGCGGCGTGGCTGATGTTTTTCCCCGAGGGCCAGATCCGGGTGCAGCTGTACGGCCAGCCGGTCGACATGCGCAAGTCGTTCGATGGCTTGTCGGCGCTGGCCCGCCATGGCATGGGCCTGGACCCACTGAGCGGTCAGCTGTTTGTGTTCGTCAATCGGCGGGCGACGCAGATCAAGGTGCTGTACTTCGACCGCAGCGGTTTTTGCGTGTGGGCCAAGCGACTGGAGGCCGGACGGTTCATCAGCGACTGGCGCGCCGTGCGCTCGCGCGAGATGGACTGGACGGCGCTGAAACTGTTGCTCGAAGGCATCGAACCGGGCCGGCAACGCAAGCGCTATCGGCAGGCACAACCTGCGCCGGTTGAAGGGCCAAAAACAGCGTAAATTATGGCACAAAGCGCTTCTTTCACGTGGCGACATCCGCTAAAATAGCGGCATGCAAAAGGCGACTCAAGCGGGTACTCAGAACACGGCTGACATGCCGTGTTTGAGTCAACCTCAGATGATTGCGTTGCTGCAGTCCAAGGACGTGATCAACACCGCGTTGCAGCACAAGGTCGCCACGCTGGAGCACCAGCTCGACTGGTTCAAGCGCCAGCTGTTCGGGCAAAAGAGCGAGCGCCTGCCGCCGCTGCCCGATCCGACGCAGATGCATCTGGGCGAGATGGATGCGGCACCGACCGCACCGGTCGCCGAGCCGCAGCGCCAGGTGCCCGCGCACACGCGACGGGTGGCCAAACGCGACCTGGCCGGCGATGGCGACACGCTGCCGTTCTTCGATGAGTCGCGGGTGCCGGTCGAGACGATTATGGTCGCCAATCCGGCGGCGGCGGGGTTGACCGCGGATCAGTTCGAGGTGATCGGCGAAAAGGCCAGCTACCGTCTGGCGCAGCGGCCGGGCAGCTTCGTGGTGCTGAAGGTCGCTATCGGCATCCTGCCTCGCGCGACACTTGTGCATCCATGCACGGCGTACCTGCGGCCGGTGATCAAGCGTCGGGACACCGGCGTGATCCATTGCCCACCGGCACCGGTAGGCGTGATCGAGGGCAGCCGCGCCGACGTCAGCTTTTGCGCCGGGCTGCTGGTCGACAGGTTTTTGCTCCTGCAAAACCTGCATTTCCGCCATCCATGGCGGTCATAAGTTCGCCTACCACCTGCCGCTGTACCGCCAGCACCAGCGGCTGAATGACGCCGGCATCACGGTCAGCCGGCCGTGGCTGACCCAGTTGTCGCAGCAGATCATCGCGCTGCTGGAGCCAATCCATGACGCCCAGTTCGAGGCGATCCGCTCGGGCCGGGTGATCGCGATGGACGAGACGCCGATCAAGGCCGGCCGTCGCGGCGACGGCAAGATGAAGGTCGGGTATTTCTGGCCGGTGTACGGCGAACACGACGAGGTCTGTTTTCCGTTCTTCCCGTCGCGCGCCCATGAAAACGTGGTCAACCTGTTGGGCCTGTCGAAGGCCGAGGGCGGCGTGCTGCTGTCCGATGGCTATGCCGCGTACGCCAGTTACGCCAGGAAGACCGGTCTGACCCATGCGCAATGCTGGGCGCATACCCGGCGCGGGTTTTTCGAGGCGCAAGCGGCCCAACCCGAGGGTGCGCGCGAGGCGCTGGACCACATCGGCGCGCTGTATGCCATCGAGGAGCAGGTGCGCGAACGCAAGCTGTCCGGCGAGGCCAAGCGCTTGCACCGACTGACCCACAGCAAGCCCCGGACCGAGGTGTTTTTCGCCTGGATCGACGAGCAATTGCGGCGCCAGGGACTGTTGCCGAGCAATCCGTTCACCAAGGCGCTGGCCTACGCGCGCGAGCGGCGGCTGGGACTGGAAGTGTTCCTGGGCGATCCCGACGTGCCGATCGACACCAACCACTTGGAGCGGGCGCTGCGCGCGATCCCGATGGGCCGCAAGAGTTGGCTTTTTTGCTGGACCGAACTGGGTGCCAGGCACGTGGGCATCGTGCAGAGCCTTATCGTTACCTGCCGACTGCACGGCATCGACCCCTACACCTACCTGGTCGACGTGCTGCAGCGCGTCGGCCAGCATCCCGCCTGTCGCGTCGGTGAACTCACCCCGAGGCAGTGGAAGCAGCACTTCGCCGACAATCCGCTGCTCTCGGATCTGCACACGATCCAGCGCTAGACAAGAACGCCGCTGAGTTACCGCTTACGGCGCACCGACATCCGCGACATTCCCGCCAGGGTCACCACCATCGCCTCGAACAACAGCGAGAAGCCGCTGCGCTCGCGCGCCCACGGTACCGGCACCTGCTGCACCTCGCTGTCGCCGTTGGCTCCGCACACCGAGCAGCGTACCCGCGGGATCGCCGCGTGGAGCAGCGCCCGATACTGGAAAAAATGTAGGTGTTGCCAGTCTCGCAGCTGGCGATCATGGATCGGCTGGTCCGGCGCCGCGCAGCGTGGACACGGCAGCCGCTTGGCCTCGCACACCAGGTCGAAG
>JALZMP010000122.1 GCA_030858145.1 Pseudomonadota bacterium
GGGAGGGTTCGACATGTCAGCAGGCTTCCTGCTTGCCATCGTGGTGGTGTTCGGCGGCATCGTGTTCCTGGCCAAGATGCTGCGGATGGTGCCGCAGGGCTACGAGTGGACGGTCGAGCGCTTCGGCAAGTACACCCACACCCTCGACCCCGGCCTGCACATCCTGATGCCGATCTACCAGCGCGTCGGGCGCAAGATCAACATGATGGAGCAGGTGCTCGAGGTGCCGTCGCAGGACGTGATCACCAAGGACAACGCCGTGGTCAAGGTCGACGGCATCGTGTTCTTCCAGGTGCTCGACGCAGCCAAGGCGGCCTACGAGGTCGCGCAGCTGGAGATCGCCACGCTCAACCTGGTGATGACCAACATCCGCACCGCGATCGGTTCGATGGATCTGGACGAGTCGCTGTCCAAGCGCGATGAGATCAACACCAAGGTGCTGGTGGCGGTCGACCAGGCCACCCATCCCTGGGGCATCAAGGTCAACCGCATCGAACTCAAGGACATCGCGCCGCCGCGCGACCTGATCGACTCGATGGCGCGGCAGATGAAGGCCGAGCGCGAAAAGCGCGCCAACATCCTCGAGGCGGAAGGCTTTCGCCAGGCCGCGATCCTCAAGGCCGAGGGCGAGAAGCAGGCGACCATCCTCGACGCCGAGGGCGACCGCCAGTCGGCTTTCCTCGCCGCTGAGGCGCGCGAGCGCCAGGCCGAGGCCGAGGCCAAGGCGACACAGATGGTGTCCGACGCGATCGCCAACGGCAACGTGCAGGCGATCAATTATTTCGTCGCGCAGAAGTACATCGAGGCGTTCAAGGCGCTGGCGCAGGCGCCGAACCAGAAGTTCGTGATGATGCCGATGGAGTCGGCGGGCATGCTCGGCTCGCTGGCCGGGATCGGCGAACTGGCCAAGGAAGCGCTGGGCCGGCAGGCGCCGAAGACGGGAGGCTGAGCCATGCGCTGGGAGGTCTATGCCTGGGCGGGCCTGTCGCTGCTGCTGATCGCCGCGGAAACCCTGATCCCCGGCGCGTTCCTGATGTGGTTGGGATTCGCGGCCGGGGTGATGTTCCTGTTGGTGCTGCTGGTCCCGGGCCTGCCGCTGCTGACGCAGGCGGTGCTGTTTACGGCGCTGAGCTTCGTGTTCGTGTTCGTGTACCGGCGCTGGTTCCGCGACCGCGACCGCAAGACCGACCAGCCCGCGTTGAACAAGCGCACCGCGCAGCTGGTCGGCCGCCGAGTGGTGCTGGAGCGCGGTATCGTCCAGGGCCGGGGCCGGGTGCAGATTGCCGACGCCTACTGGGACGTGACGGGACCCGAGCTGCCCACCGGCGCCACGGTGATCATCACCGGCGCGGATGGCATGACACTACAAGTCGAGTCGGCAAGCCCGTAAGAGGCCGACGCCCGACTCTGCCCGGTGGCGTGCGTTTGCTACCCATCTTGCTGCGGCTGACCGGGGCTCCGCGCAGCGCACGCAGGGGTCTGGGATAATCGACCGCTCCCGCACCACAACGAGCCGGCGATGCCCAAGAAGACCAGCCTCAACGACGCCCACCGCCGTGCCGGCGCGCGCATGGTCGACTTCGGCGGCTGGGAGATGCCGCTCAACTACGGCTCGCAGATCGAGGAGCACCACCAGGTGCGCCGCGACGCCGGCATGTTCGACGTCTCGCACATGACCGTGGTCGACCTGTGCGGCGGCGGGGCGCGGCCGTTCCTGCGCAAGCTGGTCGCCAATTCGGTCGACAAGCTCAAGGCGCCGGGCAAGGCGCTGTACACGTGCATGCTCAACGAGCGGGGCGGGGTGGTCGATGACCTGATCGTTTACCGCATGGCCGGCGAAGCCGGCGCCGAGGACTGGTTCCGGATGGTGGTCAACGCCGCCACCCGCGACAAGGACCTGGCCTGGATCGGCGCGCAGGCGCAGGCGTACGAGGTCGAGGTGAGCGAGCGCCCGGAGCTGGCGATGATCGCGGTGCAGGGCCCCAACGCGCGCGCGAAGGCGCTCAAGGTGGTCACCGAGGTCGACTGGGCGCGGATCGGCAAGCTCGGCAAGTTCGCCGCGGCCGCGGCGAGCATGGCCGATGGCACCCCCCTGTTCGTCGCGCGCACCGGCTACACCGGCGAGGATGGGTTCGAGATCATGGTGCCGGAAGGCAGGGCCGAGGAATTGTGGGATGCGTTGCTGGCCGCCGGCGTGCAGCCAGCGGGCCTGGGCGCCCGCGACACGCTGCGCCTCGAGGCCGGCATGGCGCTCTACGGACAGGACATGGACGACACGGTGTCACCGTACGAGGCGGCCCTGGGCTGGACGGTGGCGCTCGACCAGGACCGTGACTTCATCGGCCGGGCCGCGCTGCAGGCGCAACAGGCCGCGGGTGTGCCGCGGCAGATGGTCGGCCTGGTGATGGACGACAAGGGCGTGCTGCGCCACGGCCAGGCGGTGCTGACCGGGAACGGGACCGGGGAGATCCTGTCGGGAACCTTCTCGCCGACCCTGGGCCAGGCGATCGCGTTCGCGCGCATCCCGGCTGGCGAGCCTGGCGACGTCCGCGTCGACATCCGCGGCCGCGAGGTGCCGGTGCGGGTGGTGAAGTTTCCCTTCGTCCGCGACGGCGCCAGCCTGGTCCAGGCAGAGTGATCTGCGGCTCGGCGTCGAGGCAGTGGCGGCATTGATTTCCCCCACCCCGGCTTGGCTACACTAGGCCCACTTTCCGACATCCCCCGACCTGCGGAGCCACCCATGAGCGAGATCCCCGGCGACCTGAAGTTCATGAAGTCCCACGAATGGGCGCGCGTCGAAGGCGACGGCAAGGTCACCATCGGCATCTCCGACCATGCCCAGGGCCTGCTCGGTGACCTGGTCTACGTCGACCTGCCCAGCGTCGGCGACAGCATCGAGGCCGGCAATGCCTGCGCGGTGGTCGAGTCGGTGAAGGCCGCTTCCGACGTCTACTCGCCGGTCACGGGCACCATCGCCGCGGTCAACACCGAGCTCGCCGACAAGCCGGAGACGATCAACGAGGATGCCTACGGCGAGGGCTGGATCTTCGTGGTCGAGATCGACGATCCCGACCAGCTCAACGAATTGCTCGACCCGGACGCCTATGCCGAACTGCTCGAGGAAGACGATTGACCTCGAGCACGGGTACGCGCGTCAGCGCAAACTCGTCGTTGATCCGGCGCGTGGATCCCTGACTTGCAGCCAGATGCTGCGCCGGACAGCCCGGATACGCTCGGGAAAAGTTTGCGCACTTTGGCGCATTCGGGCTTGTGCAGCGCCATAAATGCGGCACGCAGCAGAAGTGCCGACGCCCGCGGTTAAGGACCTCTCGATGGGCGTAGCGGCGTGCGCCACGTATGGCACATGACCATGCGCGCACTGGTCGCCATGCGAGCCGGCATCGCGCAGAGTCCGTAAAACAAGCTCTTTTTTCGCAGATGCAAGCCGCTGCAGGCGGATGCCGCCGATCCACATGCGCCCCATCGGCATCGCAAGCGTGGCGTGCTGGCCGTAGCCGGCAGACTGGCCCGCGGAAAAAAGTGGCCGCAGGGTGTTGACAGTGGAAAAAACCGTGATTAGGTTTCGCCCCAACACAGGTGGCAACCACAACGAGTGAGTCGGACCGAAACGAAAACGCGCGACACAACTCAGCCCTCCGCCCGGAAAATTCATACGGTGGACGCAGGCACCGTCTCCCTCGCGAAAACATCTCCGACCCCGATACCCGCACCGCACCGAAGCCAACGCAGCGGGTTTTTTAATGTCCGGGTCCATTCATCCGATGCGTCAGGCGAGCGTTCGCCATGCATCCCCGCGTCCGCGGCAGGCCTGCCTGCGGACGCTGCAGGAATCCGTTCCGGCGCGCCGTGCGCGTTGGCGGTTGGCCGTGGGTCCGATACCCGCGGCGCAGTTCGTACTGGGCAGTTGCACTCGCTAGTCCACTGACGAGGAGAGCCATCACATGGCCACGAAGAAAGCTGCAAAGAGGAAACCCGCCAAGAAGGCGGCGAAGAAATCCACCAGGAAAACCGCGAAGAAGTCCGTCCGCAAGACGGCCAAGAAGGCAACCAAGAAGAAGGTTGCCAAGAAGCGTCCGGCCAAGAAGGCGGCCAAGAAGCGCGTAGCCAAGAAGCGCGTAGCCAAGAAAAAGACCGCGAAGAAGGCCGCCAAGAAGCGTCCGGCCAAGAAGGCGGCAAAGAAGCGCCCGGCCAAGAAGGCCGCCAAGAAGCGTCCGGCCAAGAAGGCGGCCAAGAGGCGCGTAGCCAAGAAGAAGACCGCGAAGAAGGCCGCCAAGAAGCGCCCGGCCAAGAAGGCGGCGAAGAAGCGTCCGGCCAAGAAGGCCGCCAAGAAGCGTCCGGCCAAGAAGGCGGCCAAGAAGCGTCCGGCCAAGAAGGCGGCAAAGAAGCGCCCGGCGAGGCGTGCCAAGCGGGCCCCGGCGGTTTCCATCCCCGCCGCACCCGCGCCCTTGATGTAATTCCCCGGTTAGCCGTCGTCCAAGACTCTCCCTCCGCACGCCCAGGCGGAGGGGGAGTTTTTTATCCCGCGTTTTTTATGCGGCGCATGCGGGCCGGAACACGGCGCGCGCTTAGCGGGGCGTGCCGTCGGCGGTGATGCTGGCGGCGCCGCCGCGACGGGCGGCTTGGGTCATCGGCGCAGTTGGCAAGGACGGAGTCGCGTCCACGTACATGGCTTCGTCCGGCAGGTCGAAATCGAGCCAGCGCTTGGTGGGCAGGCCGATGGCGCGGTCGAGGATGGTCGGCAGCAGGCCCGACGGCAAGCCGCTGTCGCTGTTCCACAGCACCACCACGCCGAGGTCGCGCTCGGGCATCACCGCCATCAGCCCGCGATAACCCTGCACCGCGCCGCCGTGGAAGGCCACGCGGTGGCCGGAATAATCGTAGACCCGCCAGCCCAGGCCGTAACCGGCCGAGTTCAGGCGTTCCCGCCGCCAGGAAGAGCCACGGATCTCGCCTGGTGTCGAGACCAGCGGCGCGTGCAGCGTTGCCAGCAGCGGTGCCGGCAGCACGTCGGGACGGTGCCCGCCCTGCGCGAGCAGCCACTGCGCCATGTCGCTGATGCTGGCATTGATCCCGGCAGCAGGTGCGACGCGGTAGTAGGTGGGCTTGGGCGTCAGTGAGGTCCAGCCGCCGCCGGCACGCACGTGCGGCCGCGCCCAGCGCACGCTGGCCTGGATCCCTTCGAGTCCGTAACTGGCATCGTTCATGCCCAGCGGCTTGAAGATGCGGCTGGTGACGGCCTCGCTGAAGAACTGGCCGCTGGCGGCATGCACCACGTCGCCGACCAGGCTGAAGGCGACATTCTGGTAGTTGTAGCAGTCGCCAGGCAGGCAGGCCATCGGTGCGGCCGACAGCCGCTGCACCAGCTCGCGGTAGTCGGCGTTGCGCTCGATGTCGCGGTCGTAGGTGTTGCGGGTCAGGCCGACGCGGTGGCTGAGCACGTCGGCCACGGTCAGCCGTTGTGCCGCGCTCGGATCGGAGAAGCGCAGCGCGGGCATGTAGTCGCTGACATGGCTGTCCCAGCGTAGCGCGCCTTCGGCCACCAGCATGCCGGTGACAGTGGCGGCGAATGGCTTGGACAGCGAGGCCAGCCGGAACACGGTGTGCGCGTCGACCGGTTCGGCGGCGCGCACGTCGGTGATGCCGTAGCCGCGGGCACTCAACACACGTCCCTGGTGCACGATCGCCATGGCCAGGCCGGGTACGCGCTGATTGGCGACGAGTTCCTGCGCCATCGCCTCGAACTGGCGGACATCGAAGCCGCGCGCCAGCGGCTGCGCAGCGCGTGTGATTGCGTGGGTTGCGGACGGAGGCGCGGAGGCCGTGGGCACGGAAGGCGAAGACGCCACGGGTTGCGAGGGCTGCGTCGGCTCCCAGCGCAGTGGTGATTGCGCGGCGGCCGAGACCAAGGCCAGAGACGCGATGGGCGCCAGGGCGATGGCCAGACCGGTCCGCCACGGGGATCTGCGCGCGTTGGCTTTCATCGGGCGGCCCCCCTGCGTATGCTTCGACGACAGGCCGATCATAACGCCTCCATCCGAAATTGCATGAACAAGGGGAGCTTCCATGGGTAGTACGCTGATCGTGCTTGTGTTTCTCGGCGCGCTGGTGGCGTTCGCGCTGTGGTCCGTGGGCATTTACAACGCCCTGATCGCGGCGCGCAACGCCTTCAGGAACGCCTTCGCCCAGATCGACGTCCAGCTGCAGCGGCGCTTCGACCTGATCCCGAACCTGGTCGAGACCGCCAAGGCCTACCTGCAGCACGAGCGTGGCACGCTCGAGGCGGTGACCGCGGCGAGGACCGCCGCGCAGGCCGGGCTTTCGGCCGCCAAGGCCAGCCCCGGCGATCCGGCGGCGATGGCTGAGCTGGCGCAGACCCAGGGCGCGCTCAACGGTGCGCTAGGTCGGCTGATGGTGGTGGTGGAGGCCTACCCGGACCTCAAGGCCAACCAGAACATGATGCAGCTCACCGAGGAGCTGACCAGCACCGAGAACAAGGTCGCCTTCGCGCGCCAGGCCTACAACGACTCGGTCATGCACTACAACAACCGGCGCGAGGTGTTCCCGTCGAACATCGTCGCCGGCATGTTCAACTTCACGCCAGCCGCGCTGCTCGACATCGCCGAGGACAGGGCCGAGGTCCGCGAGGCGCCCAAGGTGCAGTTCTGAATTTCTTCGAGCAACAGGCCCTCGCGCGCAGGACCACGACCCGACTCGTGGTCCTGTTCGCGCTGGCCGTGCTCGGGATCGTGTTGGCGGTGAACCTGGCCGTGGCACTGGTGTACGGCGTGCACGGCGGCGCGCTGCTGTTGACGTCGCTGGCCACGGTCGTGGTGATCGGCCTGGGCTCGATGTACCGGCTGTCATCGCTGCGCGGTGGCGGCGAGCCGGTGGCGCTTCAGCTGGGCGGCGTGCCGGTGCCGGAGGACACCCGCGACCTGCACCTGCGCCGGCTGCGCAACGTGGTCGAGGAAATCTCGATCGCCTCCGGGGTGCCGGTGCCCAAGCTCTACGTGCTCGAGCACGAGTCGGCGATCAATGCCTTCGCCGCCGGCTACGCGCCCACCGATGCGGTGATCGCGGTCACCCGCGGCGCGTTGGACCGGCTCAATCGGGATGAACTGCAGGGCGTGATCGCGCACGAGTTCAGCCACGTTCTCAATGGCGACATGCGCCTGAACATCCGCCTGATCGGGCTGCTGTTCGGCATCCTGATGCTGAGCCTGATCGGACGCAGGATCCTGATGTACAGCGGCGGCGGTCGCGGTCGCGGCGCCGCGGCGGTGCTGGTGGCGGCGCTGATCGCGCTCGTCATCGGCGGCATCGGCCTGTTCTTCGGGCGTCTGATCAAGGCCGGCGTCAGCCGGACCCGCGAGCGGCTGGCCGATGCCTCGGCGGTGCAGTTCACCCGGCAGACAACAGGATTGGCCGGCGCGCTGAAGAAGATCGCCGGCGTGCAGTCGGGCTCGCGACTGGTCGATCGCAGCGATGCCGAGGAGGTCAGCCATATGCTGTTCGGCGACGGGGTTGGCCTCTCCGGCCTGTTCGCTACCCATCCGCCGATCCTGCTGCGTATCCAGGCGCTGGAGCCCGCGTTCAAGCCCGAGCAGCTGGCGCGGCTGCAGGCGCAGTGGATGGCGGCGCCGCCCGATGGCCTGGAGGAGGATGTCCGGCTGGGCATCCATGCCGGCAGCGGCGTGCGCCTGCCTGCGGCCGGAACCGAGTTCGCGCTGACCCCGGCGATGGTCGCCGCCCAGGTCGCGCATCCCGAAGACGACGACTACCGGCGTGCCGATGCCATCATCGCCGCACTGCCCGAATCCCTGCGCGCGCAAGCGCAGCAGCGCGAGACCGTGATACCGCTGCTGCTGGCCCTGCTGCTCGACCCCGACACGGGCGTGCGCGAGCACCAGTGCAGCGAGATCAAGGCGCGGCTGGGCGGCGCCATGGCGACCATGGCGCTCGAGATCCAGGCAGACGCACTGCCCGCCCTGCACCCGATGCAGCGCCTGCCACTGGCCGAGCTTGCCTTCCCGGTCCTGCGCCGGCGCCCGCGCCCCGAGCTCGAGACCTTCCTCGACACCGTGCATGCGGTCGTGCACAGCGACGGCAAGGTCTCGCTGTTCGAATACAGCCTCGGCACGCTGCTGCAGGTGCAGGTGCGCGAAGCGCTGGACCCCGCGCGCCATGCGCGCTTCGGGCGGCGCAAGCCCGATGGAGTCAAGCGCGAGTTCGCCACCCTGCTGGCGCTGGTCGCCCAGGCCGGGCATGGCGACGAGGCGGCCGCCAAACGCGCCTACCTCGCCGGCCTGCAGCGCGTGCTGCCGCGCGACCACCTGCCCTATGCACCGCCTGACCAAGGCGTGCTGGCCCTGGACGAAGTCTGGCCCGCGCTCGACGCCCTCGACCCACTGGCCAAGCAGCTGGTGGTCGAGGCGATCACCGACGCCATCGGCCACGACGGCCGCGTCTCGGTCGCCGAGTCCGAATTGCTGCGCACCATCTGCGGCGTGCTGCATTGCCCGCTGCCGCCGATGCTGGAGCGCGGCTGATCGGACTGATCCCGCGACGGTGGGCGGCGGGCCATGCGCGACCTCCTGTTCACGGTGCCGCACGCCCGCCTGGCTGAACATCGGTTCAGATGAGTCAATACGATTCCTGCCCTGCCCCCCACTGCCGCGGTCCGGTGGCCTGGGCGTGAACGGAACCTACGATCCGGCCCTGGTCATCCTGTCCGCGGTGGTCGCGGTGGTCGCATCGTTCGTTGCGCTGGACCTGGCCGCCAAGGTGACGGCGAGTCGCGGACGCGTGGCGCTGGCTTGGCTGCTCGGGGGGGCGCTGTCGATGGGCGCCGGCATCTGGTCGATGCACTTCATCGCCATGCTGGCCCTCCGGCTCCCGATCGTCATGCGCTACGACGTGACGATCACGGCAGCGTCGCTGGTGATCGCGATCGCCGCGTCCGGTTTCGCCCTGTACGTCGTGAGCCGGGCGTCGCTGGGCCTGGCCCGCCTTGCGGCTGCCGCCCTGCTGATGGGCGTGGGCATCGCGGGAATGCATTACACCGGCATGGCGGCCATGCAGATGACCCCGCCGGTCCGGTACCAGCCTGGCTTGTTCGCGCTGTCGATCCTGGTCGCGGTCGCCGTTTCATGCGCGGCGCTGTGGCTCGCCTTCCGACTGCGGGCCGAAACCCTGCTCACCGCGTTCTGGCGCAAGGCCGGCAGCGCGTTGCTGATGGGAGCGGCGATCTGCGGCATGCATTACACCGGCATGGCGGCTGCGATCTTTCCGCCGCACAGCATGGGGCTGGCGAGCGGAGGCGCCGCGGATGGCGGCTGGCTGGCCGTGACGATCGGCGTGTTCACCTTCATGCTCCTGATTGGCACGCTGTTGCTGTCGCTTTTCGATGCCCGCAGAACCCGTGATGTCGGCCGAGCGGTCGAGTTGAGCACCCGCCTGCAGGCCGAGATAGCCAGGCATGAGCAGGCCGGAGAGGCGCTGCTGACCGGCAAAGAGCAGGCCCGCGCCATTTTCGAGACTGCCCACGATGCCTACGTGGCCATCGATCCAGGGAGCACGATCCTCGAATGGAACAGGAAAGCCGAGCACATCTTCGGCTGGAGTAGTGAAGATGCGATCGGCCGTAACCTGGCGGACACCATCATCCCGGCCCGGTACCGGGAGGCACATTTCCGTGGTATCCAACGTTTCCTTGCCAGCGGGGAAGGGCCGGTACTGCGCAAGCGCATCGAGCTCGTGGCGCTGCATCGGGAGGGTCATGAGTTTCCAGTGGAGCTGACGATCTGGCCTACGAGATTGGGCGAGACCTTGAAGTTCCATGCTTTCGTGCACGACATCAGCGGCCACCAGCGCGCAGTTCAAAGGTTGGCGGCGCAGACGACAGCAGCTGCCGCGCTGATCGAATCCACCAGCCTCAACTCCGGGGTTCTAAAACTCCTGCACGTGGTCTGCACCGCGATGGGCTGGTCGGCCGGTGCGCTGTGGATCCCGGACGCAACGGGCCAGACACTTCGTTGCGTCGAGCTGTGGCATGACGACGCGATCCAGATCCCTGCCTTCGAACATGCCACGCGCAGCATGACGATTGCGCCCGGCGGCGAACTGCCCGGACGGATCTGGGAAATCCGTCAGCCGGTGTGGGTGCCGGACTTCAGCCGCGAGGGCAATTTTCCGCGTTCGGCCGCTGCCGCGGAGGCCGGGCTGCACGGAGCGTTGGGGTTTCCGATCCTCAGTCGCGGCGAAATCGTCGCGGTGCTTGAGTTTTTCTCCATGGAGATCCAGGAGCCGGATCCTGAATTGCTGGGCATGATGGACACGCTGGGCAATCTGCTCGCTCAGTTCATCGCGCGCGTCCGGGCAGAGCAAGCGCTCCAGCAGAGCCGCAGCCTGCTGGCGGAAGCACAGCGCATTGCGCACGTGGGCAGTTGGGAGTGGGAGGTAGACATCGATCGCGTGACCTGGACGGATGAGTTGTATCGAATCTTTGGCGTCGATCCGCAGCAGTTCCAGCCAAGCTACGCCGGGTTTCTGTCTGTTGTGCATGCGGATGACCGCGACCATGTCAGGAAAGCCATCGAAGCTGCATTCGTCTCTCGGCAGCCGTTCGAATTCGAACATCGCACGATTCCTGCCGACGGCAAGGTACGCGTGCTGCATGGGCGAGGACACGTGATCGTGGACGCCGACGGCCAGGTCATTCGCATCGTGGGCTCGGGGCAGGACATCACCGAGCGCAAGGAGAACGAGCAAAGCCTGCAGCAGATGGCCCATTTCGATGCCTTGACCGGGCTGCCGAACCGCCGCCTGTTCCAGGTCTCGCTCAAGAGCGCGATGGCGCAGGCCGATGCGCAGGATTGGCTGCTGTTCCTGTTGTTCCTCGACGTGGACAACTTCAAGGACGTCAACGACAGCCTGGGCCATGCGGTCGGCGACGAGCTCTTGAACCAGGTGGGGCAGCGCCTGCTGGGCTGCCTGCGACTGCGCGATACGGTCGGCAGGTTGGGCGGCGACGAGTTCGGGGTGATCGTGCTCACGCCCAGCGACGCGCGAATCGCCATGATCGTCGCCGACAAGATCCATGCCGCCCTGCGTGTCCCGTTCGAACTGGAAGGGCACTTGGTCAACATCACCGTCAGCATCGGCATCACCGTCTACCCAAACGATACCGCCGACCTGCATAGCCTGGTGCGCTACGTCGACATGGCGATGTACGAGGCCAAGCAGGCCGGCCGCAACGTTTCCCGCTTCTATACCGAGGCCATGAACCTGCGCGCGAACGAGAAGCGCGAGCTGGAGTCGGCGTTGCGCGAGGCGCTCGCGCGCAAGGAGTTCGTGCTGCATTACCAGCCGAAGATCTGCCTGCACAGCGGTCGCTGGATCGGCGTGGAAGCGCTGCTGCGCTGGCATCGGCCCGGACACGGGCTGGTGGCGCCGGCAGAGTTCATACCCGCGCTGGAGGAAACCGGGATGATCGTGCCCGTGGGGGCTTGGGTGATCACCACCGCATGCCGGCAATTGCGTGACTGGCGGCTGGCCGGTCTGGTCCCCCTGCCGATCGCGGTGAATGTTTCAGCCCAGCAGGTGGGGCGCGAAAATTATCCGAGGATGTCACCGGAACCTGGCGCACGCAGGCGCGCTGAAGCCGAACCGAACGAGCTGTGGTCGGCGACAGCCAACTGCCTGCAGGTGCATGAAGTGCTGTCGGGAGAACTGGAATTCGAACTGACCGAGAGCACGTTGATGTCGGATGCCGAGCAGAGCGTCGACATGCTGCGACGACTGAAGGCTCTCGGCATCCGCATCTCCGTGGACGACTTCGGCACCGGCTATTCCAGCCTGGCCTACCTGAGCCGCTTTCCGCTTGATGCGGTCAAGATCGACGGCGCTTTCATCCGCAACATCAACAGCAACGCCGAGGATGCAGCCATCACCTTGGCCATCATCGGCATGGCGCACAGGCTCAACCTGCAGGTGGTCGCCGAGGGCGTCGAGACCCAGGGACAGCTGGAATTCCTGCGTGCGAACGGTTGCGACCAGGCGCAGGGCTACCACATTGCGCGGCCCATGCCGGTGGAGGAGCTGGAGCGGCAATGGCGCGCGTTGGGTGGCGGCGTGCCCGGAGTGGCGACGTAACCAGAGCCTGCACGGCGGGTCCCGCCCCGCCGCGTACGCGCAGCGCGGGATCGACCACGGCGTCGTTGTCATTGCCCTTGGGGTAGCTGCCCATTGGGTGATAGACGGTCTCGGCCTTGGCGCGCCGGTACGACGACACCCCAAGGCGTATCGGCTAAGGTGCGCGCATCGTCCGTACAGGAACTCCGCGGTGAACCGATGACCAGGGGTGCCGCCAGTGATGCCGCCAGCGCCGGATCGGCGTACAGCCAGCGCTTCCGCGCCGCGCTCGCCGAGTCGCCGCCGCTGTGGTGGGCGCTGGTCTATTTCTTCAGCCTGCTGTGCGGCTACTACGTGCTGCGTCCGGTGCGCGATGCGATGGGTGCGTCCACCGACGTAGCGGCGGTGTTCCCGCGTGCGGTGGTCGCCTTCGGCGAGAGCCATGGCTTCGAGGTCGGCGCGTTCACTCTGCAACTGCTGTTCACGGCCACCTTCGTGGTGATGCTGTTGCTGCAGCCGGTGTACGGCGCGCTCGTGGCGCGCTTTCCGCGCCGGGTGTTCCTGCCCGTGGTCTACCTGTTCTTCATCGCCTGCCTGTTCGGGTTCTGGTGGGCGTTCGACAGCGGCGCCTCCGGCCGCGGGGCGCTGTTCTTCGTCTGGGTGGCGGTGTTCAACCTGTTCGCGGTGATGGTGTTCTGGAGCTTCATGGCCGACGTGTTCGACAATGCCCACGCCAAGCGGTTTTACGGCTACATCGGCGCCGGCGGCACGATCGGCGCGCTGTGCGGTCCCGCCATCGCGCGGCTGCTGGTGGGGCCGCTCGGGGTCGCCAACCTGCTATTGGTATCTGCGGGCTTCCTCGCGGTCTGCCTGCTGTGCATCCTCAAGCTGCGCACCTGGGCGCGGCTGCGCGAGCGGGCGCACGGGGAGGCGGGCACCGAGCGCGCCATGGGCGGTTCGGTCCTCGCCGGCCTCAGGCTGGTCTGGGAACGGCCGCTGCTGCGTGCGCTGGCGCTGCTGATGTTCTTCGGCGTCGGCGTCGGCACCCTGCTGTACAACGAGCAGGCGGCGATCGTGCGCGAGTTCTACCCGACCACCGAGGCGGCGACGCGCTATTACTCGACCCTCGACTGGGCGGTGAACGGCCTCACCATCGTGGTACAGGTGTTGCTGACGCGCATGCTGCTGACGCGCTTCGGCGTGGCCCCGCTGCTGCTGCTGCCGGCGATCGCGATCCTGGTCGGTTTCGCGCTGCTGTCGGCCTCGCCGCTGCCGCTGCTGGTGGCGGTGGTGCAGGTGGTCACCCGCGCCAGCGAGTTCTCGCTCAGCAAGCCTGCGCGCGAAACCCTGTACACGCGGGTGGACCGCGAGTCGCGCTACAAGGCCAAGGCGGTGATCGACACCGCGATCTACCGTGGCGGGGACTTCACCTTCGTCTGGGCGCACAAGCTGCTGTCGACGCTGGGCCCCCAGGTGGTCTTCCTGGCCGGCATCGGCATCGCCGCCGGCCTGGCTTTCGGCGCATGGCGCGTGGTGCGCGCCGAGCGCAGCCTGCCGGAGCACGCGGAAGCGGAGGGGGTCGCGCATGCGCGCTGATCGTGATCCCGCCGCCCGGAACCGGCAGCCTGGCAAGGCAGCAGTGGCGGGGCTGGGTTGATGACCCGGGCCGATCTCTCCCGCCGCCGCAGTCGCGGGCTGACGTGGTCGCTGCGCATCGTCGTCGCCGCCGTGCTCGCGGTCTGCGTACGCGGCTTCATCTGGGAGCCCTCGCAGCTGGTCGAGCGCGACCAGACGCTGGTGCTGCCCGGCTGGCCGGCATCCTGCGACGGCCTGCGCCTGGACGTGGTCGCCGACACCCACACCGGGTCGCCGCGCAACGGCCTGGACAAACTCGACCGCTGGGTACAACGACTGATCGAAAGCGATGCCGACGCGGTGCTGATGGCCGGCGACTACGTGATCCTGAGCGTGTTCCTGGGCAGCTACAGTCCGGCCGAGGTCATCGCCGAACGTCTGCAACCCCTGACCGCGCGCAAGCCCGTGTACGCCGTGCTCGGCAACCACGACTGGTGGAAGGACGGCCCGGCCGTGAGCGCCGCGTTCGCGGCGGCCGGCGTGCGCATGGTCGACAACCGGGCCGAGGCCGTGCAACTGCGCGGCTGCCGGTTCTGGATCGCCGGGCTTGGCGATCTGCGCGAAGGCGAACCCGACGTGGCCGGCACCTTCGCGCAGGTCGGCGACGATGCGCCGGTGATCGCGCTCACCCACGAGCCCGACCTGTTCCCGCGGATCCCGGTCCGCGCCGCGTTGACGGTCGCCGGGCATACCCACGGCGGCCAGATCGACCTGTGGCCGCTGCGCCAGGATCCCTCCGGGTTCGTGCGCGGCTCGCGCTGGCTGAAGTGGCACATCGTCGATGATGGCCGCCACCTGTTCGTCACCCCCGGCATCGGCACCAGCATCCTGCCGATGCGCCTGGGCGTGCTCCCGGAGATCTCGCGGCTGACCTTGCGCAGCGAGCAGATGCCCCGGCAAGACGTCTCCCGAAAGCCATGAGGGACCTGGATGGGAAGACGCCGGCAGGTTGAAAGGCGTAGGGCGCTGTCTTTATCCCCTCCCCCGCTTGCGGGGGAGGGCTAGGGTGGGGGCAGCGGCGCCGGCACCGGCTTGCCCCCCTCCCAACTTGCCCGGCCCTCACGCACAGCGCTCGGGCGTTCATGGGCGCGCGAGCCAATGGCTCGCAAACGCGCCTGTTCACCCCCCCCGCAAGCCGGGGAAGGTTGGGATGGGGGCAAAGGGAAACGCCTTCAGCCATCCCAGCACACGTGCACAGGCAGAGGGAAACTCCCTGGCACGCACATGCCTGCGTCAAGGCGTGCGTCAAGCAGCCTCGCGCGAGGATTTCTCCTGCTCGCGGTCGTAATAACTCGCCGCGCGCAGTGCGTGCACGTCGAAGTCGTCGACGGTGATCGCGTCGAGCGTGAGTTCCCGCAGTTCCTCCAGCTGTCCGCGCTCGTCGGCGGTGATCCAGCCCTCGCGCACGCCCTCGTCGAGCTGCGCGCCGAAGTCCAGCGCCTCGATGTCGCTGTTCTTCAGCGCCTTGAGGAACTTGCGCTCCACCGGCTCGGCGGCGACCACCTTCGGCAGATAGCTGTGCACGCGGCCTGCGGGGTTGTTGTCGCAGGGGGTCAGGAACACGCCGTCGGCAAGCCGGTCGCGGGCGTCGCAGGGGGTCATCAACAGCGACGCGGCGCGGTGGCCGAGGCGGTCGCTGGGCGGCTGTGCGCGACGGCCCCAGGGGAAGACCAGCGCCCACAACAGCCAGCCCACCGGACGGATCGGGAAGTTGCGCAAGGCGCCGGACAACGCCAGCTCCATGGTGTGCACACTGTCGTGGAAGGCCCACGCCAGCAGCGGCTGGTCGCCGGCCGGCGCGCCCTCGTCCTGGTAGCGCTTGAGCATGGCGCTGGTGATGTACAAGTGACTGAGCACGTCGCCCAGGCGCCCGGACAGCGACTCCTTGAACTTGAGCTTGCCGCCAAGCATCAGCATCGATACGTCGGCCACCAGCGCCAGGTTGGCCGAGTAACGGTCCAGCTTGCGGAAGTAGCGTCGGGTGTAGGCATCGCCGGGCGCGTTGCCGAACTGCGCGCCGGTCAATCCGAACCAGAATGAGCGCACCGCGTTGGACAGCGCGAAGCCGATGTGGCCGAACAGGTTGCGGTCGAACTGCTCCAGGCCTTCCTCGGCGTGGGGATTCTGCGCCGCGCGCATTTCCTTGAGCACCCAGGGATGGCAGAGGATCGCGCCCTGGCCGAAGATCAGCAGGCTGCGGGTCATGATGTTGGCGCCCTCGACCGTGATCGAGATCGGCGACGCCTGCCAGCTGCGGCCGAGGTAGTTGCGCGGGCCCAGGATGATGCCCTTGCCGCCGTGGATGTCCATGGCGTCGGTCACCACCTCGCGGCCCATCTCGGTGCAGTGGTACTTGGCGATCGCCGACGGCACCGCCGGGGATTCGCCGCGGTCCACCGCCGCGGCGGTGGCCTGCGACAGCGCGCTGACCGCATAGGCCTTGCCGGCCATCCTTGCCAGCGCCTCCTCCACGCCCTCGAAGCGGCCAATCGACAGCCCGAACTGCTTGCGGATGCGCGCATAGGCGCCGGTGACCACGGCGCCCGACTTGCAGCCGCCGCTGGCGGTGGAGGGCAGGGTGATCGAGCGCCCGATCGACAGCTGCTCGTTGAGCATCTGCCAGCCCTTGCCGGCATAGTCCTCGCCACCAATCAGCTGCGACAGCGGGATGAAGACCTCGCGCCCCTGCAGCGGGCCGTTCTGGAACGGCGAGTTGAGCGGCAAGTGGCGGCGGCCGATGTCCACGCCGTCGGTGTCGCGCGGCAGCAGTGCCAGGGTGATGCCGATATCCTCGGTGTCGCCGATCAGGCCGTCCGGGTCGTACATCCTGAAGGCCAGGCCGATCAGGGTCGCCACCGGGGCCAGGGTGATGTAGCGCTTGTCGAAAGTGAGCTTGAGCCCGACCACCTGCGCGCCGCCCCATTCGCCTTTGCAGACGATGCCGTAGTCCGGGATCGAGGTCGCGTCCGAGCCCGCGAACGGGCCGGTCAGTGCGAAGCAGGGCACTTCGCGGCCGTCGGCCAGGCGCGGCAGGTAGTACTGCTTCTGCTCGTCGGTGCCGTAATGCACCAGCAGCTCCGCAGGCCCCAGCGAGTTGGGCACGCCGACGGTGGAGCTGACCACGGTGGAGATCGAGGCGATCTTCTGGATCACCCGGTGGTGGGCGTAGGCGGAGAAGCCGAGGCCACCGTACTGCTTGGGCACGATCATGCCGAAGAACCGGTTGCGCTTGATGAACTCCCACATCTCCGGCGGCAGGTCGGCGTGGACGTGGGTGATCTCCCAGTCGTTGATCGTCCGGCACAGGTCCTCGACAGGACCGTCGAGGAAGGCCTGCTCCTCGGTGGTCAGGACCGGTTTCGGCTGCGACAGCAGCGCCTCCCAGTCGGGCTTGCCGGAGAACAGCTCGCCCTCGAAACCGACCGTGCCCGACTCCAGCGCGATGCGCTCGGTCTTCGACAGCGGCGGCAGGATCTTCTTGTAGAACTCCAGCAGCGGCGCGGTGATGAAGGGCTTGCGGATCTGCGGCAGCAGCAGCGGCACGGCGACCAGCGCGATCAGTATCGCGGCGACCAGGGTCGCGGGGGGGTGCGCCCCGAGCAGCCAGCAGGCGAGCAACACGGTGGCCGACAGCGCCACCCAGACCGCCAACCGCAGCCGGTGGTAGGCCGCGAAGCCGGCGACCAGCAGCAGGACGAGGAAAGGGATCGCGATGCTCATGGGTGTCCCTCGGGAAGATGGCGTTCTGTGCCCGGCTGACCGGCGGATGGGGAGCAGGTGGACAGTGTGGCGCGACCGATCGCGGCCGGCATCCCCACCCAGACCATACGGTCTAGTATGGATCGGGCTGCGCGCGATTGTCAAATCCCATCCCGTCGAGGCCAGTCCCCCGCATCTATACTTTTCCACGACGCAGCGTATGGATACACTGCGGCGATGGACACCGCCACCGACCAGCCTGCCCCGGCCCGCGAGCGCGGCCGGCTCTGCGCCGAAGACTGGGCCGAGGCCGCCCTGGACCTGATCGCCGAGCAGGGCGTGGCCGCGGTCGCGGTCGAGCCGCTGGCGCGCCGGCTCGGGGTCACCAAGGGCAGCTTCTACTGGCACTTCCCCTCCCGCGACGCACTGCTCAAGGCCGCGCTGGAGCGCTGGGAGTCGGTCGAGCAGGCCGAAGTCTTCGGCAAGCTTGAAGCCGTGCCCGACCCGCGCGAGCGCCTGAGCGCGCTGTTCCAGCTGGTCGCCCACGAGTACAAGTCGCACGTCGTCTACAGCGCCCTGCTCAAGGCGCTGGACCACCCCGCGGTGCAGCCGGTGATCGACCGCGTGTCCAAGCGCCGGCTCGACTACCTCACCGCCTCGTTCCGCCAGACCGGGCTCGGCCGCACCGAGGCGCAGCACCGTGCGCGCCTGACGTATGCGGCCTACGTCGGCTTCCTGCAACTCAACCTGCAGCTGCACCAGGCGCGGATGCCGCAGGAAGAGTTCGAGGACTACGTGGCCCATCTCACCCGCACCCTGGTGCCGGCCTGACCATCGCACGGACACGCGCCGTGGCAGGGCATGCTGCCCTTCAACTATGTTCCCTGTTTTCCATGGATGTATGACGGAGATGATCGGATGAATGCCATCCCCCGCCCGCGTGACGATATTGCCGCCGGCAGCCGCCTCGGCGCGCTCAATGACTGGGTGCGCGAGGTCGCCGCCCTGACCCGGCCCGAGCGCATCCAATGGTGCGACGGCAGCCAGGCCGAGTACGACGCGCTGCTCGCGACGATGCAGGCCGAAGGCACCCTGTTGCCGCTCAATCCCGACACCCACCCCGGCTGCTGGCTGCACCGCTCCGACCCCCGCGACGTCGCCCGCGTCGAGCACCTCACCTTCGTCTGTACCCCCGATCCCGACGCCGCCGGCCCCAACAACCACTGGATGGCGCCGGACGAGGCGCACGCCAAGATCGATGCGCTGTTCGACGGCTGCATGCGTGGCCGCACGCTGTACGTGTTGCCCTACTGCATGGGTCCCATCGATTCGCCACTGTCGCGCTGCGGGGTCGAGATCACCGACTCGCCCTACGTGGCCGCCAACATGCGGCTGATGACCCGCATGGGCGCCGAGGCGCTGGCGCGGATCGAGCGGGAAGGCGCCGAGCTCGCCGCTGGCGGCGAGCGGGCGCGCACGTTCGTGCGTGGCCTGCATTCCACCGGCGAGCTGGATCCCGACCGCCGCTTCATCATGCACTTTCCCGAGGAACTGGCGATCAAGTCCTATGGTTCCGGCTATGGCGGCAATGCCCTGCTCGGCAAGAAATGCCACGCCCTGCGCATCGCCTCCTGGCAGGCGCGGCAGGAGGGCTGGCTGGCCGAGCACATGCTGATCGTCGGCATCGAGAACCCGCAGGGCGAGATCCACTACATCGCCGCCGCGTTCCCGAGCGCCTGCGGCAAGACCAACCTGGCGATGCTGGTCCCGCCCGACGCCTATCGCGAGGCCGGCTGGAAGGTCTGGACCGTCGGCGACGATATCTGCTGGATGCGCCCGGGCGCCGACGGCCGGTTGTGGGCGATCAACCCCGAGGCCGGCTACTTCGGCGTCGCGCCCGGGACCAGCGCGAATTCCAACTCCAACGCGCTGGCCATGATCCAGCGCGACACGATCTACACCAATGTCGCGCTGACCGACGACCACCAGCCCTGGTGGGAAGGCCTCGACGACCGCGTGCCGGCGCTGGACTGGCAGGGCCGGCCCTACGACCCTGCCAACGGCCCCGCAGCGCACCCGAATTCGCGGTTCACCGTCAGCGCGAAGCAATGCCCCTCGTATTCGCCGCACGCCGAGGACCCGCAGGGGGTGCCGATCTCGGCGATCGTCTTCGGCGGCCGCCGCGCCTCGCTGGTGCCGCTGGTGTTCGAGGCCCGCGACTGGACCCACGGCGTGCTCATCGGCGCCGCGATGGGCTCCGAGACCACCGCTGCGGCCACCGGCAAGGTCGGCGTGATGCGCCGCGACCCGATGGCCATGAAGCCGTTCTGCGGCTACCACTTCGGCGACTATTTCGCGCACTGGCTTTCGTTCGACAGGCCGGGCGCCAGGCTGCCCAAGATCTTCCACGTCAACTGGTTCCGCAAGGGCGAGGACGGCCGCTTCCTGTGGCCGGGCTTCGGCGACAACCTGCGGGTGCTGGAGTGGATGATCGGGCGGGTCGAGGGCAGCGCCGGCGCCGTCGATACGCCGATCGGTGCGATGCCTGCAGCAGGTAGCATCAACCTAGACGCTATCGCATTGTCAGACGAAGCACATGACAAGTTGTTTGGTCTCGACTCCGTTAGCTGGCGGACCGAGTTCGACAGCATCGTCGAGTACCTCGACAAGTACGTCCCACGCACGCCTCACAAACTCAGGGATCAACCGCAGCGTATTTCAACTTTACTTGAATAATTGCCGGCAGCGCCGCATTCCCAAGCCAGCTTCGAGCGTGATCACTTCTTTGTTTATCGGCTCAGGCTTGCTGGGGACTCACTTGGAACCAGGCATTGAAAGCAACCGTGATCCGTTCGTCTTCCCCATGGAACGGCTTGACCTCGTGCAGGATCCAGGAGGGAAACAGCACCAATTGCCCGGGCTCGAGCCGATAGCTACGGCTGGTATTGCTGAAAGGCGGCTGCATTTGCGCCGTCCCAGCATCGACGAACATCGTGTTCATGATGAACGGATTTACAAAAGTCAACAGTCCGCTGTCGGCCCGATCTGGATCGTCCTGCCCTGCGCTGACACAGTACACACCGGACCAAGACGCCATGGGGTGGTTGTGTAACCCGAAAAATCCACCACGTCGAGTGACATGGAACCAGGCATCTGCGCCAATCTGGATGCGCTCCATAAAGGAGCGCTCATAACGATTGAGTTCTCCCAGCGTGCGCATCAACTCCGACCAGCAAAACTCGCGCAGTTGCTGGATGCAGGTTTCTGGCCACTTGAACAGGTCGAAATGGCTTTCGTAAAGGGCTGCGTTGCGCAGCGTCAGGGGATTGGGATTCGCATAAGTGGCGCCGTGCTTTTCGCGTGCAAGGAACAACTCTCGAAGTTCTCGATTCAGCGCATCACACCCTTCCAACCTTGAGAAGGCGAAGGGCACAGCGAACATTGGATGGATTGTGGGCATGTAAGTTTCCGCTCTAGGCGGCTTTGCTCAGACTTGGCAGCGTGTCGGATGCGTGCTACCGGCGGCAGCCGGCATCACTCTGCGTTTTGTGCATGGTCTCGACCCCGGCCAGCGTCTCCCACCACCCCGTAATGGCGAGTCGCGGCCGTTCCGCCCAAGGCGAGACAATCGATACGCAGTGATCGGCCGGTACGCGGAAAAGACTCAAACTATTGAATCTGGGCAGGAAAGTTTCGCTGACACCACCGCCTTTTTCAAGAAACTGCAAGAGTCCGCCCCAGTCCGCGTGCCAGTCCCTGGACAGATTGATCACATAGGCGACGACCCGACCTTCCGTGCTGTCCTGGTCGTTGTGCGTTCGCAAAAACATTCCTTCACGAAATCTTGTTGCCTGGGCACTGACGCGCCGAATCGATTTGTCGTCACTGACCGCACGGCAGAAGTCCAGGAACGGTGCGCTGTTCATGTATTCGAGCACGCGATGCAGAAGGTTTCCCGGGTCGCGTCCTTCCCTGTACGCGCGCACCATCATGTAGCTCTCGTATATGAAGCCATAACGCCCTTTGGCATCGCGGCTGGCTTGCGCGATGAGTTCCCGGTAGGAAGGTGAATCAGACTCGGGGAGACGCACATCGCCGAGCGTGCCGGAAATGCCCTTGCTGTTGCGTAGCGCAACCGACCATTCAATCTGCGATGTCAAGCAATCATGAAGTTGTTCAGCTACCTCAGGCTGCAGGAAATTCTGCATCTGCACCCGGCCGGTACGCGCGAAGATTTCCCAGTAATGGGGAAAATTCAAGGAAGGATTGAGCATGGGCGTTCCTAATCTGCTGCTCCGAGCAAAGGTTTCCATCGAACAGGTAACGATGCGGCGGGCAAGACGGTCTGCTCGGCCCATCCAAGCGATTTCCTGATCAATGGCCCGAAATGTTGTCGGACGATCGCCTTCTCATGCTCCCGTTCTGCAGTACCAAAAGATCGATTGACGCGCTTCGAGTCGCGCGAAAACGTCTCCAGCACGCGCCTGGACAAATCAACCAAGGATGCCTCGAGGCCAAGCCATAACGCGCTGGCGTGGACGGCTTCGACTGGCTGGGCGAGCATCGAGTGCATGTCCAGCGACCGTAGCCGATCGTCCGGATCGTTGTCGAGTACGAATGCATAACGCTCCATCTGAGCATACCAGGTCAACACGCAGGCTTCGACGAAATTCGGAGAATACGTCCGGTCCAAGCCCAGCCGCGCCGCCAAACGCGTGTCGGGTAAAAGAAAACGAGCCATCCAACGCAGTTGCTCCTCTGCTTCCGGAAGTTTCTTGAAGCAGCTGATCAGAAATTCTTCCAGTGACGAATACAGCAGCAAGGCCGGCCTGCCGCTGGCTCGCACCAGAATGGGCAGCAGGCGATTGACCTGATTCGTCGGCTTGATCATAACCTGTCCCTCGCGAACCCACGGCCTGGCCAGCAGGGACAGCGCAACCTGGAGGACGCGGGCGTCTGGAGTCATGCGCATCTTGCCGTTCAGATCCGCATGTGCGAGCGAAAGGAGCGCGGCGGGTTCCTTGAGTGCGACCGTCCCCAATGGCGCGTGCAGGGAGCGGGCAAGCAATGTGGAGCCGCAAAAAGCGGTGTGAAAAAGGAACGCTGGATGATCAGGCAGGACGGGCAATTCGCGGACCGCAATCGCCTGCGCTGAGGCCAGCGACACGCCTAGCCGCTTGTCGAGAAAGCTTGCCTGGCCGAGCTGCTCAAGCGAGAGCGTTTGCATCAGGAAGGCGTCTTGCTTCACATCGAAATCGACGGGAAACCAGGTTGGGTCTGTGACGGGAGTTGGTCGGTACACTTTGCTCGAACATCCGAACTAAAAAAAAGAGGCCCCGGAAAACCGGGGCCTCAAGTCTAATCGAGCCGATGCTGATCCGTTGGATCAGAAGTTCTGGGTGTAGGACAGGTAATAGTAGCGGCCCGGAATATCGTAGCCTTGCAGGAATGAGTTGGCGAACGAGTTCAGAGAAACCGGTGGATCCTTGTCGAGAATATTGCGGACGCCAACACGGACATTGCTGTTGTACGGTGTCTGAAATGATATCTGCGCGTCGTGGTAAGTGGTCGACGGGATTTTGTTACGCGCAGCACGGATTGGACGGCCAGTGACCGGGCTATCGATGAAGCGATCTGGTTCGCTACAGACCTGCCGATCGAAAAGGCCGGTCGCGAAGCCCGTGCGGAAAGCGTTGCATGGCTCTTGCAGAGACGAGAAGTGGCGCACGGCCCAGCTAGCTCCCCAGTCGCCCTGCGACCATTTCAAGCCGAGATTGCCACGCTTGCGCCAGCGACTGCCAGTGGTTCCGATGAGCTGGCCAACCTGGTTTGTAGGCGGAATGATGGCGCCCGCTGAGCCGGCAAAGTACTCGGAAGTGTAGCTTGTGTCGAGCACAGCCTGGAAGCGCCCAAAACCGGTCTCGAAGTTGTAGCTGGCTCCGAAATCATAGCCTTCAACGCGCAGTTCCTGGAGATTTTCCTGACCGGCGCGGACCGTGTTGACTTGACCGGCGCCGGTACGCTCGATGTTACCGCATGCCACCGGATTGTTCTCGCGATAGCAACGATTAAGCACGGTGCCGACACCAACACCAGCGAGGCCGTTTTGCAGTTCGATCTCCCACCAATCCAGGGTGAAATTGAGGCCTTGGACCCACGATGGGCTGTAGACGAGACCCAGCGTACGGGTGTTACCGAATTCAGGTTGCAAGTTGGGGTTGCCGCCGAACAGGCCACGGATCTGCGCGTTGAACTGGTCGACGCCGCCGGCCGGAACGCCATCGGCGATGCATCGCGCCTGGCCTGCTGCGGGAAGCGTGCTGAATTGGCGTATGTCGCAGGGATCGACAGCGCTCGGAAACCCTTCGCCACCACCTTGGAACAGGTTACCCACCGACGGTGCGCGGAATGTTTCGGCATAGTTACCGCGGACCAACAGGTCCTCGAAGGGCTTCCAGGAGAAACCGAACTTGTAGTTGGTAGTGTCACCCAACTGGTCGGCATTGACGAAATTGCTGCCGACGAAGCCCGAACTCTTGTAGTCGGAATAACGCCCAGCGAGATTGAGCTCCAGGCGGCGGGCGAAAGGCACATCGCTCAGCAGGGGCAGTGCAAGCTCAAGATAGAACTCGTCCACTGTCACCTGGCCACTGGTCGGCTCGCGAAAGTTGGTGGAACTGCCGCCGGATGCGATCAGTGAGTCGGGAATATCCGACAACGAGTCCTTGCGATACTCGTAGCCGGCCGCGAAGCCGGCCGTGCCGCCCGGAAGTTGGAACAGATCCCCGGACAGGTTGAGCAGGTAGTTGTCGCGCTTGGTGGAGAACTCCTGCACCAGGTTGTACGAAATGTAGTCCGCCATGTCCTGGGTGATGCCAACCTGGCCATTGAACAGGTTGACCGGAACGCAGCCGGCAATCGGTGCGCCGGGAACTCCGCAAGTCGGAACTCCGCCGACCAGAAACGACGGGCCCAGGGCTTTTGCCAGGTTGAACAGGTTGATGAAGTTCTGGCCCGTGCTCGACTGCGCACTTTCGAAGTGCTGGTAAATGGCTTCCCAGTTGAAGAAGCGATCGGCAAATTCGAAATCGCCGTCGAAGCCGCCAACAAAGCCGTAGTTGTCGTAACTTTGGAAGTTGGTGCGCGGACCGATGGCCAGGGTGCGGAAGCCAACGGCCCTGATATCTACGCCAAACGGGTTGTAGATGTTGTTGGCACTGATTGGGAAGTCCCACTGAGGACCGGAACCGAAGAAGAAGCCACCAATCGTCAATGGAACGGACGCGATCTGGGTGATCGACTCGCGCTTGTTGTAATACAAGGTGCTATTGAAATTGATGTTGTCGGTGAGACCGTACGTGCCCTGAGCATAGAACGTGGTGCGCTCCGACGGCGTCAGCAGGTAATTTTCCGGCGCGAAGTTGTAGCGGTCGGAGTTGGCGAAATTCTTAAAATCGCCCTGGGTACGGGCACCCGGCGCCAGACCAGGGATCTCGCGATCAGGACGCAGGGTCAGGAACCGTCCATCGTCGAGGAAGAACGAACCGCGGAGCGGAAAGATGCTGCCGCACGTCGCGCCTGCGATCGGATCTTTACAGCCAAACTTCGGCCTGTTGGAGATCTCCCGGTCACCGGCGAAGATAGGGTCCTGCTCGGTGTATGCGGCGCTGATCACAACATTGCCGCGGTCGAAATTGCTGCCCAAGGTGAAATCGTAGGCCTGCAGCATGCCGTCACCGTGGCTGTTCTGTCCGATGTAGGCCGACGCAGTCGCGCCGTCGAAGTTGGAACGCAGGATGATGTTGATCACACCGGCGATGGCGTCTGAGCCGTAGATGGCCGAGGCGCCGTCCTTGAGCACTTCGATGCGCTCGATCATCGCCGTCGGGATCGTAGTCAGATCGACCGCGCCACCGCCGTCGACCCAACGCCGCCCGTTCACTAGTACAAGCGTGCGTGCTGCACCCAGATTGCGTAACGAGATCGTCTGGCTGCCGTCATTGGCATTGGTGGAGCTGGTGACGTTGGAGAGGCCACCATTGTCGGCGGTAGAGATGTTTCTCAGTATTTCACCGACAGTTTGCTGACCGGTGGCCTCGATATCCTCGCGGCTGATCTGCAGAACCGGCGACGCCGTTTCCACGTCGACGCGCTTGATGCGCGTACCGGTGACGGTGATGCGATCCAGTTCCGTTGCCCGCTGGCCTTCGGGGGTGGTGTCTTGCGCAAGGGCGGCGCCCGTGCCGACTAGAGCGGTTGCGCTCGTGACGAGCGCGAAGGCGATCGCGTCGCGGAGCTTGGTGGTCTTAAAGGTCATTCTCTCTCTCCACAAGTGAGTCTTGGGTCATTCCCATGGGAACCCCGCCAGTGGAGTCAAGAAAAGACGCCAATCCCAGCAAGGCCGGGGCCGATAATAGCCCCCCTTGGCGAAAAATTAAAGTGTCGTTAACAAACGGCCGCAACGGCCGTCGGAACAGCAGGTTACAGATCCTGCTCGTAGCGGACGTAGGGCACGGTGCCCTCCTCCGCAGTCTCATTCTGCAGTGAGAATGGATTCCTGCCGCGGGTCACCACATTGTCGGCGCCGACGGTGAGCTGGCCGCTCCAGGGGGTGCGCCAGGTGAGGCCCAATCCGAGGCCTTCCCATTGCGGCTGGCCGGGGGTCTGGACCACGTTGCCGACGATGCTGGCGCCGAAGTTGCCGACCGAACCGCCGACCGACAGGCGCTTGCTGGTCCAGGTGTCCGGCAGGCCCAGGTGGCTGGCTTCCGCCGGCGTGAGCACCCTGGCCTTGGCCAGGGTGCCGGCAATGCTGACCATGCCTTCGCGCCCGACCTGCTTCTGCGCGAACAAGGTGAGGTCGTTGGCGTCGATCCGGGTGGCCGGACCGCGGGGATTGCCCGAGGTCATCCAGGACGGCAGGCTGTCGCGGCTGCTGCCCGCGCCCACGCCCAGCCGGGTGCCGCCCCGGCCCAGGGCGGCCAGCGCGCCGGTACGGCGGACACCGGGCTCATCGAAACTGGCCAGCTGGCAGCCGCTGAGACTGGAAAGGGCACTGGCCACGGCCGGCTTGCGGTCGCAGAGCAGGCCGAGCGAATCGCCGCGATCCAGGCCGAAGGCGGCATCGAGGGTGCGGTCGCCGGAGCGCCAGCGCGCGTCCGCGGGCTCGAGCAGGACGAAACCTTCCAGCCGGCCGCTGTTGACGATCGGCAGCACGGCCTGGTCGCCGCGCTGCGTCGCGGGTTTGGACTGCGCATGCACGCCCGGAGCGAGGCCGAAGGCCAGCACCAGGGCGAGGGAGAGTTGCGCGGGACGCAGGTTCATGGCGTGCAATCGACCTTGGATCAGACCCGAAGTTCCCCCTTCGGGCAGGGCAGGGACTCTAGCGGATTTATAGTTCCTTAACAATCCCCGGCCCGGCAACCGGGCGTTCAATGCAGTTGCCCGGGTGCCTGCATTGGACGCCCTGCGGGGGTGAAGAGGCTGTGGATGTCGGCGGGCAGGAAACGATAGTCCTGGCCGCAGAATTCGCAGCGGATCCGCGCGCTACCGTCGATCAGCGCGCCCCGGGCCTCCGCCTCGCCCAGCGACTGCAGCATCGTGGTCACCCGCTCGCGCGAGCAGGAACAGGCGAAGGCGAGCGGGCGCGGGGCGCCGACCGGCCGTGGCGCATCCTCGTGGAACAGCCGCGTCAACAACGTTTCCTGTGGCCAGTCGAGCAGCTCCTGCGCGTCGAGGGTGTCGAACAGGGCACTCGCCCGCTGCCAGCCGTCCTCGTCGCCGGCGTCGTCGGGCAGCTTCTGCAACATCAGGCCGGCGGCGGCATCGTCGTTGGCGGCGAGCAGGATCCGTGTCGGCAGCTGCTCGGAGCGGCGGAAATAATCCTCGAACGCTCCCGACAGGGACTCGGCTTCCAGCGCGGCCAGTCCCTGGTAGCGCATCGGTTCGCGGCCGTGGCGGCCCGCATTCTCGATGGTGATCGCCAGCATCGCGCCGTCGCCCAGCGCTCGCAGGTCGCGCGAGACCGGGCCGGCGCCCTCGGCGACCTGGGCGATGCCGCGCAGGGTGCCGGCCGCGGTGCATTCGGCGAACAGCGCGCGCAGGTCGCCGTCGCTGCGCAGCTGCACCGACAGCCGGCCGTCGACCTTGGCGTGGCCGGTAAACAGCGCCGCCGCCGCGCAGGCCTCGCCGAGCAGCTCGGCGACCGCGGGCGGGTAGGCGTCGCGGTCGCGGATCTGCCGCCAGGTCTCGCGCAGGTGCACGCGCACGCCGCGCACGCCGGCGTGCTCGAGCAGGAAACGGGTCAGGCGGTCGCTGTCGGTCGTGGGATGGGTGGGCATGGGCGTGCGCACTCGCGGATAATGCCGCGCAGGTGATTGAAGGGGATTTGACTGCAGATGGGGATTGCAACCCGCTGGTGCAAGCCGTGAAACCAGCAAGGCGCCGCCGCTGGCTGCACTGGCTGTGGAAGCTGCCCTTGCTGCTGGTCCTGGTCAGCATCTTGCAGGTGCTGGCCTTGCGTTTCGTCGATCCGCCATTTTCTGCCTTCATGGTGGCGCGCCAGCTGGAAGCCATCGCGCAGGGCGAGCGTGATTTCCGCATTGCCTACGACTGGCGCGACCTCGACGCCATCGCGCCCAGTCTGCCGGCGGCGTTGGTGGCGGCCGAGGACCAGAACTTCGCCGCGCACCGCGGCTTCGACTTCAAGGCGATCGACAAGGCGCGTGCGGAAAATGCGCGCGGACGCAGGATTCGCGGCGCGAGCACCATCAGCCAGCAGCTGGCCAAGAACCTGTTCCTCTGGCAGGGACGCAGCTGGGTGCGCAAGGGCATCGAGGCCTGGTACACGGTGCTGATCGAGGCGCTGTGGCCCAAGCAGCGGATCCTGGAGGTCTACGCCAACATCGCCGAGTTCGGCGATGGCATCTATGGCGCCCAGGCCGCGGCGCGCAGCTTCTGGGGCAAGGATGCCCGCGCGTTGAGCCTGGCCGAGAGTGCGCGCCTGGCTGCGGTGCTGCCCAGCCCCCGGCGCTACAGCGCGACGCGTCCCGGCCCCTACGTGCAACGGCGCGCGCGCTGGATCGAGCGCAACGTGCGTCAGCTCGGCGGCACCGCCTATCTGGAGACGCTGGAGTAGTGGCCGCCTTCCCCCGCAAGCGGGGGAAGGGGCCAAACGAGGGGATCCGATCGTCCTCCCTTCCGCGGACGCCAAGGTCATCGGGGTCGGCTACCATCCGCGGATGAACGCCGGCGCCGTCTTCCGTGATCGCCTGACCGTCGTGGTGGCCGCCTTCGACGAGGACCAGGCCCTGCCGGCGCTGCACGCACGCGTTGCCGGCGTGCTCGATGCGCTGGCGCGCGAACAGGGCGTCGAGGG
This sequence comes from Pseudomonadota bacterium, assembly GCA_030858145.1. Lineage (GTDB taxonomy): Bacteria > Pseudomonadota > Gammaproteobacteria > Xanthomonadales > Xanthomonadaceae > Luteimonas. The sequence goes on from JALZMP010000122.1 coordinate 28,865, forward strand.
TCGCGTGCTCTATGTCGACGACGGCAGCAGCGACGCCACATGGGCGGTGATGCAGGCCATTGCGTCCGGCGACCCGCGCGTCGCGCTGCTGCGGCTGTCGCGCAATTTCGGCAAGGAGGCGGCGCTGACCGCGGGGCTGGACCGCGTCGAGCAGGGCGCTGCGCTGATCCTGGATGCCGATGGTCAGGATCCGCCGGAACTGATCCCGCAATTCGTCGCGAAATGGCGCCAAGGCTACGATGACGTGCACGGCACCCGCTTGGTGCGCGAAGGCGAAGGCTGGCTGAAGAAGTCCACGGCGCACGGGTTCTACCGGGTCATGCAGCGGCTGTCGAAGACGCCGATCCCGATGGACACCGGCGACTTCCGCCTGCTCTCGCCGCGGGCGCTGGCGGCGCTGCGCCAGCTGCGCGAGCGCCATCGTTTCATGAAGGGCCTGTTCGGCTGGGTCGGGTTCAACCGGGTGGCAATCCCCTACCAACGCGAGCCGCGGCTGGCGGGCGCCAGCAAGTTCAATTTCTGGCGGCTGTGGAACTTCGCGCTCGAGGGCATCACCAGCTTCTCCACCGCGCCGCTGCGGTTGGCGACCTACCTCGGGGTCGCCACCGCGCTGGTTGCCTTCCTCTATGCACTGTGGATCATCATCAAGGCGATGTTCTTCGGCGATGCGGTGGCGGGCTGGCCGACGATGATGGCGGTGATCCTGTTCCTGGGCGGGGTGCAGCTGATCGCGTTGGGCATGATCGGGGAGTACCTGGGGCGCCTGTACGAGGAGTCCAAGCAGCGGCCGCTCTACCTGGTCGACGACTGGCGGCCGGCAGCAGGCGTATCCTCCGGGGTGTCGACGATGACGGAGGGAAACAGCCATGCGCAGCGTGCGGCAGTTGCTGGACTCCAAGCCCCCTGAGATCTTCGCGATCGGGCCGGACGCGCCGGTGATCGATGCGATCCGGCTGATGGCGCAGAAGCAGGTCGGCGCCCTGGTGGTGCTGGACGGCAGCGCGCTGGCGGGGATGCTGTCCGAGCGCGACTATGCCCGCAAGATCGTGCTCGAAGGCCGCTCGTCGAAGGACACCCCGGTGCGCGAGATCATGACCGCCGAAGTGGTGACGATCGGCCTGGAGCACAGCGTGCAGTCGTGCATGCAATTGGTGACCGAGCGCCGCATCCGCCACCTGCCGGTGGTCGATCGCGACGGGGCGGTGCTGGGCGTGGTTTCGATCGGCGACCTGGTCAAGGCGGTGATCGAGGACCAGCAGCTGGAACTCGACCAGTTGCAGCGTTACATCGCCTCCTGAGTGCGCAGGCGCGCCGCGTGCCTGTCTGTGCCCGGCACGCGCCAACTTCCGGTGCACGGGCAGAACAGCGGTTACTTCGCGTAGCGGCCACCGCAATTGGCATCTTCGCCGGGGCCCAGCTCCAGGGTCGCCAGCAGCGCCGCCGGCGGCGCGATGCTGCCCAGGGCCAGGGCCAGCGCGCCGCGTAGCCCGACGCGCGCGAGGTCGGGGCGGATGCTCGGATTCTTGAAGGTGCCGGTGGCGAGCAGGGGTGCGCGCAGGCTGAGCGGGCTGCGGTCCTTGGGCCGCGGGCGCAGGCGCAGGTCGAGGGTCTCGTCGCGCAGGTCGATATTGCCCTCGCCGACGATCATGGTGTCGGTGGTGTCGAACGCCAGCGCGCGTGCCGTCATCACCCCGCCCTTGACCGCGAAGTCGCCGAAGGCGCAGCGGATGGGGATCAGCTGGTCACCCATGATCAGGAATTTCAGCGCCTCGTAGATGTCGAGCCCGGCGTATTCCATCAGCAGGTTGCTGACCTGGCCGCGACCCATGCCCAGGGCGACGTCGCCGTCGGCGCTGGCGAGCATCTTCGCCACCGAGTTGCCACGGCCGGCGAGGGTGAGGTCGCCGCCGACGCGCCCGGCGACGCCGCGAGCGAGTTTGGCATCGGGCATCAGTTTGCCCAGTGCCATGCCGCGCGCGGTGATCTTCGCGCGGGTCTGGATGGTCGCTTCGCGCGCGTCCATGCGCAAATTGGCGCGCAAGTTGCCGCCGGCGACACCGAAGTCCAGCGGGTCCAGCACCAGCACGCCGTCGTCGAGCTTGAGATGCGCGTCCATGTTGTCCAGCGGCAGGCCGGGGGCGTCGATGGAGGCGGCCTTCCAGCGCACGTCGGCATCCATTGCGCGCAGCTTGTCGAGTTCGTAGGGGGTGTCCGGCAGCACGCGCCCGCTGGCGGCCTGCCGCGCGGCGCGCGCCCGCAGTTCGGGGTTGCTGGTCTCGCCGGCGCCCGACTTCGGTGCGCCGCCGGCGAATCCGGCCAGGTCGTCGAAATCCAGCCGCTTCGAGCGCAGTTCGGCGCGCAGGAAGGGCCGCGGACCCCCGGTGCTGATGCTGGCCGAGCCGGCCAGGTCGCTGTCGCCGACCTTGCCGCTGAAGCCGTCGTAGTGCCAGGTAACGCGCCCGCGCCCGATTTTGCGGGTGAAGCGGCCGTCCAGGGCATAGGGCGGGGTGTCGGGGGTGGCGACACCGAGCAACGGGTAGAGGTCGGCGAGGTTCTGCCCGGACAGCGCCAGTTGCAGGTCGAAATCCTCAAACCGGAACGGATTGATCAGGTTGCCGCGGGCGTGTGCCCGGGTGCGGTCCGAGGTGGCGTGCATGTCGATGCGATAAGGCTGCTCGGTGTGCTGCAGCTCCAGCGGGGATTCCGCCTGTCCCTTGAGGTCCAGGCGATTGCCGCGCCAGCGTCCGCCGCCCTCGAGCGCGATCGGTGGCGCGGCATCTTCCTTGCGCGCCGCCTGGCTGCCCAGGGCGAGGCGGAGATCGGTGTCCAGCGCAGCATCAATGAAACGCAGGTCGCCATCCTCGACCCACAGACGGCGCACATCGGGCGGATCCCCGCCACCCTGCCGGAACACCCAGTTGCCGCGTCCGGGTCCGGTTTCCAGGCGCAGCACCGGTTTGCGCAGATGCAGGTCGAACACCCGGCTGGGCCGTCGCAGCAGCAGGGCCAGTGGTTCGATCCGCAGTTCCAGCTGCTCGGCGGTGGCCATGGTCGGTTCCTTCGACCAGTCGGCGTTGCCCAGGCGCAGCCGGTCGGCGCGGATGGTGGTGATGCGGCCGAGGTCGACGTCGAGGTCGCCGCCAATGTCGAACGTGCGCCCGGTGCGGGTCTCGACCTGGCGCTCGACGGGTCCCTTGAACCAGTTCCAGTCCCACAGCAGCCACAGCACCAGGGCCACCAGCGCCAATACGGCCAGGATGGTCCACCAGGGATGGTCGGCGGCGAGGTCGATCGGCCGCTTGCGCGTCGGGGCTGGGCTGGTCATCGGCGGGGCCTGCAGGGGATGCCACCATCGGGCCGCTGCGATCAAGCGGGAGTGAACACACCGGCCTGCGGTTCAGCGCGCCGGCAAAACCTGGGCCATCACCGCGATGTAGTGGCTGGCGCTGCCGGCGATGCAGAACAGGTGCCAGATGGCGTGCGAATGGGCGATCGACTCGCGGTGGTAGAAGAAGGTGCCCAGGGTGTAGAACACGCCGCCCGCCAGCAGCCAGCCGAAGGTCCAGGCGTCCAGCGCGGCCATCACCGGCTCGATCACCACCAGCACCAGCCAGCCCATGGCGACGTAGATCGCGGTCGACAGCAGCCGGAAGCGGCCTGTGAAGAACAGCTTGAACACCACGCCGGCCAAGGCCAGCGCCCAGATCGCCGCGAACAGCGACCAGCCCAGCGGCCCGCGCAACCCGATCAAGGTGAACGGGGTGTACGTCCCCGCGATCAGCAGGTAGATCGCGCAGTGGTCGAAGACCTTGAGCCGGCCGCGCGCGACCGGGTTGCTGGCTGCGTGGTAAAGGGTCGAGGCCACGTAGAGCATCAGCAGGCAGACCCCGAAGACGCTCGCGGCGCCGAGCTGCCAGCCGTCGCCACCGCGCGCGACCAACGCCACCAGCACCGCGCCCGCCGCCAGCGCAGCTGCCGCGCCGACGCCATGGGTCAGGGCGCTGACGAGGTCGTCGCGTTGACGTTGCGGGTCGGCGTGGGTCTGCATCGTGTTGTCCCGGCCGTGCGCCTTTGAAGGGTTGCTGCCGCCGGCGGGCACCGGCCCTCAGCCCGAGGCGCTGGATTCGGTGCAGACCTGGGTGCCCTGTCCGGGCTGCTGCAGTTCGACCACATTGCCCGAACGGCGCAGCGCCACCGAATCACCACTGAACGCCTCGCCGCCGCTGGGTGTGCGCAGAGCTTGATCCAAAGCCAGATCCAGCGACCGCCCGTCGGCGAGGGTGACGTGGGCCCGGCCGCCCGCATAGTGCACGTGCAGCTCGCCGCCGCCGCACCGATAGGTGATTTCCGCGCCTTCGGCCACCGGTGGGGTCGGGCCGTCGGCCATGGCGGGTGGGCGCGCATGCGCAGCGCTCGCGGCATCGTCGGCGCGTTGCGCTGCGGAAGGATCCGAATCGACCGTCGCGGGCGCATCGGCGGGCCGGCACGCAACGGCCGAGAGGGTCAACAGCGAAGCGAGCAGGCAGGCAGGCAAGGTATTCATGGCGGACTCCATTGGGATCAGCGCAAAGGGTAATCGCTTGCTGCGGCGGGTGGATGAAAGTGGGACATTGGCCGTCTGGGTCGCGTGGGCGCGCGGTCAGGCCTGCCCATCGGGCGCATGCGCGTGCTCGCGCGTGGCCATGAAGCGGACGTCCGGCCAGCGCTCGATGGTGAGCTGCAGGTTGATGCGGGTGGGCGCCAGGTAGACCAGTTCGCCGGCGCCGTCGATGGCGAGGTTGGCGGCGTTGCGGTCGCGGAACTCCTCCAGCTTCCTGGCGTCGCCGCACTTCACCCAGCGCGCGGTGGCGACACCGACCGGCTCGAAGGCGGCGTCGACCCCATACTCGTCCTTGAGGCGATAGGCGACAACGTCGAACTGCAGCACACCGACCGCGCCCAGGATGAGGTCGTTGGACAGCATCGGCTTGAAGAACTGGGTGGCGCCTTCCTCGGACAGTTGCGCCAACCCCTTCTGCAGCTGCTTGAGCTTGAGCGGGTCGCGCAGGCGCGCGCGGCGGAACAGTTCGGGCGCGAAATAGGGGATGCCGGTGAACGCCAGCGGCTCACCTTCGGTGAACGTGTCGCCGATCGAGATGGTGCCGTGGTTGTGGATGCCGATCACGTCGCCCGGCCAGGCCTCGTCGGCGATCTCGCGGTCGGAGGCCATGAAGGTCAGCGCATTGGCCAGCTTGACCTCCTTGCCGCTACGGACGTGCAATGCCTTCATCCCGGCGACGAAGCGCCCGGAGCAGATGCGCACGAAGGCGACCCGGTCGCGGTGCATCGGGTCCATGTTGGCCTGGATTTTGAACACGAAGCCGGTGAGCCTGGCTTCGTCCGGGGCGACGTCACGGGTGGTGGTCGCGCGCGGACGCGGCGAGGGTGCGTGCTGCACGAAGAAATCCAGCAGCGGCTGCACGCCGAAGTTGTTGACCGCCGAACCGAAGAACACCGGGGTCTGGCGGCCGGCGCGGTAGGCCTCGGCATCGAATGGATGCGAGGCACCCTGTACCAGCTCGAGTTCGTCGCGCAGGTGGGCAAGCATCTCGGCGCCGATGCGGGCCTCCACCTGCGGGTCGTCGAGCGCGGCGAAGATCGTCGAGTCCTGGCGGGTGAAGTTGCGCCCGGGCTCGTACAGGTGGACCTCGCCGGTGACCAGATGCACCACGCCCTTGAGCCGCGAGCCCATCCCGATCGGCCAGGTCACCGGCGCGCACTGGATGCCGAGCACGTTTTCCACTTCGTCGAGCAGGTCGATCGGCTCCCGACCCTCGCGGTCGAGCTTGTTGATGAAGCTCATGATCGGGGTGTCGCGCATGCGGCACACCTCCATCAGCTTGATCGTGCGTTCTTCCACGCCTTTCGCGACGTCGATCACCATCAGCGCCGAGTCGACTGCGGTCAGCACGCGGTAGGTGTCCTCGCCGAAGTCGGCGTGACCGGGGGTATCGAGCAGGTTGACGATGCGGTCGGCGTAGGGGAACTGCATCACCGAGCTGGTCACCGAGATCCCGCGCTCCTTCTCCAGCGCCATCCAGTCGCTGGTCGCGTGGCGCGCGGCCTTGCGGCCCTTGACGCTGCCGGCCATCTGGATCGCGCCGCCGAACAGCAGCAGCTTCTCGGTCAGTGTGGTCTTGCCGGCGTCGGGATGCGAGATGATCGCGAAGGTGCGGCGCCGCGCGGCTTCCGCCGCGACGCGGGTGCAGGGATCGGACATGGCGGAGCGCACGCAAACGCGTGCGGAAAGGTCTGGGGAAGGTCGCGGATTATACGGGAGGGCCGCGGCTGCCTTGTCGCCTTGCTACTGGCCGCGTGCGGGCGACCCGGCCATGCGCAGGATGCCCTGCGGGCCGAACATCTTGAACGGGATCGACTCCAGTCGCATGCCGCGATTGACCTGGACGGCGAAATGCAGATGCGGCCCGCCGCTGAAGCCGGTGTTGCCGGACAGCCCGATGGTCTGGCCCCGGCGCACGCGCTGGCCGACCCGCGCCAATGCGCCTCCGGAATTCAGGTGGGCATAAACCGCCATGCTGCCGTCGTCGTGCAGGACGCGGACGAAGTTGGCACGCCCCCCGTACTTCTCGCGATCCAGCCCGGCCTTGTCGAAATCGGATTCGACCTGCATCACCACCCCGTCGCGCGCGGCCACGACGGTGGTGCCGATCGGCGCGGTGAGGTCGATCGCGTAGCGGTTCTGGGCGTCGGTATGGCTGAAGGCGCCACCATAGCCCTGGCTGATCCGCAACTGGGTCGTCTGCAGCGGATAGCCGTACTCGACGTCGCGCGGCCGTGCGCTGGGATCGCCGGGCACGGCCTGCAGGCTCAGCCTGAACTCGCCGCCGCGGCTCGGGTCGGCGGCAGCGATGCGCGCGACCAGGGTGGAACCGCGCGATGGCACCGTGGCCCTGGCAGGCAGTGCGGGGTCGCTCGCCAGCGGCAATCCGCCCTCGGCCAGCAGCATCACCTCGATCGGGCCATGCACGGCATTGTCGACGTGGGCCAGGTAATGCACGCCGTCGGGCACCATGCGCAACCGCGCCATGGCCCCCGGCTCGGCGCGTACGGGAATGACCCTGAGATCGCGACCCTGGACGCCGTCGGGTGGGCGATCCCCGTAGTGGACGACCCCCTTGCTGTCGGTCCAGCGATAGACATTGGCGCCATCGGCGGCGCCCATGACAAGCGTCAGCAGCGCCGGCAACACCGCCGCCGCCAGCCACGCGAGGCTAGCTGAGCGCGCGCTCATTGCAGGCAGCCCGGGTCCAGGCGTAGCGCCTGCACCACGTCGCGCAGGTCGAACGCGACCACGGCGCGGTCGTCGTGCACCGCGAACAGCGCGCCGGACGGGAAGCGCGGCGTGGCGGCGGCGTACAGGGTGATGCCATCGGTCTGCGCGGTGATGTTGCCGGCAAAGCTGCCCACCGGCCGCAGGCTGCCGCGGTCGAGCAGATGGAAACTGGTCAGCGGCGCCTGCTGGTCCACGGCGACCCAGTACCCTTCGCTGTCGCCGCACACCCATAGCGCGATGCCTTCGGCCTCGCCGTCGAAGGTGACATCAGGCAGGCTGCGGCCGCTGTAGCGGCCGTCGAAAGCGTACTCGCGCAGGCTCGACGGGCTCGGCCGGTGCTCGTCGGCGATCAGCAGCCGGCGGTGCAGGGGATCGCCGGCGATCGACTCGACAATGCTCAGCACGCCCGGCCCGGTGGTCGCGCCGAAGCTGCCGAGCAGGCGCGCCGCAAGGCGGCCGTGCTCGTGCTGCAGCACCTGGAAGCGGCGCACGCGCTCGCCCAGTTGATCCGGCGGGGGCACCACGTCGTGGCGTTCGCCGTCCATGTAGCTGTCGGTGACGTAGACCTCGACCGCGCCCGGCGCGGTCTGGTGCAGCCACAGCCCGTAGGGACTGCGCAGTTCCGCCTGGCCGAAGCTGCCCACCGGTGTGAATGCCGGCAGCCGCAACACCTGCACCCGGCGGTTGTCGCGCTCGACCACGAACAGCAGGTCGCCGGCCACCGCCACGCCGTTGGGACGATTGAAGGTGCCGGGTGCATTGCCGCGCGTGCCGAACGTCCGCAGCAGGGCGCCACTGTCGGCATCGAACACCAGCAGGCGATGGGTCGACTTGGCGCTGGCGATCAGCCACACCGACCCCTCGTGCGAGCGCCAGGTGGCGAGTGAGTCCAACTCCTCGCCGGGCGCATCCGCGGAGACATACGTTTCGGCGATACGCACGGGCGGCGCGACGACCTGCGGCGCCGGCGCGTGTGTCGCGACGGGGGGCGAAGCGGTCGTGCATGCCGACAGCAGCAGGGCAAGGACGAGTAGCGGCAGCAGGCGTGTCATCGGCGCAGTATCGCGCAGGACAGGCTGCGGGAGTCTCGGATTGCAAGGTTCCGCCGCGCCTGTTCATGCGACGCTGGGGCGCCGCGCCGGCTCGGGTCACCCTGTTTCAGGCGCTCAGCATTCGATGACATTGACCGCCAGCCCGCCGCGACTCGTCTCCTTGTACTTGTCGCGCATGTCGCGACCGGTGTCGCGCATGGTCTTGATGACCTTGTCGAGGCTGACCTTGTGCTTGCCGTCGCCGCGCAGGGCCATGCGGCTGGCGTTGATCGCCTTGACCGAACCCATCGCGTTGCGCTCGATGCAGGGGATCTGCACCAGGCCGCCGATCGGGTCGCAGGTCAGGCCGAGGTTGTGCTCCATGCCGATCTCGGCGGCGTTCTCGACCTGGCCCGGGGTGCCGCCCAGGACCGCGGCCAGGCCGCCGGCGGCCATCGAGCAGGCCACGCCGACCTCGCCCTGGCAGCCGACCTCGGCGCCGGAGATCGAGGCGTTCTCCTTGTAGAGGATGCCGATGGCGGCCGCGGTGAGCAGGAAGTCGCGCACGCCCTGCTGGCTGGCATTGCGGCAGAAGCGCAGGTAGTAATGCAGCACCGCCGGGACGATGCCCGCCGCGCCGTTGGTCGGCGCGGTGACCACGCGGCCGCCGGCGGCGTTCTCCTCGTTGACCGCCAGCGCGTACAGGTTGACCCAGTCGAGCGTGGTCAGCGGATCGTCGGCCATCGCCTCCGGGCGCGCCTCGAGCTCGGCATGCAGCCGCGGCGCGCGGCGGGTGACGCGCAGGCCGCCGGGCAGGATGCCCGGCGAACGGATGCCGCGCTCGACGCAGGACTGCATCGCCGCCCAGAGTTCGTCGAGGCCGGCGTCGATCTCCTCGCGCGTGCGCCAGGCCTGTTCGTTGGCGTACATCAGCTCGGCGATGCTGATGCCGTGTGCGTTGCAGGTGGCGATCAGCTCGTCGCCGGAGTTGAACGGATACTTCACCGGGGTCTGGTCGGCGACGATGCGGTCCTCGGCCGCTTCGTCCTGGTTGACCACGAAACCGCCGCCGACCGAGTAGTAGTCGCGCGAGGCGATCTCGTTGCCGTCGGCGTCGAAGGCGGCGAAGCGCATGCCGTTGGTGTGGTGCGGCAGCTTCTGCCGCTTGTTCATCACCAGGTCGGTTTTCTCGTCGAAGGCGATCTCGTGGTTGCCGGCGAGGCGGATCTTCTTCTCGCCGCGGATGCGCTTGAGCGCGTCGGGAATCGTGTCGGGATCGATCTCGTTGGGCCAGTGGCCCTCGAGCCCCATCAATAACGCCTTGTCGGTGCCGTGCCCGCGGCCGGTCAGGGCGAGCGAGCCGAAGACCTCGGCGCGCACGCGGGCAACGTCCTGCAGCCGTCCGGGCTCGTCGAGCCAGCGCTCGACGAAGCGCGCCGCGGCGCGCATCGGCCCGACGGTGTGCGAGGAACTCGGCCCGATGCCGATCTTGTACAGGTCGAAGGTGCTGACGGCCATGCGGCTATTCTACGCCCGACCTGTCCCCGCCCCGCTGTCCTGCTTCCATCTGGTCACCGCATGCCGCGCAGCCCCACCGCCCGCCTCATCCTCTACCAGCGCGACGATTGCCATCTCTGCGACCTGGCGCTGGCGGTGCTGGCCGCAGCGCGGGTGCCCGAGTTCGACAGCGTCTTCATCGACGGCGACGCCGCGCTCGAAGCGCGCTATGGCCTGCGCGTGCCGGTGCTGCGCGAGGAGGCGCGCGAACACGAACTGGACTGGCCGTTCGATGCCGCACGCCTGCACACCTTCCTCGGCACTGCGATCCCGTAGGGCGGGTATCGGCCCACGCTCACGCGTTGCCCGCATGCCGTCGCGAGCGGTGGTGGGCCGAGGCCCGCCCCGCATCACTTGGCGGGTTGCAGGACGACCCGGGTGGCGACCGCGATCGCGTCTGGCAGCAACGCAGTGTCCGCCCAGTCGCCGCCGCCGACCCCGAACGCCAGCCGCGGCACTGTGGCCTTGCCCACCAGCACCGGCCGTGCGCCGCCAGTCCACGAGAACTCCAACGCGACCGGCCGGCTCACCCCACGCAGGCTGAGGCTGCCGTCGGCGACGTAGCGGTTGCCGCCGAGGCTGCGGAAGCGGCGGGCGGTGTAGCGGGCCTGGGCGAATTTGGCGCTGTCGAAGAACGCCGCGCCGCGCAGCTCGCCGTCGTAGTCGCTGATCCCGGTGGTGGCGGAGGCCAGCGGAATGGTCACGTCCAGGCGCGCCGCCGGCAGGTTTGCAGGGTCGAAGGTCATGCGGGTGGCGAATGCGGGGAAGCGGCCGACAAAGGTTTCGCCCTGGTAGCTGCCGGCAAAGGTCAGCGACGAGCCGGGCGCCTGCACATAGTCCGCGGCACAGCACAGCGGCGCGGCGACGGCAAGCGCCAGGGCAAGCAGGAAGGCACTAGGCGACATCTCGGGAATCCTCGGTAGGCGCGCGCAGCCAGCCGCGCGGCAACATCCGCGCCAGGGTGGCATCGCGCAGGAACAGGTGGTGGTAGAAGGCGGCCGCGGCGTGCACGGTGCCCACCGTGACCAAGGTCCAGAACAGCCCGGCGTGGACCTGGCCGGACAGTGCGCGCAAGGCCTGGTCCTGCTCGACGAGCGGCGGCAGGTTGAACAGCCAGAACCATTGCAGCGGAAAACCGGCGGCGGAATTGAACAGCCAGCCGCTGAGCGGCATCGCCAGCAGCAGCGCATACAGCAGCCCGTGCGTCGCGGCGGCAACGCGCTGCTGCCAGCGCGGAGTGCCGGCGACCGGTCGCGGCGCACCGGCGACCAGCCGCCACAGCAGGCGCAGCACCACCAGCGCCAGGATGGTCAGGCCGAAGGATTTGTGCAGCGCGTAGACCTGGATCTTGTCCGGGCCGTTGCGCATCTCGCCCATCAGCAGGCCGACGCTGCCCTGGCCCAGGATCAGCAGCACGATCAGCCAGTGCAGCGACTGGCTGACCGCACCCCAGCACTCAGTGGTATTCCTCAGCAGCATGTTGGGTCTGCGTTGACTGGTGGAGGCTCCGCTTTGGGCTCCGGTATGGGCGCCTCGCCGGTGTCCGCGGCGGCTTCGGCTGCGCGCTCCGGCCTGTGATCGGCGGCGGGCTCCGCCATGGCGTCCTCGCCGTCGTCCCGCGTGCGCGTGGCCTCGGCCTCGATGCGCAACACGACGTTGTCGCCGATCAGCGACTTCCAGGCGGTGATGCCGAAGTCGGCGCGGCTGAGCGTGGTGCTGGCGGAGAACCCGGCGGTGCGCCGGAACGGCGGCAGCGGATGGCGCTTGAGCGCGTTCATCCGCACATCGAGCACCACTTCGCGGCTCACACCACGCAGTTCGAGCAGGCCATGGACGCGGGCGCGGTCGGCAGCAAGCGGTTCCACGCGGGTTGAGGTGAAGCGCGCCTGCGGGTACGCGTCGGCGTCGAGCAGGTTGCGTGCCAGCGTGGCCCGGTTCCAACGCGCATCGCCGAGGTCGAGCCGCTGCAGCGGCACCTCGGCCTGCAGCGTGGCCGTGGTCCAGTCGTCGGGGTCGAAGCGCAGCGTGCCGGTGCTGCCCGAAACCGTGCCCAGCGCCTGCGAGAAACCGGCATGCTCGACCGCGAACATCACCCGGGTATGCACCGGATCGAGGGCGTAGGTCGCAAGCCCGGCGCCGCGCGCGGCCGGTGCCGGGAGTGTGGCGATGGCGAGCAGGGCGAGCCAGGGCAGAAGGCGCAGCATGCGTGGGCGGAGGGTCTTGGAGGGGGGCAAGGCCTGATTCTAGGCGGACCGCCATGAACGCATCACCGCGCGTGCGGCTTGCGCCGGCAACGCTGCGTTGCGAGGATGCGGCAGGGGCCGCATTGCGTGCCGGCAACATGCGGCGCGTGGCGGGGAGGAACAGGGCAGGCAAGGGGGGCGGGACGAGGATGCGGCGCGCAGCGATCGTGGTCTTGCTCGGCTGGCTGGGCGCCTTGGGCTGGGCCCACGCCGCTGTGCCGGAGCTGCCGCAGCCGCGCCAGTTCAGCGTCTTCGACGGCCTGCCCTCCAACCGCGTCAACGCCCTGGCCGAGGACCGCCAGGGCTATCTCTGGATCGCCACCCGCGACGGCCTCGCCCGCTACGACGGCGTCGGCTTCCGCATCTGGCGCGTCGGCGACGGCCTGCGCGACAACTTCGTCTGGGCGGTGCACGTCGATGCCCGGGACCGGGTCTGGATCGGCAGCAAGCAGGGCGGGCTGGCGATGCTCGACGTCGATCGCCGCAAGTTCCGGCACTACGACCGCGCCAGCCATCCGGCCATCGGCAGCGACGATGTCTGGTCGATCGCCACCACGCCCGATGGCGCGGTGTGGTTCGGCACCGGTGATGGCGGCCTGCACCGGCTGTCGCCCGATGGAGCGCTGCGACGTTTCATGCCCGAACCGGACAATCCGCGCAGCCTGCCGTCGCCGGGGGTCAGCCGGCTGGCGGTGGATGCACAGGGCGCGCTGTGGGTCGGCACCAAGGGCGGAGTCGCACGCTGGAGCGGGCGCGACTTTGTGCGCCTGCCGCTGCCCGACACCGCGGGGACCTTCGTCAACCACCTGAACTTCGACCGCGAAGACGCGCTGTGGATCGGCTTGCAGTCGGGCGGCTACGTACGCCCTGCGGACGGCCGCATCGCACCCGTGCCGTGGCAGGACCCGGTGCTGACACGCCCTGCACTGCACATGTTGCTCGAAGACAGGCAGGGCGCGCACTGGCTGGACACCGCCAGTGGCCTGGCCCGCGAACGCGGCGGCGTGGTGCAGGACGTGCCGCTGTACAGCAACACCAGCCGCGGCATGGTGCGCCCGGCGTGGTCGGCCGCCTACGAGGACCGCGAGGGTGGGCTGTGGTTCGCCAGCCTCGACGCCGGACTCTGGCACCTGCCCGCCAACTGGCGCAACTTCACCGTGTTGCAGCGACGCGTCGGCGACGACAGCACGCCGGCCAATGCGCTCGTCCATGGCGTCGCGCCGGCCAGTGGCCAAGGGCTATGGTTGGTAGGCAGTGGCGGCGTGCTTGACTGGATGGACCCGGGCAGCGGCGCGATCGAACATCGCCTGTCCGAGGCCTGCGGCAGTTTCGTCAACTTCGGCGTCCACGAATCGGCCGACGGCATGGTCTGGATCGGATGCCTCGGCCAGCTGGCGCGCTTCGATCCGCGCACCGGTACGGTGCGGCGCTGGTACGACGACGGCGCCGCCGATGCCGCGCTGTCCGGCGAGATCACGCATTTCGTCGAGCGGGCAGACGGCAGCCTTTGGATCGCCAGCGAACAGGGCGTGCAGCTGCGCGCCGCCGATGGTCGCGTGCTCGACACGGTGCTGGGTGGCGATGGCCGTGGACTGCCCGCCGATGTGCGAGTGGAACAGGTCGAGCGCGCCCCGGACGGCGGACTCTGGGCGGTCGGCGCCACCGGAATCCTCGCCTGGAACGATGGCGCGCGCCGCTTCGAGCCGGTCGCCGGCGCGCCGCCTGCGCACTTCTACGGCTTCGCCGTGGCCCCGGACGGCCGGGTGTGGCTGGCGCGCAACGGCGTGCTCGCAGCCTACGGATGGGACGGCGCGACCTTGAACCTTCAGCGCACGGTCGACCACCAGCAGGGACTGCCGGCGGTCGCCGTCGGCGGGATCGCGGTCGATGCGCTGGGCGTGGTGTGGATGACCACCGTGCGCGGGCTGGTGCGCTACGACCCTGGCAACGATCGGTTGCGCATCTACGGCATGCGCGACGGCCTGCCCAGCCAGGAGTTCAACGAGCGCCCGATCCGGATCTCGCCGCTGGGCTACCTCGCCGCAGGCACCGCGGACGGCCTGCTGCTGTTCCATCCGCAACAGGTGCAGTGGAGCGATCGCACGCCGACCCTGGCGATCGAGTCGGTCGGCCTGCGCCGCGGCGACAGCCGCATCGAACTTGCGCACGGCCGCGCGATGGCCCTGCGCCACGACGACCGCGACCTGCGCGTGGTCGCGCGCCTGCTGTCGTTCACCGATGCCCACGCGCACCGCTACCGCTTCCGGATGTCGGGCTACGACCCGGACTGGGTGCAGGTAGGTGCGTCGGGCGAACGCGTGTTCCCGCGGCTGCAACCCGGACAATATCGGCTCAGCGTGCAGGCGCGCAGCGCCGACGACGAATGGACGCCAGTGCAGTCTCTCGATTTCGACGTGCGGCCGCCATGGTGGCGGACGTCGTGGGCCAGGCTTGGCCTGATCGTACTGGGCGCGCTGCTGGTGCTGTGGGCGGCACGCAGCTATCGCATCCGGCTCAAGCGGCGCCATGCGTGGCAATTGAGCGTGCAGAAGCAAGAACTTGCCGAACAGGCCTCGCTGGCCAAGACCCGCTTCCTCGCCACCCTCGGCCACGAGGTGCGCACGCCGATGACCGGCGTGCTGGGCATGAGCGAACTGTTGCTGGCGACGGGTTTGGACGATCGCCAGCGCAGCTACACCCGATCCATCCGCCACGCCGGCGAACACCTGATGCGTCTGGTCAACGACGCGCTCGACCTGGCGCGGATCGAGGCCGGCCGCCTGGAGCTAGACGTGCAGCCGTTCGACCTGCACGCGCTGGTGGAAGACGTGGTGGCGCTGAGCGCACCTACGGCGCGACAACGCGGGCTGGACTTCCGCAGTGAGGTCGCGGCGGCCGTGCCGCGCTGGGTCGAGGGTGACGTGGTGCGGGTACGACAGATCCTGCTCAATCTGCTCGGCAATGCAGTGAAGTTCACCGAACGCGGAGAGGTCTCCCTGTCGATCGACGTGGCGGACGGGCAACTTCGCTTCGTGGTCGCCGACACCGGCCCCGGGCTCAGCGACGAGCAGCAGCAGCGCCTGTTCCGCCGTTTCGAGCAGGCCGAGGGCGCGCGCACCGCCTCGCGCTACGGGGGCAGCGGCCTGGGGTTGGCGATCTGCCAGGAGCTTGCCGCGGTGATGCAGGGAGGCATCGGCATCCGCAGCGCGCCGGGGCAGGGCACGGCGTTCGTCGTCGACCTGCCGCTGCCGGCGGCAGCCGCGCAGGCGGAGGCGAAACCTGCGCCGGGCGCGTCCGCGCATCAGCCGCTGACGCTGCTGCTGGTCGAGGACGATGCCACCGTCGCCGAGGTCATCGTCGGGCTGCTGCAGGCGCAGGGCCACCAGGTGATCCACGCCGCGCACGGGCTGGCCGCATTGGCCGCAGTGGCGGCGACGCGCTTCGACCTGGCTCTGCTCGACCTCGACCTGCCGGGCCTCGACGGTCTCGCGCTGGCGCGGCAGCTGCATGCGCAGGGCTTCGATCGTCCATTGCTTGCCGTGACCGCGCGTGCCGACGGCGAGGCCGAGACGCTGGCCCGTGATGCCTGCTTCGACGGCTTCCTGCGCAAGCCGCTGACCGGCGCGATGCTGGCCGAAGCGATGGCGGTGCTGCTGCCGGAGCCTGACGCGGTGGCCTAGAGCCTGCCCCGGATTTGATCCGGGGGTGGTGGGCCGAGGCCACCTTACCCGGATGGCTGCAGCGTGTTGCATGCCCGTATTCGTACCCCAACTATGGGGGTCCGCATCCTTCTGCCGGATGACCAACGCAGGAATCCTGTTTGTCGCACCACGGCCCCATTAACAACCCCGAACCCGGCGACTTCAGCCGCAGCTTCCTCGGCGTGTTCCGTTTCAGTGGCCGCGCGCTGGAGCTGGTGTGGAGCACCAGCCGGGCGCTGACCGTCGCGCTCGGCCTGCTGACCCTGGTCGCGGGCCTGCTGCCGGCCGGCGTGGCCTGGGTGGGGGCATTGATCATCGATGCCGTGGTCGACGCCGGCCGGGCGGCGGCCGCTGGCGCGCAGCCGCTTCTGTCCCCGGTGTTCGGCTGGATCGCGCTCGAGGCGGTGCTGGTGATGCTGTTGGCCGGCGCCCAGCGCGGCCTGTCCCTATGCCAGTCGTTGCTGCGTGCGCTGCTTGGCCAGCGGGTCAACGTGATGATCCTGGAGAAGGCGCTGACCCTGCAGCTGGCGCAGTTCGAGGACTCGGAGTTCTACGACAAGCTCACCCGCGCCCGCCGCGAGGCCTCGACGCGGCCGCTGTCCTTGGTCACGCGGACCTTCGGGCTGGCCCAGAACGGGATCTCCCTGGTGAGCTATGGCGTGCTGCTGGCGCAGTTCTCGCCGTGGGCGGTGGCGGTGCTGCTGCTCGCCGGCCTGCCGGCGTTCCTGGCCGAGACCAAGTTCTCCGGCGATGCCTTCCGCCTGTTCCGCTGGCGCTCGCCGGAAACCAGGATGCAGATGTACCTGGAGACGGTGCTCGCGCGCGAGGACCACGCCAAAGAGGTCAAGCTCTACGGCCTCGGACCGTTGCTGCTGGGGCGCTATCGCGACATCTTCCACAAGCTATACCGCGAGGACCGCAGGCTCGCGATCCGTCGCGACGGCTGGGGCTTCGTGCTCGGCCTGGTCGGCACGCTGACGCTGTACGCCGCCTACGGATGGATTGCGCTGACCACGGTGGCTGGCCGCATCACCCTCGGGCAGATGACGATGTACCTGATGCTGTTCCGCCAGGGCCAGTCGGCGGTGGCGGCGAGCCTGTCGGCGATCGGCGGCATGTACGAGGACAACCTCTACCTGTCCACCCTCTACGAGTACCTCGACACGCCGGTGCCGGCCGCGGAGGGCAGGGCGCTGCGCGGTCCGCATCCGGACGACGGCATCCGCTTCGAGCACGTCAGCTTCACCTATCCCGGCGGCGAGGCGGCGGCGCTGCAGGACATCGACCTGCATATCCGCCCCGGCGAGTCGCTGGCCTTGGTCGGCCAGAACGGTTCCGGCAAGACCACGCTGATCAAGCTGCTGACCCGACTATACGACCCCGATCAGGGTCGCATCCTGCTCGACGGCCGCGACCTGCGCGAGTGGGACGGCGCCACCCTGCGCCAGCGCATCGGCGTGATCTTCCAGGACTTCGCGCGCTACCAGATGCGCGTGGGCGAGAACGTCGGCGTCGGCGACGTCGAGCACTTCGAGGATCGCGAGCGCTGGCAGGAGGCCGCCGACATGGGCATGGCCACGCCCTTCATCGCGACCCTTCCTGCGGGCTTCGAGACGCAACTGGGCAAGTGGTTCCGCGACGGCCGCGAGCTTTCCGGCGGCCAGTGGCAGAAGATCGCGCTCGCCCGCGCCTTCATGCGCTCGCGCGCCGACATCCTGGTGCTGGACGAGCCGACCGCGGCGATGGACGCCGCCGCCGAGGCGACCATCTTCGAGCACTTCCGCGGGCTGACGAAGAACCGCATCGCCATCCTGATCTCGCACCGCTTCTCCACCGTGCGCATGGCCGACCAGATCGTCGTCATCCAGGACGGCCGCATCATCGAGCGCGGCAGCCACGGCGAACTGATGATGCAGGACGGGCATTACGCGCATCTGTTCAAGCTGCAGGCGCAGGGGTACCGCTGAATGCAGTTTGCGTAGAGTGGACCGATGCCCACGCTAGGTCAGCGGGTTTGAAGCGTGCGTTCGAACGAGATTCGGTAGACGCCGACCTGTAGACTGCTGAGAGCGCCTGGGCGAATTTCTTGATCCGCCTGGACCTTGTGCGACTGTCCCGACGAGCCGATTGTCGGCGCCCGGTGCGACGTGTTTGGTGAGGAAGCTATGGGATATCTCCAACATATCGTGGGCGCGATCACGATCAGTTCCGCAATCCTGACCTTCCCGGTGGAAGCGGTGGCCGATAACGAGGCCGTAAAGCCGGATTCCGGGGATCGGGTGGCGCGGGTCGAGTCTGATCTTCCCGCGATGACGCAGGGCGACAGGACGCTCCGACTTTCGCTAATGCAATGGATGGAAGTGCTGGCCGTGCCAGGCGTCAGCATCGTGGTCATCGACGACCATCGTATCGCCTGGGCGAAGGCTTACGGGGTCACCACCCCGGGGCCGCAGGGCTCGCTCGTCACTCAAGATACGATCTTTCAGGCCGCGTCGATCGCCAAACCGGTGGTCGCGCTTGCTGTCCTGAATCAGGTCGAGCGCGGCAGGTTTGATCTGGACGCCGACATCAATGATTACCTTCTGTCCTGGGAGTTGCCGGGCAGCGAGCTGCAGGCTGGCGAGAAAGTCACGATTCGTCGCCTGCTGGCCCATACCGGCGGGATCACTCCCGGCGGTTTCCCGGGTTACGCGCGCACGGCGTCGGTGCCCGGGGTCGTCCAGGTCCTCGGCGGTGAAGCGCCCGCAACCAACAGCCCAGCGCGTGTGGTGTCGAAGCCCGGTTCGGAGGTGGCCTATAGCGGACTTGGTTATTCGATGCTCCAGCTGGCGCTGGAGGACCAGCTGGACAAATCCTTTGAGTCGATCCTCCAGGAAACCCTCCTGCGACCCTTGGGGCTCGACGACAGCACGTTTGAACAGAACCTCCCCGAACCGCTGCAAGCGCGCGCGGCCCGTGGTCACCGAGGCTCCGGGGACGCCATCGAAGGCGGATGGCTGCTGTACCCGGAGATGGCGGCGGCAGGGTTCTGGACCACCCCAACCGACCTCGCGAAACTGCTCCTCGAAGTGGCGGACGCGAAACGCGACGGCGGCGATCACCTGCTGTCGAGCGAAATGACGCGCCAGATGTTGTCTCCGCATCGGGATGAAATGGGGCTCGGATTCGTGGTCCGCGACAGCGATGCGCACGGCTACTTCGCGCACTCCGGCGGCAACCAGGGCTACTTTGCCCACTTCGAAATGCTCGCCGATTCCGGCAAGGGAGTCGTTGTCATGACGAACTCGGATGCCGGCCAGGCCTTGGCATCACTGGTGATCGCCAGCGTGGCGAACGAGTACGACTGGCCCTTGCTCGACCGCAGGCAGGTTTCGGCGGCCCGGGTTCAGCGGATTTTTGCCCAGGTGGATCGCGCAACGAACAAGCGCGTCAAGGTGGAAGTCGATCCGGAACTCTTGGCACGGTATGTCGGGAAATATGAGTTGGAGCCCGGCTTGGTGTTTGACATCACGCTCGTCGAGACCCAGCTCTTGGTCAGGCTGGGCGACCAGCCCCGGTTTCCCTTGTTTCCCGAGTCGGAATCCAAGTTCTTCCTGCAAGCCGTCGATGCACAGATCACTTTCATCGTCGATACGGCGGGCCAGGCCACAGGGCTCGTGCTGCACCAGGGCGGCAGGGACCAGCAGGCCCGCAAGATCGAGTAGGCATTCGGTCCGTGCGCATGGCCGACCAGATCGTCGTCATCCAGGACGGCCGCATCATCGAGCGCGGCAGTCATGACGAGCTGATGGCTCAGGACGGGCATTACGCGCATCTGTTCAAGCTGCAGGCGCAGGGGTACCGGTGATTTACCTCGCAGAGCGAGGACCGAAGTTCGCCAGCTGCTGGCTTGTAGCGAAAGTCCGGTTGCGACCCAAAGCGGCCATTCGTAAGCGTCAGAGTTCATCAAAGCAGTTGCGGTAGCAAGAACCTCTAGTTGCGGTAGCCTGAAACAAGACTTCAACAGACCAATCATGAAGATTACGGCCCAACACCTTGTTGACCTCGCCAACACGAACTTGGGAGACAGCCTGCTCCCAGAGATTGTTCGTCGCCTTATCCGGGCATCCGCGGTCGAAGTAACTGGCATCCGCTTTCCATCAGGCGAATCGACATTTCAGCCAGGCGCCGACGGTGAACTTCACGCCAAGGGTATTCCTCCTTACGTCCCCGACGGGTACTCCATTTGGGAGTTCTCGGTTGAGAAGAAAATCGCTGCAAAAGTCACCGAAGACTTCGAGAAGCGAAGCGATCCTCTGGCGATGGCTGAGTACATGGGTCAGAAACGTGACGAGATTAGCTACGTAGCTGTGACCCTACGCCGTTGGACACAGACAAAGGGAATGACGCGAGCGGCCTTCTTGAAGCAAGCCAAAGACCGAAAGGTTTGGCAGGGTGTTCATGTCATCGATGCGGACAATCTCGAAGAGTGGTTGGACCAGTCGCCGTCGGTCACGGTCTGGCTTCTCTACAAGCTGGGTCGTGCGACACCGGACATGCGAAGCATCGAGCAGTACTGGGATGACTATCGCCTCGGGTGCAATCCTCAGCTGAGCGAGGAGCTGCTGCTCGCCGGGCGCAAAGAACAAGCTGACACGCTAGTAAACAGCGGGCTCTCTCCTGAGGTTGTCCGACTAAAAGCCGATTCGCCGGAGGAGTCCGCCGCGTTCGTTGCGGCGACGTTTCTTTCCCTCGATAAGGAACATCCCGTTCGTAGCGCGGTACTCGCGAAGGGCGTGGTGATTGAGAAGCGCGACGCAATGAATGGCATCATGGACGCTAAAGCGTTTCCCTACGTGGTCGCGCTAGGCGAAGCAGCACACAACGCTACCAAGCTCTCCAACCAAGGCTTTTCAGTTCTCGTCCCCATTGGCAACAGCAGCTGGAGTACGAGGGGCACAAGCCCAATCGACCTCCCTCGCGCGCGAAAGGATGCTTTTGCGGAAGCGCTCGTCAAAATGGGTGTTCCGCAGCCGCGAGCAGATACAGAAGCGATCAAGTGCAATCGAAGCGTCACGGTGTTCCGCCGTGCACACGACGAGGCACAGACCAATTTTCCTGCCCGGGGCAGATCGCGCCCAGCTGCAAACGCTGATCGGGCCAATTTTTGTCAGTGCCTGGAATCACACTTCTGAGCCTGACTTGGAGATCCTGGCGCGGATTGCAGGTCGATCTTCGGACGAGGTCGAGAACGCAGTCCGAAATCACCTGCAGGTGGACGATCCTCCATTGCTACGAGCCCATGAGCTCACTGCGCTTAGCGCTCCTGCAGATATCTGGCAAATCAGCATCGACCGCCATGTGGTCGACAAGGAAACTCTGGAGCGGTTTCGACTTGCGGCAATTGAAGTGCTGGGAGAAATTGACCCCGCGCTCGACTTGCCACCTGATCAACGTGTCTACGCGTCGCTGCATGCGAAGGAACGACGCTACTCAGCGTGGCTTCGACAAGGAATCTGCGAAACGCTGCGCATCCTCGCAGTGAATGACGGCTTCCGGCCCTATCCCGGATTCTCTCCTCAGCACTTCGTGGATCGGCTTGTGGGCGAACTTTTTGCCGATGGCGTAGATCACCGGGTGTTCGCTAGCCTTGATTCCCTTCTTCCGGATCTTGCTGAGGCAGCCCCTCGCCCTTTCCTGGAAGCCCTCGAAACGCTGATGGGAGGTGATGGCTCGCAGCTGTCCCCGCTATTCGAGGGCAGCGACGACGTCATGTTTGGCAGGACCTATTACTTGGGAGTGCTACGTGGACTCGAAGTCCTGGCATGGAGCCCCCTATATTTGGAGCGCGCGGCTCTCGCGTTGGGTCGAATGGCCGGACTTGATCCCGGCGGCAAACTCTCGAACCGCCCAATCAATTCCCTCGCTGACATATTCCTTCCTTGGAATCCAAGCACCAACGCCAGCACAGTCGCCCGACATGCCGCATTAAACAGGCTTTGCGAGACTCATCCCGCGATTGCTTGGGAGCTGATCAAACAACTCATGCCGGGCGGTAAGGACACCTCGTTCGGGACGAGCCGCCCTGAATGGCGGGAGTTCGACGCCTCTAGCCGCTGTGAGCCGACCCACGGCAGTGTGCGCGACGACTATCTACACGCAGTTGCACTAGCGCGAACCCATGTTGGAACAGATGGGCCGCGCTGGGTGGACCTGATAACCGCGGTCGCCGAGTCGGGGCACACGGACCTGTTACGCGAGCTGCTCGTCCAGATAGAGGCGGCAAAGCCTGCTTTAAACCAAAGCGGAACCAGTGAGCGGCTATGGGAAGGCTTGCGGGCGCTCACTGACCGTCATCGGAGCTTCGCGGACGCGGAATGGGCCATGCCTCCTGAAGCCGTGCAATTGATTGCAGACAGCGCTGAGCGGTTCCAACCCGAAGATCCTGCCGCGCTGTACAAGCGACTATTCGATGGTGATCGCATGTGGGAGCGGGAGCCAGGCGAAAGCTTCGAACAGGCTCAGGAACGCCTAAGCGCAAAGCGTGATGAGGCGATCGCAATGCTTCTCCCTAACCAGGCCGACAAGGTACTGGAACTGGCGCGAGGCGCGAAAAACATGAACCCGATCGCGGCATCGATCGCGCGGGTGGCAAGCCCAAAAGTTTGCCGCGAACTCGTTTTGTCGACCGTCGGAGGGCAACCGCCAGACGACTGGTTTGCTGCGATTCTCTCAAGTCATGCAGAAGGCAAGTTTGGGGCGGATTGGGTGCGGCAAACAGTGGAAGACGCGGAGCTGTCGGGAGCCTCACCGGAACAAGTGGCTACCCTGATGTTTCTATTGGACGACAAACCCAGCACGATCGAGCTTGTCGAATCTTGTAGCAACGAAGCTCAGGCCTCCTACTGGAGGCGTCGAGGCGCGATGGTGCGCAACGATGACAAGGAGTACGTCGAGCAGGTCGTAGCCAAGCTTTCTATCCACGGCAGAAACATCGATTTGATCGAGTTTGTAGGTTACAAAGCGAAGCAGCTCCCTACATCCCTGATCATGTCGGTCCTCTCGCTCGCCTACGATGAGCTTGCCGCTGGTTCGCCAAGCGTTGAGCGCATCAACAGCTACTGGTTGAGGGAGCTTTTCAAAACGCTCGCAACGCGCGAGGACATCGATCGCGATGGCCTAATGTCGCTTGAGTATCGTTGGCTTCCTGCTTTGCATTCCTACACCGACACACAACAGCTGGCTCTTCACTCCTACCTAGGAGAGTCGCCCGAGTTCTTTGTGGAGGTGTTATCCGATCTGTACAAGGCAAGCGAGGATGAACCTGAGTCCGCAGATGTGGCTGACCAGGCCGGGTCGGCAGAAGTTGACAAGCAAGAGAAGGTGAATAAGGCGGGACGTGCCTCGCATGCATACATGCTCCTAGAGTCATGGCGGGAGCTTCCTTGGCGAAAGGAGGACGGCACGATTGATTTCGACCGAATGAATGCATGGATTCGAGAGGTTTCGCTGCTCGCGAAGCGCGCTAAGCGAGAAGACGTGGGAATGCGCGAGGTGGGAAAGCTTCTTGCCTATGCGAAGCCTGACAAGACCGATAACGTGTGGCCCGAACGAGAAGTTCGACGACTCCTTGAGGAGGCCTCAAACTCCCAGATTGAGGGGGCGCTAGTGCTGGAGCTCTTCAACAAGCGTGGGTCCCATTGGCGGCCGATAGAAGGCGGTGGCGCTCTGGAGCGCGAGATGGCGGAAGAAGCCCGTCGAGACGCGGAGACGCTGCGAGCCGAGTGGCCTAAGACGGCCAACATGCTGCTAGAGAACGCCAAGCAGTGGGACCGTCATGCGGAGTGGGAAGATAACCGTGCGGCTGAGGAAAGAATGCGACCGTAGACGCCATCGCTTATGTCCGCTCCTGGCCGGAAGCAGCCACCGACATGGCGTTAGCGCCTGCTGTATGTGTGCACCTCGTCCACCAGCACGGCGACATGCTCCGGATCCATGTCCGGCGACATGCCGTGGCCGAGATTGAAGACGTGGCCTTCGCGGGAGCCGTTGTTGCCGTCGCGGTAGCTGTCGAGGGCGCGCCTGACTTCGGCGCGGATGGCGTCGGGCGCGCCGTACAGGGTGGCCGGGTCGAGGTTGCCCTGCAGCGCGACTTTGCCGCCGATGCGGCGCGAGGCGTCGCCGAGTTCGATCAGCCAGTCGACGCCGATGCCTTCGGCGCCTGACTTGGCCAATTCCTCCAGATACGCGGCGTTGCCCTTGCCGAACAGGATCAATGGCGTGCGCTCGCTCCCCGAGCCGCGGTCGAGTTCGCGTGCGATGCGGGTGAGGTAGGGCAGGGAGAACTCGCGGTACATGGCCGGCGACAGCACGCCGCCCCAGGTATCGAACACTTGCAGTACCTGCGCGCCGGCGGCGCGTTGCGCGGCGAGGTAGGCGATGACGGCGTCGGTGTTGACCGACAGCAGCGCGTGCATCGCCTTGGGGTCGTTGAGTGCCAGCGCCTTGATGCGGGCGAAGTCCTTGCTGCCGCCGCCTTCGACCATGTAGCAGGCCAGGGTCCACGGGCTGCCGGAGAAGCCGATCAGCGGTACCCGGCCGTCCAGCTCGCGGCGGATCACGCGCACGGCGTCCATCACGTAGCGCAGCTCGGTTTCCATGTCCGGCACGCCGAGTCTCGCGATGGCGGTGGCATCGCGCACCGGATGGCGGAACTTCGGGCCTTCGCCCTCGACGAAATACAGCTCCAGCCCCATCGCATCCGGAATGGTGAGGATGTCGGAGAACAGGATCGCGGCGTCCAGGTCGAAACGCGCCAGCGGCTGCAGGGTGACCTCGCAGGCCAGCTCCGGATTCTTCGCCATCGCCAGGAAGCTGCCGGCACGCTGGCGGGTGGCGCGGTACTCGGGCAGGTAGCGCCCGGCCTGGCGCATCAGCCAGACCGGCGTGCGGTCGACGGGTTCGCGGCGCAGGGCGCGCAGAATGCGGTCGTTGGCGGGCGGATTGGACAAACGATGGTCTCCCGGGTTGGGTAGGTGACGCCTGGCAATCGCCCGCATCCGTAGGAGCGGCTTATAGCCGCGAGCCCTTGATTCAAGATGTCCGAAAAAACTCGCGGCTATAAGCCGCTCCTACAATGATGGGGGTCCTGCAGGCGCTTGGATTCCTGGGCCGGCGCATCACGCGCTATTTTGGCGCATCCGCGCCCTGCGCGAACATCAGCTGGAAACCGCGCTTGAGCTGCTGGTCGCGGGCGTGCTCGATGGCCTTGAGCGCGCTGGCCTGGTCGGGGAACTGTTCGCGCCGCACCTGGCTGCGGCCGCCGATCAGGCCGGTTTCGCGCAGCAGCGTCCAGCCGCCGAGCAGGTCGGGTTGCAGCATCAGCTGCACGAAGCGCGGCGCTTCGCGGCCCTCGGGGCGTTGTTGCAGGAGCAGGCGCATGGGGCCGGCATTGTACGGCGCGGCACGTGCCGCAGCGCTCAGGCCGCGCGCAGCACGGCGAGCACGGCGCTTTCAGGCACATCCGGCACCACCAGCGCACGGCCCGCACCCGACCACAGCACGAAGCGCAGTCCACTGGCCTGGGTTTTCTTGTCCAGCTGCATGCGCGCGAGCAATGCCTCGGGATCCAGCACGGCCGGCAGCGCCGTCGGCAGGCCGAAGCGGACGAGCAGGGCCTGCAGCTGGTCGCCGTGGGCGGCGTCCGCAATGCCCAGCCCGGCCGACAGCCGTGCCGCCAACACCATCCCCACCGCCACCGCTTCGCCATGGTTGAGCCTGCCGTAGCCGGTCTCGGCCTCGATCGCGTGACCGAAGGTGTGGCCGAAGTTGAGCAGGGCGCGCTCGCCATGCTCGAACGGGTCACGCGCCACGATCGCGGCCTTGTGCGCGCAGCTGCGGGCAATGGCCTCCGTGAGCGCGGCGTCGTCCATCGCCAGCATGGCGTCGGTATTCGCGTCGATCCAGTCCAGGAATGGCGCATCGACGATGGCGCCGTACTTGATCACCTCGGCAATCCCGGCGCGCAATTCTCGCGCGGGCAAGGTGCGCAGGGTCGCGGTGTCGGCCAGCACTGCGCGCGGCGGATGGAAGGCGCCGACCAGGTTCTTGCCCTGCGCAAGGTCGACCGCGGTCTTGCCGCCGACCGAGGAATCCACCATCGCCAGCAGCGAGGTCGGCAGCTGCACGCAGTCGATGCCGCGCATCCAGCAGGCGGCGGCGAAACCAGCGAGGTCGCCGACCATGCCGCCGCCCAGCGCGTACACGCAGGCGTCGCGGGTGGCGCCGAGCGCCGCGAGGGCGTCGATCACGACCGCGAAACTGGCGAGCGTCTTACTGGCCTCGCCCGCAGGCAGCACGCAGGTGTCGATGCGGGCGTCCGGTCGCGCCTGCCGCAGAACCTCGGCCACGTCGGCGGCATACAGCGGCGCGACCTTGTCGTCGCTGACCAACAGCGCCTGGCGGCCGCGCAGCGGGGCGGCCAGCGCCGCGCCGTCGCCGAGCAGGCCGGGTGCGATGGTGATGCGGTAGGCCTGCGTCCCGCCCACCTCGATCTGCCGTGGCGGGAGGCTCATGCGCCGCGTGCTCCCAACGCCGCGCGTGGCGGCTGCCATCGTGCTGCCACCAGCGCGACGAGCGCCTCGGCCGCCTCGTCGGGACCCGCAGCACCGGTGTCGAAGTGCAGGTCGGCGGTGTCGGCATACAGCGGCCCGCGCTCCTCGTGCAGGCGTTTCAGCACCGCCGCGCGGTCGTCGCCGTCGTTTCCGGCCGCGCGCAACAGGGGGCGGCTGCGGTCGCGCGCCAGGCGTCGCAACTGCTGCTCGACGCTGGCGTGCAGGTGGACCACGAAGCCACGTTCGCGCAGCAGGCGCCGGGTGCCGGGGTCGAGCACCGCGCCGCCGCCAGTGGCCACGATCAAGCCGTCGCCGGCCAGAAGATCGGCCAGCACCGCGCGCTCGCGCCCACGGAACCCGGCCTCGCCCTCGCATTCGAAGATGGTGGCCACCGGCGCTCCGGTCCGTGCCTCGATTTCGCGGTCGGCATCGACGAACGCCAGTCCGCAGCGCGCGGCCAGGCGGCGGCCGATCGAGGTCTTGCCGGCGCCCATCGGGCCGACCAGGACGAGATTGGGCGCGGTCTCCATCCGTGGATGCTAGCAGCCGGCTGCAGGCCGCAGGCATCCCCTTAACACGCCGCGCGGCAGGATGGACAGTCCGGCAACCACGCCAGCACAGGAGTGTCCCATGTCAGTTGCGAAAGTCATCGAAGTCAATGCCTCGTCCACCAAGAGCATGGAGGACGCCGTCCGCCATGGCCTGAAGAAGACCTCCGAGACAGTGAAGGGCATCAAGGGCGTCTGGGTCAACGAGATCAAGGCGGTCACCAGCGACAATGGCGAGATCACCGAGTGGCGGGTGAACCTGCGAATCAGCTTCGTGGTGGACTAGTCGCCGGCACGCGCGCGGCGTCGAGCAGCACGCTGCGCTCGGCAATCCCCGGCAACGTTGCCAGGGCCTGCCGGCTCACGCGCTCGAAGAACTGCACGAAACGCTCCACCTGCGCCCGCGTCATCGCCCGGCGCGCGGGTTCGCTTGCCTGCAGGGTCTGTTCCTGCTGCCAGCGCCAGTCCGGCACCACCTCGAAGCCGGGTCCCTGCAGGAACAGTAGCCGGTCGATTTGCCGCCACAGCGGCGGATAGTCGCTGGCGAGCGCGGCATTGCAGTAGTGCCGCCAGTCGCCATCGGGGTCCTCGTCGCGTTCCAGCGCGTTGACCGGCGCGACCAGCGCTGCGGGTGGCTGCGGCGGGGTCTTCAGGAACCAGCCTTCGAGGATCACCAGGTCGGCCTGTGCGCAGAGCGGCCACGCCGCCCGCGGCAGCTGACGGTCGTCGATCTTGTCGAATCGGGGCAGGTGGGCCGCGCGGCCGTTGCGCAACGCGTCCACGGTGTCGCCGGCCAATGCCAGATCGTGCGTTCCCGGCGGGCCGCGGGTGGCGAGCAGGGGATGCACGTCGCGGGCCAGCTGTCGCCGCTGGTCGTGGTCGAGATAGAAATCGTCGATCGACAGTACGGCCACGTGCCGTCCCTGGTTCGCGGCGAGCGCCGCCACTTGGGCGGAGAGGGTGGACTTGCCGGTGCCCTGCAGCCCGGCGATGCCGTAGACGCGCGCACCGCTGGCCACGGCGTCGGCGAACACCGCCTGCACGAAGTCCTGCGGGTACCCGGGATGGCGCATGTTCGGAAGCCCGTGTTGCATCGCGCCAAGATAACGCAGGCGCCGGCCGTGACGGAGGGCTTCGACAAGCCGCGCGCCCGGGCGGCATAGTACGGCCATGACCGACCCCCTCCACGCCGAAGCCCTGGCCACCTTCGAGCGCCTGTTCGACGCGGCGCAGGCGGCGGGCGAACCCGACCGCACCGCGATGGTGGTCGCCACCGCCGCGCTCGACGCGCGCCCGTCGGCGCGCACCGTGCTGCTCAAGGACCATGACGCGCGCGGCTTCGTGTTCTACACCCACTGTGACGGGCGCAAGGGCCGCGAGCTGCAGGCCAACCCGCGCGCGGCGCTGCTGTGGCACTGGCCGCGGGTGCAGGCAGGCGTGCAGGTGCGGATCGAGGGCCCGGTGGAGACCGTGGCCGACGACGAGGCCGACGCCTACTTCGCCTCGCGCCCACGCGGCAGCCAGGTTGGCGCCTGGGCGTCGAAGCAGTCCGAGACGCTGGCATCGCGCGATGCCTTCGAAGCGCGCATGGCCCGGGCGGAGGCGGAGTTCGCAGGTCGCGAGGTGCCACGGCCGCCGCGCTGGACCGGATTCCGGGTCAGGCCCGACAGCATCGAGTTCTGGTATGGCGCCGATTTCCGCCTGCACGAGCGGCAGCTCTACGAACGCGACACCGCCGGCGTGTGGACGCGGCGGATGTTGTATCCGTGAAGGGCCCGCGCCGCATCGTCTGCCTCACCGAGGAGCCGACCGAGGTGCTGTACGCGCTCGGTGAGCAGGACCGCATCGTGGGCATCAGCGGCTTCACCGTTCGCCCGCCACAGGCGCGCCGTGAAAAGCCCAAGGTCAGCGCCTTCACCAGCGCCAGGATCGGCGAGATACTGAAGCTCGAGCCGGATTTCGTGGTCGGGTTCTCCGACATCCAGGCCAACATCGCGCGTGAGCTGGTCGCGGCCGGGGTCGAGGTGTGGATCAGCAACCACCGCAGCGTCGCCGGGATCCTCGACTATGTGCGCCGGCTCGGCGCCCTGGTCGGCGCCGGCGAGCGCGCGGCCGCGTATGCCGACGCGCTGCAGCACGGGCTGGACGCGATCGCGCAGGCGTCGGCCCGGCTGCCGCGGCGGCCGCGGGTGTACTTCGAGGAGTGGGACGATCCGCCGATCACCGGCATCCGCTGGGTGTCGGAGCTGGTGCAGGTCGCCGGCGGCGACGACATCTTCCCCGAGCGCGCGCTCGAGCCGCTCGCGAAAGGCCGCATCCTCGCTGATCCGATCGAGGTGGTGCGGCGCGCACCGGACATCATCCTCGGCTCCTGGTGCGGCAAGAAGTTTCGTCCGGAGAAGGTCGCCGCGCGTCCCGGCTGGGACGCGATCGCCGCGGTGCGCGATGGCGCGCTGCACGAGATCAAGTCGCCGCTGATCCTGCAGCCGGGGCCGGCGGCACTGACCGATGGCGTCGCCGCGATCGCGGCGATCGTCCGCGCCTGGTCGGCGAGGTCGGGACAAGACTAGGGTCGGAAGAAGTCACGGTTGAACTGCAGCGTGGCGCGCTGGCCGCTGTCGGCGACCACCTCGACGTCGAAGCGCAGGGTCTCGGGCGCGGCGATGCGGAAGCTGCCGACATAGTCGATGAAGTCTCCGCTGCGCACCTCGCGGATCACCGGGGCCTGGCGCTTGCCCAGCAGGTCGACCGCGGTGGCGTTGACCCGGGCCGGCACGGAGGTCTCCTCCTCACCGGCCACGCGGCGCACGCCGACCAGCAGCAGCACGGTCCCTGCGTCCCGCGCGATGCCGTACTGCCGAGCCACCGCTGTGCTGAGGGTCATGGTCGGCACGGTGCTGGCACGCACCAGCAGGTCGCCGCTGCGGACAGTGGCTTCCTGAGGCAGCCGCGCCGCCTGGCGGGTGGCGTCGCTGTCGGGCGTGGGGCCGCTGCAGGCGGCGAGCAGCACCAGTAGCCAGCCGGAGGACAGCCCGCAGCCGAGGCCGGGCTCAGTCCTCGACATCATTGGCCCGGGACAACTCGCGCCCGCGAAGCACGGCGTTGTGGATCGCCCGTGCCACCAGCTCGCCCAAGCCGCCGGACTCGAAGGTCTCGACCGCCGCCTGGGTGGTGCCACCGGGCGAGGTGACCCGATGGCGGAGCTCGTTCGGAGCCTCGCCGGATTCAGTCAGCATGCGCGCGGCGCCGAGCACGGTCTGCAGCGCCAGGGTGCGGGCGGACTCGGCGGGCAAGCCCTCGGCGATGCCGGCGGCCTCCATCGCCTCGGCGAGCAGGAAGACATAGGCAGGCCCACTGCCGGACACGGCGGTGACTGCGTCCATCAAGGCCTCGTCCTCGATCCATACGGTGATGCCCGCCGATGCCAGCAGCGCCTCGGCACGGGCGCGGCTGTCGGGCGGGACCCGGGCGTTGGCGAACAGGCCCGTCACGCCGGCGCCGAGCAGGGCGGGGGTGTTGGGCATGGCCCGTACCACCGCGATCTCGTCTTGGTCGTCGCCGCCCAGCCAGCGGGCCGTCTGCGTGGTGGTGATGCCTGCGGCGATGGAAATCGCCAGCGGCCCTGCTTGACGGGCCTGTGCGGTCAGCGACCGGCACGCCTCGCGCATGACCTGCGGCTTGACCGCGAACACCCAGGTGCCGGCGCCTGCCACCGCATCGGTGGCCTGCGCATGCACGGCCACCCCGAAGTCCCGTGCCAGCGCCTCGCGCAGCGCCGGTACCGGTTCGGCGACGCGGATCGAGTCCGCCGGCACGCCGCGGGCGACCAGGCCGCCGGCCAGGCTGCGCGCCATGTTGCCGCCGCCGATGAAGGCGATGGGGCCGGCAATGGGGAATGGGGAATCGGGTATCGGAGAAGCAGTCATCGGCAAGCGGGCAGGATACGGGTGGATCATGGATGGTATTGCATTGCGCAAGGCACCCGCGCCAGCGTCAGGAAGCGTCGGATGCCGGCTCGTCCGATTCTCGATTCCCTATTGCCGATTCCCGGCTCCGGGGCCCGAACAGGGCAGTCCCCACCCGCACCATGGTGGCCCCCTCCGCGATGGCGAGCTCCAGGTCGTCGCTCATGCCCATCGACAGCGTATCGACGCCGGCATGCGCCTGCTGCAAGCGCTCGTACAAGCGGCGCATCTCGCCGAACGCGGCCCGTCGTCGCCCGGGATCGGGATCCGGCGCCGGGATGGCCATCAGTCCGCGCAGCGCCAGTTGTGGTTGCGCGACGATGCGCGCGGCCAGGGCATCGGCCTCGGCCGGCGAGCAGCCGTGCTTGCCGGCCTCTTCGTTGATGTTGACCTGGATCAGCACGTTCAGCGGTCCGCGCGCAGGCGGCCGGTGCCGGGCCAGCAGGGAAACCAGCTTGGCGCGGTCGACCGTCTGCACCCAGTCGAACAGGGTGGCGGCCTGCGCGGCCTTGTTGGACTGCAGGTGGCCGATGAGGTGCCATTCGATGCGGCTGTGTGCCAGTTCCGCCATTTTCGCGGCGGCTTCCTGGACGTAGTTCTCGCCAAACGCCGGCGCCTGCCCGGGGCAGGCAAGGCGCAGGACAGCGGCGAGCGCGGCCACCTCGGCCGCCGTCCGCGTCTTGCTCACCGCCACCAGCCGGGGGGCTGGCCGCTGTGCGCCCCGGACGGCGTTATCAACTCGTTGTAGGACGTCGTGCAGGGCGTTGGCGAGCACTTGCCATGATCCTGTTGAAAAGGCTGGATTTGTGACGCGGATGCAGGGCTATACTGCGGCCAGGGGATAGGCTGGGGCCATCGCAAGTGGCCCTCGGCCCGTCAGGTCTGGGGTGCGTTGCAGGGGAGCATGCATGGATATCGCCGAACTGTTGGCGTTTTCGGTCAAGAACAAGGCCTCGGACCTGCACCTGTCCGCAGGGCTGCCGCCGATGATCCGCGTGGATGGCGACGTCCGCCGCATCAACATCCCGGCGCTGGACCACAAGCAGGTGCACGCGCTGGTCTACGACATCATGTCGGACAAGCAGCGGCGCGACTACGAGGAATTCCTCGAGGTCGACTTCTCGTTCGAGATCCCGGGCCTGGCCCGCTTCCGCGTCAATGCCTTCAACCAGAACCGTGGCGCGGGCGCGGTGTTCCGCACCGTACC
The DNA here is from genome assembly GCA_030858145.1 of Pseudomonadota bacterium. GTDB lineage: Bacteria > Pseudomonadota > Gammaproteobacteria > Xanthomonadales > Xanthomonadaceae > Luteimonas. The sequence goes on from JALZMP010000122.1 coordinate 61,042, forward strand.
GTCCGAGGTGCTGACGCTGGAGGACCTGGGCTGCCCGCGCATCTTCAAGGAACTGATCGACCAGCCGCAGGGCCTGATCCTGATCACCGGACCGACCGGCTCGGGCAAGTCGACCACGCTGGCGGCGATGGTCGACCACATCAACAAGCAGGAATACGGCCACATCCTCACCATCGAGGACCCGATCGAGTTCGTGCACACCGCGCAGAAGTGCCTGATCAACCAGCGCGAGGTGCACCGCGATACCCACGGCTTCAACGAGGCGCTGCGCAGCGCGCTGCGCGAGGACCCGGACTACATCCTGGTCGGCGAGATGCGCGACATCGAGACCATCCGCCTGGCGCTGACCGCCGCGGAAACCGGCCATCTGGTGTTCGCGACGCTGCACACCTCGAGCGCGGCCAAGACCATCGACCGGATCATCGACGTGTTCCCGGCCGGTGAGAAGCCGATGGTGCGGTCGATGCTGTCCGAATCGCTGCGTGCGGTGATCTCGCAGGCGCTGCTGAAGAAGGTTGGCGGCGGCCGTACCGCAGCCTGGGAGATCATGGTCGGCATCCCCGCCATCCGCAACCTGATCCGTGAGGACAAGGTGGCGCAGATGTATTCCACGATCCAGACCGGCCAGAACCACGGCATGATGACCCTTGACCAGCACCTGCAGGACCTGGTCAAGCGCGGCATGGTCACCAAGCCCCAGGCCAAGGATTACGCGAAGGACAAGCGGTTGTTTGAGTAGCCGGGAATCGGGAATGGGGAATCGGGAATCGTTTGAAGTGATAGCCAGGACTCTCCGTCGCCACAGATTCGTTCGACCCCCTGCTCTTCACGATTCTCCATTCCCCATTCCCGATTCCCGGCTCCGCAGGAGCACACCATGAGCAGTATCGACTTCACCTCGTTCCTCAAGCTGATGGCCCACCAGAAGGCCTCGGACCTGTTCATCACCGCGGGCATGCCGCCATCGATGAAGGTACACGGCAAGATCTCCCCGATCACCCAGAACCCGCTGACGCCACAGCAGGCGCGAGACCTGGTGCTCAACGTGATGTCGCCGCCGCAGCGCGAGGAGTTCGAGCGCACCCACGAGTGCAACTTCGCCATCGGCGTGTCCGGCGTCGGCCGCTTCCGCATCAGCTGCTTCTACCAGCGCAACCAGGTCGGCATGGTGCTGCGCCGAATTGAAACCCGGATCCCGACCATCGAGGAGCTGAACCTGCCGCCGATCATCAAGACCTTGGCGATGACCAAGCGCGGCATCATCCTGTTCGTCGGCGCCACCGGCACCGGCAAGTCGACCTCGCTTGCGGCGATGATCGGCTACCGCAACCAGAACTCGACCGGACACATCATCACCATCGAGGACCCGATCGAGTTCGTGCACAAGCACGCGGGTTGCATCATCACCCAGCGCGAGGTGGGCATCGACACCGACACCTGGGAGAACGCGCTGAAGAACACGCTGCGCCAGGCGCCGGACGTGATCATGATCGGCGAGGTGCGCACCCGCGAGGGCATGGACCACGCCATCGCCTTCGCCGAGACCGGCCACCTGGTGCTGTGCACGCTGCATGCCAACAACGCCAACCAGGCGATGGACCGGATGATCAACTTCTTCCCCGAGGACCGGCGCAACCAACTGCTGATGGACCTGTCGCTCAACCTCAAGGGCGTGGTCGCGCAGCAACTGATCCCCACGCCCGATGGCAAGGGCCGCCGGGTCGCGATCGAGATCCTGCTGGGCACGCCGCTGGTGCAGGACTACATTCGCGACGGCGAGATCCACAAGTTGAAGGAGGTCATGAAGGAGTCGACCAACCTCGGCATGAAGACCTTCGACCAGGCGCTCTACGAGCTGTACCAGGCCGGCGAGATCTCCTACGAGGATGCGCTGCGCTATGCGGATTCGCAGAACGAGGTGCGGCTGCGCATCAAGCTGGCCCAGGGCGGCGATGCGCGCAGCCTCGCCCAGGGCATGGACGGCGTCGAGGTTGCCGAAGCCAACTGAGCGGGACATGGGACAGCAGCCGGGCACCGCCCGACTGCTGCCTGAGCCCGTTGTCTCGACTCAATTGTCCGCGCCGCGCACGGGCGCGAAGTTGGCATGGACCAGCATCCACTTGCCATTCTGCCTGGCGTAGACGCGGGTGGACTTGGCGAAGTTGCTGTCCAGCTTGCCGTCACGGTCGCTGGCCATGCCTGCGAAATTGTAGGTGAGGATTGCCGTGTCACCGTAAACCTGCACGTGCGGGTTGAGCATCTCCGAGACCAGGCCCTTGCCGCCGCCCTGCAGGGAAGCATCAAAGAACCGCCCTGCCATTGCCTTGCCCTTGATCAGCGTCGGCACTTCGGGGTTGAACTCGGTGTAATCGTCGGCTACCGAGCCCCAGGATTGCGCGGCGGGTCGGTTCTGGTCTTCGGACGCCCATTGCGCCTTGACTAGGGCCATCACTTCAGCCGCGGCCGCGGGGTCTTCGGCTGCAGAGGCCTGACCGACGAAGACCAGCATGGCGAGAACGGCGGGCAGCACGATATTGCGGGTCGGACGATGCGGGGACGGGAACATGGCGGACTCCGGAGAAGGCAAGGGAACAGCGCGCCAAGCGAGCTGACTGACCGGATCGGTCGGCGACTGATACAACGGCAATTGCCGGGAAACCGGCCACGGGCGAGGGCGCGGTCTTGATCGGCGGCATTCCCGGGACTTGCCCGCGGATGCGGCTGGGGACGCGAGGCGGGCGTGTCGCCTTGTCGCGCTTTTTACCCGCCGGGGAGGACAATGCCGGTCTTGCCCACCCGACAGGAGATCCGCCGTGGCCCACACCCTCCCCAAACTGCCCTACGCCCTCGACGCGCTCGAGCCCAACATCGACGCCAAGACCATGGAGATCCACCATAGCAAGCACCATCAGACCTACGTGGACAAGCTCAACAAGGCGCTGGAAGGCAGCAAGCTCGCCAACGAGCCGGTCGAAGAGCTGATCCGAGACATCGAGGCGCTGCCGAAGAAGATCCAGAGCGCGGTGCGCAACAACGGCGGCGGCCACGCCAACCACTCCCTGTTCTGGACGGTGATGTCGCCCAAGGGCGGCGGCAAGCCGACCGGCAAGGTCGCCGAGCGCATCGACAGCGACCTGGGCGGTTTCGACAAGTTCAAGGAATCCTTCACCGATGCTGCCGTGAGCCGCTTCGGCAGCGGCTGGGCGTGGCTGACCACGACCAAAACCGGCAAGCTTGCGGTTGAGGACAGCGCCAACCAGGACAATCCGCTGATGAAGGGGATCTGTTCGGGCAAGACACCGATCCTGGGGCTGGATGTCTGGGAGCACGCCTACTACCTGAAGTATCAGAACCGCCGCCCGGAATACATCGCCGCGTTCTACAAGGTGATCGACTGGAACGAGGTCGAGCGTCGCTACCAGGCGGCAGTCAAGGGCTGATCCCCGGCATTCCGCCGTTGCGCTTGCGTCCCTCCCGGGGATAACGCCGCGGCTGGCGGCGGGTCGCCCACAGCCATGACGCCGGCTAGAATGAGCCATGGCCGACCCGACCTCGCTTGCAAACCAGTTGCTGGTGGCTCTGCCGGCGCTCGACGACCCGAACTTCTCGCGTTCGGTGGCCCTGATCTGCCAGCACGACGGCGAGGGCGCGATGGGCGTGGTGGTCAACCGCGGCTCGGAGTACACCCTGGGTGACGTGCTGCGGCAAATGGGGATCGACTCGAGCGATGCCGCGCTGCAGAACCGGCCAGTGCTGGCCGGCGGCCCGGTGCATCCGGAACGTGGCTTCGTGCTTCACGACGGTGCACGCGAATGGGAATCCACCCTTTCCATCGCCCAGGGGCTGTACGTCACCACTTCGCGCGATGTACTGGAGGCGATCGCCCGCGGCGAAGGTCCGTCTCGCGCCATCGTGGCGCTGGGCTGCGCCGGCTGGGGCGCGGGGCAGCTCGAGTACGAACTGACCGAAAACAGCTGGCTGACCGTACCTGCTGATCCCGAACTGCTGTTCGAAGCGCCGCTGGAGGCCCGCTGGCAGGCGGCGGCGGGGCGCATCGGCGTCGACATGTCGCGGATGGCCGACTACAGCGGGCATGCCTGATGGCCGACACCACGCTCGCTGCAAGCAGCATCAAGACCGACGGCACCGTGCTCGGCTTCGACGTCGGCGCGCGCCGGATCGGGGTCGCGGTCGGCAGCGCCTTCGGTCATGGCGCGCGTGCGCTGGCGGTGATCGACGTGCATGGCGAGACCACCGACTGGCCGGCGATCGACCGCCTGCAGCAGGAGTGGCGGCCGGACGGCTTCGTGGTCGGTGACCCGATGACGCTGGACGGTGGTGACCAGCCGATCCGTCGGCGTGCGCACGCCTTCGCGCGCGAACTGCAGGCGCGCTACCGCAAGCCGGTGGTGCTGATGGACGAGCGTGCAAGCTCGATCGAGGCCGCGCAGCGTTTCGCCGTAGATCGAGCCTCCGGCCGCAAGCGCCGCCGCGACGCCGCTGCGCTCGATGCCGTGGCCGCGGCGGTGATCGTGGAGCGCTGGCTGGCGTCGCCGCAGGATGCGGTGACGCTGTCTTGAACGGGTTCCCGGCGCGCGTTGCACCGTCCCGGCCACGCCTTCCCGTACCGGGTGCCTGAGACGATGCAGTTCGATGCCGACGGCCGCCTGCGTCACCTGCTGACCCTCGACGGGCTGCCACGCGCTGCGTTAGTGGCGCTGCTCGACCGCGCGCAGGCTTTCGTGGACGGCGAGGGCGATCCGCGCGTGCTGGCCGGACGCGCGATCTGCACGCTGTTCTTCGAGCCGTCCACGCGCACGCGGCTGTCCTTCCAGCGCGCGGCGCAGCGGCTCGGCGCCGACGCGCTCAACTTCGACGCCTCGACGTCGTCGACCACCAAGGGCGAAACCGCGCGCGACACCCTGAAGACGATCGAGGCAATGGGCGTGCAGGGCTTCGTCGTGCGCGACGCCGAGGATGGCGCGGTGGCGGCGCTCGCCACGGCGGCGGCGCCAGGTACAGCACTCATCAACGCTGGGGACGGCCGCCACGCGCACCCGACCCAGGGCCTGCTCGACATGCTGACCCTGCGCCAGGCCAAAGGCGACGACTTCTCCTCGCTCAAGGTGCTGATCGTCGGCGACATCCGACATTCGCGCGTGGCGCGCAGCGGCCTGCACGCGCTGCGCACGCTGGGCGCGGGCGAGATCCGGCTGTGCGGACCGCGGGCCTTGCTGCCCGCGCCCGCCGCCTTCCCGGGTTGCGCCGTCATGCAGGATCTAGATACCGCGCTGGACGGCATCGACGCGGTGATGCTGCTGCGTCTGCAGCGCGAACGCATGGCCGATGGCCTGGTCGCCTCGCTCGGCGACTACCACCGCGACTACGGCCTCACCCCCATGCGCCTGCGTCGCGCCGCGCCCGGCGCCGTGGTCCTGCATCCCGGGCCGATGAACCGCGGCGTGGAGATCGACGACGCCGTCGCCGATGGTCCGCAGTCGCTGGTGCTGCGCCAGGTCGCCAACGGGGTCGCGGTGCGGATGGCGGTGCTTGAGGCGCTGCTGGGCGACGGCGATCTGGCGCGAGAACCTGATCGCGTGGCCATCACCCGCTGCCAACCTGCCGCGGGCTAGCGCAGCAGGATCACCGTGGCCAGGCCGAGGAAGCTGAAGAAACCGACCACGTCGGTCACCGCGGTGACCACAACGGTGCCGGCGACGGCGGGGTCGATGTCGGCGCGCTTCATGGCCAGCGGAACCAGCACCCCGGCCAGCGCGGCGGCGCAGAAGTTGGCGACCAGGGCGCTGGCGATCACCAGCGACAGCAGCCAGTCGTGGAACCAGACGAAGGCCACCAGGCCGACGACGCCGCCGATCAGCAGGCCGTTGATCAAGGCGACGCGGACCTCTTTCCACAGCAGGATCCGGGCGTTGCTGGCCCCCACCTGGCCCAGTGCCAGGCCGCGCACCATCAGCGTCAGCACCTGTACTCCGGCGTTGCCGCCGATGCCGGCGACGATCGGCATCAGCACCGCCAGCGCGACGATCTCCTCGATGGTGGCCTCGAAGCGCCCGATCACGAACGCCGCCAGGAACGCGGTCATCAGGTTGATGCCCAACCACACCACGCGGCCGCGCACCGCGCGCCGGATCGGCGAGAACAGGTCCTCATCCTCGTCGAGACCGGCCGCGCCCAGCGCCTGGTGCTCGGCCTGGTCGCGGATGATGTCGACGACGTCGTCGATGGTGATGCGGCCGAGCAGCACGTTGCCGTCGTCGACCACCGGCGCGGAGACCCAGTCGTGGTCGGAGAACTGGCGTGCGACTTCCTCGGCAGATTCGTCGACATGCAACGCGGTGACGGTGTCGTCGATCAGCAGGTTGACCGGGCTGGCCGGATCGCAGGTCACCAGGTCCTGCAGCGCGACCCAGCCCATCAGCTGGTGGCGGCGGTTGACCACGTAGAGGTGGTCGGTGTGTTCGGGCAACTCGCCGCGCAGGCGCAGGTAGCGTAGCACCACGTCGACGGTGGTGTCGGCGCGGACTGTCACCACGTCGGGGTTCATCAGCCGGCCGGCGCTGTCTTCGGGATAGGACAGCACCTGCTCCAGGCGCTCGCGGTTTTCGCGGTCCATCGACTTGAGCACCTCGTCGATGACCGTGTCGGGCAGGTCCTCGACCAGGTCGGCGAGGTCGTCGATGTCGAGGTCCTCGACCGCAGCGACAATCTCGTCGGGATCCATGTCCGCGAGCAGGCTCTCGCGGACCTCGTCGCCGACGTGGACCAGGACCTCGCCATCGTCCTCGGGATCGACCAGGCCCCAGACCACGGTACGGCGGTCGGGCGGCAGGGATTCGAGCAGATTGCCGATTTCGGCCGGGGCAAGCGTGTTGATCAGCCGTCGCACCGGCCCCAGCCGACCGCTGTCGAGCGCGTCGGAGAGCAGGCGCAGCTGGCGCGCGGTCTTGTCGTGGCGGA
>JALZMP010000177.1 GCA_030858145.1 Pseudomonadota bacterium
GGCCTCCGGACGGCGGTGTTCGCGTTTGGCTGTTTTTGGGGCGCCGAGAGCCTGTTCTGGCAGACCGAGGGAGTCTACACAACCGCGGTCGGCTACGCGGGAGGGTTCACGCCGAACCCGACCTACCGGGAAGTCTGCTCGGGCCGCACCGGGCACGCCGAGGTGGTGCTCGCCGTCTTCGACCCGGCAAAGGTCTCCTACGCGAATTTACTCGCGGTCTTCTTCGAGGCCCACGACCCGACTCAGGGCATGCGCCAGGGCAACGACACCGGCACCCAGTACCGCTCCGCCATCCACTGCATCACCGCCGAGCAGCACGCCGCCGCATTGGCCAGCCGTGAGGCCTACCAGCAAGCGCTCTCCGCGCGCGGGAAGGGAACGATCACCACCGAGATCGTGTTCCCGGCGCCGGTGTTCTATTACGCTGAGGACGAGCACCAGCAATACTTGTCCAAGCATCCCGGCGGCTACTGCGGGCTGGGCGGGACCGGGGTGTCCTGCCCGGTCGGCAGCGGCGTCGCCACCGGCTGAGTTCAGGGGTCGGCACCGGCGCGGGACTCTGTGGGCAGGCACTGCGGCGACAGCAGCGCCTGCGGCAGTGCGCGGAACACCGTCGCCAGCCGCGACAGGAAATCGCCCATCGCCGAACTCCTGCGCCAGACCATCGCGATCCGCCGACTGGGCTCGGCGTCGCGGAAGCGCAGCAGCCGAATGTTCTCCGAGCGCGCCACCGGCGGCTGGGTCGCCAGGCTCGGAAGCAGGGTCACGCCGACGTTGGCGGCCACCATCTGCCGCAGCGTCTCCAGGCTGGTGGCCTGGAAGCCGGTCTTCTCGCCCGAGCCTGCCAGCCGGCAGACGTCCAGCGCCTGGTCGCGCAGGCAATGACCGTCCTCCAGCAGCAGCAGGCGCTGGTCGGCCAGGTCGTCGAGGACGAGGTGGGGGCGGCCGGCGAGGGGGTGGTGCTCGGGCACGGCCAGCAGGAAGGGCTCCTCGAACAGGAACTCCACATGCAGCTGCTCGTCGCGCACGGGCAGCGCCAGCAGGGCGGTGTCGAGACGGCCGTCGCGGACGCGCGCCAGCAGCACGTCGCTCTTTTCCTCGACCAGCAGCAATTCCAGCCGTGGGAAGCGCGCGTGCAGCGCCGGCACCACGTGTGGCAGCAGGTAAGGACCCAGCGTCGGGAACAGGCCAAGCCGCGTGGTGCCGGCTTCCGGGTCCTGGCTGCGCCGAGCCACCTCGCGCAACTGCTCGACGTCGGCAACGATCCGCCGCGCACGCTCGACGATCTCGCGGCCGGCCGGGGTCAGCATCACTTTGCGCGGCGCGCGCTCGACCAGGGTCACGCCCAGTTCCTGCTCGAGTTTGCGGATCTGGGTCGACAGCGTCGGCTGACTGACGAAGCAGGCGGCGGCGGCACGCCCGAAATGCCTGAGTTCGGCCAGGGCGACGAGGTAGCGCAGGTCACGGAGGTTCATGGCGATAGCTTGATCCTACCAACAAGATTGCCTCAATGCGCTTGTTCTATTTTTGCTGCAGTGCAATGGTTCCTCCACCGCTGGCATGCGTCATTTTCGTCGAATAGCCGTCATCGTCTTTCTTTTCCGCTGTTCTGCACCAACTAATGGAGCTACACATGCTGCGCGTCGGCGAAGAACTTCCGCCGTTCAAGCTCAGGGCCACCTGCGCTGGCAGCCGCAAGGAATTTCACATGTCCCTGGCCAACCCGCGCAACCAGCTCCCCGACTACGCCAAGGACCTCAGGCTCAACCTCGACAGCGTGCTCTCGGCCGGTGGTTCCCCGGGCCTGGACGACAGGCAGATCCGCGCCGTCGCACTGGCCTCGGCGATCGCATCGCGGCATGCGCGTGTCGGCTAGGTACCGACCACGTGCGCGAAGGGCGTGCCTCAGCGCGCGCCGACGAAGTCCAAGATGGCCGGCAGCACTTCCGGCGCGCGTTCCGGGGCGTAGAACGCCGCCGCTGGTGTGAAATGGCCGGCGCCCGGCAGCAGCAGCAAGCGTGACTGGCCGCCGCGGGCACGCAGTCTGGCGTCGAGATCGACGCTGTCGCGCGCCTCGACCACGCGGTCGGAGGCGCCGTGGATCAGCAGGAACGGCGGCTCGTCGCCGTCGACGAAGTTGATTGCCTGCGCCTGCGCGTGCTGCGACGGCGGGCCGAAGATCGGGGCATAGCGCTGGCCGACCACGAAATCGTAGGGGCCGGACAGGCCGATCACCCCGGCGACGCCGGTGATGGGCACGCCCGCGCGCTGAAGGTAGCGTGCGTCGGTGCCGAGCAGGCCGGCAATCTGCGCCCCGGCGGAGTGCCCGGCAATGAACACCCGCGCCGGATCGCCGCCGTAGCCGGCGGCATTGGATTTCGTCCACGCCACCGCCTGCGCGGCATCGTCCATGAAGTCCGGGAAACGCGCGCGCGGGAAAGTGCGGTAGTCGGCCACCACCGCCAGCACGCCGTTCTCTGCCAGCCGGCTGCCGACGAAGCGGTACTGGTGGCGACTGCCGCGTTCCCAGGAGCCGCCGTAGAAGAACACCACCACCGGCGCCGGTCCATCCAGCGCCGGTTGCGGACGGTACACGTCCAGCGCCAGCCCGGTGGCGTCGGCATACACCACGCTGTCGCTGGGCGGCAGGGCGCCGCGGTTGGCCGCGCTGAAGATCGCGCGCTCGCAGCCCGCCGATAGCAGGGTGGTGAGCGCCAGCAGGGTGGTGGTGAGGACGTGTCTGGACAAGGGCTTCACCGGCTCAGGGTGCGGGGACAAGGGTGAGTGCCGCGTGGCGGCGTGGCGGCAGCGGGTAGCATGCCGGCATGGATACGGAACCAGCGCCTCGCGTGGATGCGCTGCTGCGCGCGGCGCGCGCGCGGATCGACGGGCGCGAGGCCGAGCTTCTGCTGGCGCACGTGCTGGCGTGCGCACCGGGGTGGCTGTACGCGCATGGCGATGCGCCCATCGATGCACAGGCCGAGGAACGCTTCGAGGCCCTGCTCGCGCGCCGCGAAGCCGGAGAGCCGGTGGCCTACCTCACCGGCCGTCGCGGATTCTGGACACTCGACCTCGTGGTCACCCCGGACACCCTGATCCCGCGCGCGGAGACCGAGCGGCTGGTGGAACTGGCGCTCATGCGCATCCCGCCCGATGCCGCCGCCCGCATCGCCGACCTGGGAACCGGCAGCGGCGCCATCGCACTGGCAATCGCCTGCGAGCGCCCGCGTGCGCGCGTGGTCGCGACCGACCGCAGCGACGCCGCGCTCGGCGTCGCGCGCCGCAATGCCCAAGGTTCGGGCCTCGGCAACGTCGAGTTCCGTGCCGGGGACTGGTTTGCAGCGTTGGCCGGGGAGCGCTTCGACCTCATCGCCAGCAACCCGCCGTATGTCGGTGAGGGCGATCCACACCTCGTCATGGGCGACCTGCGCCACGAACCCTCCGCAGCCCTGGTGTCGGGCGTCGACGGACTCGACGACCTACGCCGCATCGTCCGCGGCGCGCCCGCGCACCTGGCATCCGGCGGCTGGCTGCTGCTGGAGCACGGCCATGCCCAGGGCGAGGCCGTGCGTGTACTGCTGACCGCGGCCGACTTCGTCGAGATCCAGACCGCACCGGACCTGGAGGATCGCGACCGCATCAGCATGGGCCGCGTGCGCGCGGCCGGCTAGACTGGGCACACTCCTCCCGGCGGGGCACGCGATGCGCACGCTCTATCCCGAGATCGCTCCGTACGACACCGGCACACTGGCAGTCGACGGCCGCCACACCCTGTACTACGAGCAGTGTGGCAACCCCGAGGGCAAGCCCGTGGTGTTGCTGCATGGTGGGCCGGGGGGCGGCTGCAGCGACAAGATGCGCCGCTTCCACGACCCGCGGAAGTACCGCATCGTGCTGTTCGACCAGCGCGGCGCCGGACGCTCCACGCCGCATGCCGACCTAGTCGACAACACCACCTGGCATCTCGTTGCCGATGTCGAACAGTTGCGCGAACACCTCGGCATCGATGCCTGGCAGGTCTTCGGCGGCTCCTGGGGCTCGACGCTGGCGCTGGCCTATGCGCAGCGCCACCCCGGGCAGGTCAACGAGCTGGTGCTGCGCGGCATCTTCATGCTGCGTCGCTGGGAGCTGGCATGGTTCTACCAGGAAGGCACCTCGCGGCTGTTTCCCGACGCCTGGCAGCACTACATCGAGGCGATCGCGCCGGCCGAGCGCCACGACCTGATCGCGGCCTTCCACCGTCGGCTGACCTCCGACGACGCGGCCACGCAATTGGCCGCGGCGCGCGCCTGGAGCGTGTGGGAGGGCGCCACCAGCTTCCTGCACGTGGACAAGGACTTCGTCACTGGCCACGAGGACGCGAAGTTCGCACTCGCCTTCGCCCGGATCGAGAACCACTACTTCGTCAACCAAGGTTTCTTCGAAGTCGAAGACCAATTGCTGCGCGACGCCCGGCGCATCGCCGACATCCCCGGCGTCATCGTCCACGGTCGTTATGACGTGGTCTGCCCGCTGCAAAGCGCCTGGGAGCTGCACCAGGCCTGGCCGAAGTCGGAACTCATCATTACCCCGGCCTCGGGGCACTCCGCGTTCGAGGCCCAGAACATCGACGCGCTGGTGCGGGCGACGGACGGGTTTGCGTAGGGTGGGCCTTGGCCCACCAGCACCTGTGAGGTACGCCAAAGCGTCATGAAATGGGTGGGTCGGGGGCCACCCTACGCGCGGCGGATCAATCCGCCGGCGTCCCGTCCGGATTGTGCTCGATCATCCACAGCCCGGCCCACAACTTGAGGTCGAGCTCGAAACCTTCCGCGTGTTTCTGCATCAGCCACGCCGGCGCGGTGGCGCGCGGTACGGCGTGGACGGTGATGTCCTCGCTGCCCACGCCGCCCCCTGCGCCCACCTTGCGCAGATCGCGGGCGCGGGCGAACGCGATGCGCTCGTTGCTCATGCCTGCGGTGGTGGGCCCGATCAGCAGCAGGTCGATGCGCCCCGCGGCCCAGCCGGTCTCCTCGATCAGTTCGCGCCGTGCGGTGGTCTCGATGCTTTCCTGGTCGCACTCGTCGCCGACCAGGCCCGCCGGCATCTCGATGGTGCGCGCGCCCAGCGGCACCCGGTACTGTTCGACGAACAGCACGTGGTCGTCCGGGGTCACCGCGATCACCAGCACCGCCAGGCCATCCTTGCCATGGGTGCGTTGGCAGGACTCCCACTTGCCATGCCGGACCAGCCGCAGCCAGTCGCCTTCATGGAGCAAGGTGCAGTCGTCGCGCGCGTCGGTCATGAGCCGATGCTACGCCGGCAGGACGGGTGGCGCGAACGCGAGCCCGGCCGCAGCGTGCAGCCGCCGCCGCGTCATCGGGCCAAAGCGCAGCGCCTCGCACAGCGCGTGCAGGGTGCCGGGGTCCGCTTCGCCACGATTGAAAGGCGGCATTGCGCTGTCCAGCGGGGCATCGAGCGCGATGGTCGCCAGTTGCCGGCACAGCAGCGCCTGCCCGCGATGCGTGCGCAGCTTCGCCGCTGCCTGCGCCGCGCCGCGGAAGCGGAGGAAGCCGACCTCGTCGACCCGCTCGAGCAGCGCATCCAGGCTGCCGAAGTGGGCCAGCAGCACGGCCGCGGTCTTGGCGCCGATGCCGGGGACGCCGGGGATGTTGTCGATCGCGTCGCCGCACAGCGCGAGGTAGTCGGCGATCTGCCGCGCCTCGACGCCCTGCCGCGCCTTGACCCCGGCCGCGCCCCAGCGCTGGCCGCGGGCAAAGTCCCATTGCTCGTCCTGGCCATCGAGCAGCTGCGACAGATCCTTGTCGGCGGAGACGATCACGCCGCGGTAGCCCTGCGCGCGCATCGCATGCAGGGCGCTGCCGATCAGGTCGTCGGCCTCGTACTCGGCATCGGCCAGCATCGCCAGCCCCAGGGTCATGCACAGGGTCTTGCAGTAGGCGAACTGGCGCTTGAGCTCCGGCGGTGCCGGCTCGCGGTTGGCCTTGTAGGCGGCGTAGAGCACATTGCGGAAGCAGGAATCCAGCGCCTCGTCGAAAGCGATGGCGATGTGCACCGGGCGCTCGCGTTCCAGCAGCTCGAGCAGGAAGCGCGCGAAGCCGTGCACGGCGTTGGTCGGCCAGCCATCGGCGTCGTGGAAGTCATCCGGCATCGAGTGCCAGGCGCGGAACACGTACAGGCTGGCGTCGACGAGGTAGAGCGGCGCCAGCGGCGGCGCGTGCGCGCTCAATCCGGTGTCCAGTCGCTGAGCAGCGCGCGCGCGTCCGGACGTTCGCGCTCGGGCATTTCGCGCTGCGGGGTGCCGATGTGGATGAAGCCTGCGACGCGCTCGTGTGCGGTGAGGCCGAGCAGGCCGTGGACCGCTGTGTCGTAGGCCGGCCAGCCAGTCAGCCAGGTCGCGCCGAAACCGCAGGCCTGGGCCGCCTGCAGCAGCGAGAAGCACACGCAGCCTGCCGACAGCAGGCGCTCTCGTTCCGGAATCTGGTCGTCTTCCGGGTCGAACCTCGCGACCACGACCACCACGAGCGGCGCATGCGCGAAGCGGCCGCGATCCTTGTCCAGCGCGCCGTCGCCTGCCTCGGGATTGCGTTCGCGGGCGAGCACGACCAGCGCCTCGCCCAGCGCGCGCCGCGCCGCGCCGGTGATACGGATGAAACGGAACGGCACCCGCTTGCCATGGTCGGGCACACGCACCGCCGACTGCAGCAGGCGCAGCAGGGTGGCGTCGTCGGGGCCCGGAGCGCCGAGCTGCTTGGCCGGCACCGAGCGGCGGGCATCGAGCTGGGAGAGACCGGTGTTCACGATTGCGGGGCGATTGCGGTCACAGAATCGGCTTCGGTCGATGGACAGCCGGCATGGTGCCACTATGCTCGGGTGCATGGGGACGGGGCCACCAGGCTCCCGCCACGAGGGCTTATCGTGTCCGTGCATGCATTTTCAACTCAGGCCCCGGCCAATGCGAGCGCGCAGGGTGCGGATCCGGCGCGATTGCTCGCGGATCTCAAGCGGATTTCGGTCGAACAACTGGCCACCGTGCCGGGCGGCTTGTACGAGCCGATCGAGGCCCAGCTCAACGATGCCTTGCGCATGGGGACGTCGTTGTCGCCTCGCAATGACCTGCAGACCGTCCTGGCCATGCGCCAGCGCAATGCGACCTATGTCATGCGCTATCGCGAACTCGTTGCGCGGGGCTTCGACGATTTCCACCGCTCCGCCGGTGGCGCGCGCTCGGAATTGCCGCTGGACCTGGTCGGGGAGCAGGAACTCGGTTTCCAGCTGGCGGGGCAGCGGCTGGCCGAATCCATCGCGCGTCGTTACCAGCGCCCGCTGGCGCTCCTGGAGCGGCGGCTGGCTGCCCTGGCCGAGGCACTTGGGGTTTCGGCAGGTGCCAATCCCGTGGGTCCCGTGCAGTTGACGGGGGTGTTCCTGCGCACCTTCGGCGACGCCCACGTTTCGGACACGCTCCAGCCCCTGCTGTTCCGGCACTACGACCAGGAACTGGGCAAGGTGCTCGGCGACCTCTATCAGCGCTTGAACAGCCGCCTGGCGGTCAATGGATTCCTGGCCGATCCGCGCACTGAGGCGCCCGCCGCAACCGTGGCGGGGCCGGTGTCCGCTGCGGGATCGTCCCAAGTGGTTGCCGCAGGGGCTGCAGCATCGGGTGGCAGGCCCCTGGTCAGCGACGTGACCCTGGAACGGCACCGGCAGCTTTGCGCCCTGATGCATGATCGGCGCAGGTCCCGGAACAGCGCCCAGGCGCAGCCGCGCAGCGCGCCGGGTGGCGAATCCGCCCGGGCACCCATCCGCCACCTGCGTGCGAGCGAACTGGCAAGCGTTGCGTCGCTGTTGCAACGCGAATCGCATGCGGGGCTGGAGCAGGCGCTGGAAGGCCATGGCAGCCTGTCCGAGGCGTTGCGCGAGCGCCTGCTCGACGGCGCACGCCGGCTCGGGCTCGATCCCGACCTGGCGCCGCTGGGTGTCCAGGAAGCCGACGCGATCGATCTGGTCGGGCTGGTGTTCGAGGCCATGGTCGAGGCGCACGCCCTGGCCAGCGAGGGTCGGCGGCTGTTTGCGCGGCTCGCGCTGCCTTTCGTCAAGGTGGCATTGGCCGATGAGCACCTGTTCCTCGCTCCCGCGCATCCGGCACGGCGCTTCGTGGACGCGCTTGCCTTGAGCTGCGAGGATCATGACCCCGAGTCGCCGCAGGCCGGCGCCTTGATGAACAGTGCCGCGCGTGCGGTCGAGCGTGTGATCGCCGGCTACAACGAGGATCTTGCGGTCTTCGATCTGGCGACCCGCGAGCTGCAGGATCTGATGGAGCAGCATCGCCAGCGCGCGGAGATCGTCGAACGGCGCTCGGTCGACACGGTCCACGGGCGCGAGCGGCTGCTGCAGGCGCGCCTGCAGGCCGCATCGGTGCTGGCGCAGCGCGCCTCGGGCCTGCGCCTGTCACCGACCGTATTCGGATTCCTGGAGGAGTACTGGTCGCATCACCTGGTCCAGGTCCTGCTGCGTGAAGGCGAGGAAGCCGAGCGCTACGCGAAGGCATTGGCGCTGGCCGACGAACTCATCGCCATCGACCAGGCGGCGGCACGTTGCGAACGCGGGGAAGTGGTCCGCCGCGTGGTCGCCATCCGGCCGGCCCTGGTGGAATGCCTGTCCAGCGCCGGGCTCGACGCCGACGCAGCCAATGAATGGATGGCCGGGTTGGCGCGCACGCTGGCGTTCCCGGATGGCGCACGCCAGGAGCGGACCTTGCCCGCGATGCCGCGCATGGCCGATGACAGCGACGATACTCGCCTACTGCAGATGGTCGGCGGCGCGGGTTCGCTGCCCGGCGATCCGCAGGTCACCGAGCGCATGTGCAGCCTGAGCACGGGGACTTGGTTGCGGCTGGTAGACGAGACCGGCGAGGAGGGCGCAGTCAAGCTTGCGTGGATCAGCCCGCTGACCTCACGCCTGCTGCTGGTCAATCGCCGCGGGGTGCGCAAGCTGGTGGCCTCTCCCGAGCAGCTTGCCGTCCTGGTCGGGCTGGGTCGGTTGAGCCTGGAGGCCGACCACATGCCTTTCGACGAGGCACTGCGCCAGCTGACGCGCCGGCTCGGCGAGACCGCGATGGCCGCCTGAGCTTCGCGCGTCGCACGCATTTCGTTAGGATGCAGGGAGACGACGCGGCGGAGTGCGACATGGCGGCCGGATCATGGCAGTGAACATCGGCGTGGCACGCGAGACCGCGCCGGGAGAGCGGCGCGTGGCGCTGACGCCGGAGACCTGCAAAAAGCTGGTCGCGGCCGGGACCATCGTGCAGGTGCAGCGCGGACTCGGCGACGGCGCCCATTTCCCCGACCAGGCCTATGCCGATGCCGGCGCGACCCTGGTCGATGACGCCCAGGCGGCACTTGGCAACGCCGATCTCGTGCTTTGCGTGCAGCCGCCATCGGCAGAGGGGCTGGCGGGGCTGAAGCCGGGCGCCACCCTGGTTGGCATCCTGCAGCCGCAGGCGGACGCCGCGCGCGGCGAGGCGATCGTGGCGCGCGGGCTGCAGGCCTTTCCGCTCGAGCGCCTGCCGCGCACCACTCGCGCCCAGGCCATGGACGTGCTCAGCTCGCAGGCCGGCATCGCCGGCTACAAGGCGATGCTGATCGCGGCCTCGCTGGCGCCGCGTTTCTTCCCGATGCTGACCACGGCGGCCGGCACCATCCGCCCGAGCCGGGTGCTGGTGGTCGGCGCCGGGGTCGCCGGACTGCAGGCGGTGGCCACCGCCAGACGCCTGGGGGCGCAGGTGGAAGGGTTCGACGTGCGCCCGGAAACCCGTGAACAGATCGAGTCGCTGGGCGGGAAATTCCTCGACCTGGGGGTCAGCGCGGCAGGCGAGGGCGGTTATGCGCGCCAGCTGACCGACGACGAGCGCACGGAACAGCAGCGGCGCCTGGGCGAACACCTCAAGCAGATCGACGTGATCGTCTGTACCGCCGCGGTCCCCGGGCGCCCGGCGCCCAGGATCATCAGCGCGGCGATGGTGGACGGAATGAAGCCGGGCAGCGTGATCGTCGACCTCGCCGCCGAAACCGGCGGCAACTGCGAACGGACCCGTCCCGGCGAGACCGTCGAGCACGGGGGCGTCACCATCGCCGGCCCATTGAACCTGGCCTCGATGGGCGCGCTGCACGCCAGCGAGATGTACGCTCGCAATGTCTACAACTTCGCCTCGCTGCTGATCGCCGACGGCGCGCTGGCCTTCGACTGGGACGACGAGCTGCTGGCGAAGACGGTGTGGCCGGAGCGCGGGGCGCAGGCCGGCACGGCCACCGCGTCGGCGCCCACGCCGCCGGCCCGCACGG
>JALZMP010000005.1 GCA_030858145.1 Pseudomonadota bacterium
GCAAACCAGGACGGTTTGCCCACGGAGCAAACACGCAAGTGTTTGATCCGTGGGAGCGAGTCCGGACATGTGCCGGACTCGCGATGTCTGATCAAGTCCATGGATGGACTTGATCAGACCTTCCCTAGCGGGGCGGCGCAGGCGACAGCGGCGGCGGGTTCGGGACGTGGATGGCGATCCCCGAGGCGTATTTCTGTCGCGGGCTGACATTGACGCCGACGCCCACGCCCGAGGTGCGGAAACCACCGCCACCACCGCTGATGCGGCCGCCGCTGGCACCGATGCTGACGCCGCTGCCGCCATGGCCGTCGGCCGTACCCTGGAACAGGATGCCGTTGGCGCCCAGCCGCGCCGCCTCGCTGCGCAGCTTGGCCAGCACCGCGTTGGTCTTGTTCTGCTCGCCGTAGGTGAAGGCGCCGCTGCTGGTATTGAGCCGCGCGATCTCCTGATAGCCGCCCGATGGCGGCCCGTAGTAGATGCGCACCTGGGACGGGTCGATCGGCGGGCGCGGGCTGCCGGTGAGCACGTGCGAGGTGGCGCAGGCGGCAAGCACGGCCAGGGCCGTCGCGGCCAACAGCAAGCGCAGGAGCGGGACAAAGCGCATGGCGGTAATCTCGGGTGTGGGCTGGGGCCGATCATCGCCCCGCCGGCATGAACCCGGTGTCATGCCGGACCGGTGCGGACCGCAGCGCTGGGAAGGCATTGCCAACGTGGTGGGAGCAGCAGCGCTGCTCAGCCCATCCCGCCATTGATCCCGATCACCTGCCCGTTGATATAGCCCGCGTCGTCCGAGCACAGGAAGCCCGCCAGCGCGGCGACTTCCTCCGCGGTGCCGGCCCGCGCCGCGGGCACCATCTGCTTGATCGTCTCGGCAGGAAACGCGACCGCGGCCATGTCGCCGGCGATCACCCCGGGTGCGATCACGTTGACGGTGATGCCGCGGCTGGCCATCTCGCGCGCCAGCGACTTCGATGCGCCGTGCAGCGCGGCCTTGGCGGCGGCGTAGTTGGCCTGGCCGCGGTTGCCCAGCACCGCGGCCACGCTGGAGACGCTGACGATGCGGCCCCAGCGCGTGCGCGCCATCGGCAGCAGCAGCGGCTGGGTGACGTGGAAGAAGCCGTGCAGCGAGACATCGATGACCCGCGTCCACTGCGCCGCGGACATGCCGGCCATCGGCGCGTCGTCGTGGATGCCGGCATTGTTGACCACCACTTGGATCGGCCCGGCTTCGAGCAATGCCGCGATCGCCGATGCGGTCGCGTCGCCGTCGGCGACGTCGAAGGCGACCGCCTCGGCGCTGCCGCCCGCGGCGATGATGGCCTCCATCACCTGACCGGCGCGCGCGAGGTTGCCGTTGGCGTGCACGATGACGTGGTGCCCGTCCGCGCCGAGGCGGCGGCAGACCGCGCCGCCGATATCGCCGCTGCCGCCGGTGACCAGGGCGCGTTTTCCGGTGGATTCCATGCCGTGATCCTATAGATTCGGTGGGGGACTTGATTCGGCTCCATTCAATATAAGTGCGTTCCGAATCGATCGCGCAGCCGGCGACGCCAGCCACATCCCCTGCCAACATCAGCCGGAAACGTCCGCCTGCAGCATCACCGCCGCTCGACCTTCGGCGACCACCGCCCCGGCGTGGCGGATCACGAATGCGTATTGCTGGCTGTGCGCCGCCTCCACCAGCACCTCGGCCTTGCCCTCCAGTGGGCCCGGCAGGTCGTCGATTCGCGCCACGTGCAGCACCACCCCACGCAGCGCCACCAGCAGTCCCGGGGGTGCCGTGCCGCCGCCGGCCTGGGCGCGCAGGCCGCCGTGCACAGCCATCGCCTGCGCGCCGTACTCGCACAGGTACAGCGCGCGCAGGCGGCCGTCGGAACGCAGCGGATGCGCGTGATCGCGGTGATTGTCGGCGCGCAATCGGATGGACCCCGCGTCCCAGTTGACCACGGTGTCCCACAGGCACATCGCGCCCTGGTGCGGGATCAAGCCCTGGATCTGCTCGCGGCCGATCATCAGGGGGCGTGCGCGGTGGCGGGCTCGTCCGCAAACGTGCCGGCATGGCGCGAGATCAACAGCGCCAGCACGAAGTTGCAGAACACGCCGATGGCGACGGTGGTACCGATGGCGCGCAGCACCGGGATCGACGAGAACGCCAGCAGGCAGAACACCAGCAGGGTCATCGCACTGCACACCAGGACTGCGTGCAGCGTGCGCCGCTGGTGCGCGCGGTCGACGCCGGCGTGTTCGAAGAACAAGGCGTAGTCCAGGCCCAGGCCCGCGGCGAGGATCAACGCGACCAGGTGGAACAGGGTCAGTTCGACCCCGAAGCCGCGCAGCACCGCCAGGATCAGCAGCGTGGTCAGCGCCATCGGCAGCAATACCCGCAGCACGCGACGTGGCGAGCGCAGCGCGAACCAGACCGTTGCCACCAGCAGCAGCACCGCCACGCCCAGGGCCGCGAGCACCCGGCCGCGATAGGCGGCGACCAGCGATTCGGAGGCCTGCTTCATGTCGACCAGCAGCGCACCCTGCGCCTGCGCCACCGCCGCCACCGCGGCCGGATCCTCGAGTCCGTGGAGCGAGACCAGCGCGGTGACCCGGCCGTCGCCCGGCAGCAGCAGTCCGGACACCCGGCTGGCCAGGGGCGTGTGTGCGAGGTCGGCCGACTGCAGCGGCGGTGCGCGGCGGGCGCGGTCGACATCGGCAATGAACTCCTCGAAGGCGTCCTCGCGGAACCCGGAGTCCGCCAGCGCCGTGTCCAGCGCCGCGCGCAGGTCCGGAGTGGCGGGCAGCTGCCGTTGCCGGGCACGCTGGCGCGCGGCACTGGGCAGGTAGCGGGCGGCGAGGTCGTAGCC
>JALZMP010000006.1 GCA_030858145.1 Pseudomonadota bacterium
GCAAACCAGGACGGTTTGCCCACGGAGCAAACACGCAAGTGTTTGATCCGTGGGAGCGAGTCCGGACATGTGCCGGACTCGCGATGTCTGATCAAGTCCATGGATGGACTTGATCAGACCTTCCCTAAAGGAACAGGTCCGGCAGCAGAGGCTGCGTGGGATCGACGGCGTACTGCGCCAGGTCGGTCACACCGGCCTCGTGCAGCACCTGGTCGTCGATCAGGAAATGGCCGGATAATCCCTGGGCCGGCCGGGTCAGGATCGCGTGTGCGGCATCGGCCATGATTTCGGGCTTGCGGCCGTTGGCCAGCGACACGCCGGGAATCATGTTGAGCGCGTCGGTGGCGATCAGGGTACGCGGCCACAGCGCGTTGACCGCGACGCCCTGGGGGCCGAATTCCGCAGCAAGGCCTAGCGTCACGAAGCTCATGCCCATCTTGGCCAAGGTGTAGCCGGTGTGCGGCGCCCACCACTTCGGGTCCAGCGAGGGCGGCGGCGCCAGCGTCAGGATGTGCGGATTCGGCGCCCGCAGCAGGTGCGGCAGGCAGGCCTGCGCGCACAGGAAGCTGCCGCGGCTGTTGACCTGCTGCATCAGGTCGAAGCGCTTGATCGGCGTGTCCAGGGTGCCCCGGAGCCAGATGGCGCTGGCGTTGTTGATCAGGATGTCGAGACCGCCGAAGGCCTCGACGGTCGTGGCGACGGCGGTGCGTACCTGGTCCTCTTCGCGGATGTCGCACTTCAGCGCCAGCGCGTGGCCGCCGGCGGCAGTCACCGCCTCGGCGGCGGAGTGGATCGTGCCCGGGAGTTTCGGATTTGGCACGTCGGACTTGGCAGCGATGGCGACGTTGGCGCCATCACGCGCCGCACGCAGCGCGATGGCGAGGCCGATGCCACGCGAGGCGCCGGTGATGAACAGGGTCTTGTCGGCGAGCGTGGCCATGGGCGGTTCCTGGTGGACCCGTCCATTGTAGAAGCGCCCCAGGGCGATCCTACGGTTTGGGACCCTGACCCTCGTTGTCCTCCCACTTCAGGATCCGGCGGGTGACGAAGCGGTACACCGGCTTGCCGGTGGCAAACCAGGCCTCGCGCAGCCACGAGGTGCGCCTGAGCACGCGGCGCTCGACCGGGGTGATGCGATCGGGGCAGTACATGCGCTTGTGCTTGAGCAGGTGGCGCAGGTCCTGGCGCGCCAGCAGGCGCATCCAGCGCGAGCGCGGATGGCCGAGCACCGCCAGCTGGAAATCGATGATGCCCGGGCGGCCGTCGGCCAGTACCAGCCAGTTGGCCTCCTTGGCCAGGTCGTTGTGGGCGACACCGCGGCGATGCAGGGATTGCAGCAGGCGGCGTGCGCGGCGGAAATACGCGAGGTCGCCACGCGGCGCGCGCTGGTACATCGCCGCACCCTCCATGTAGCTGCGGTCGAGCACGCGCCCGTCCCAGGCCAGCAGCCGCGGCACGTCGGTCAATCCGGCCACTTCGCGCAGCGCGCGTGCCTCGCGCCGCGCCAGCCACCAGGCCGGCAACCGCAACCACAGTGGCACGTGGCGCAGGTCGCGGCGCACGAACACGCCGTCGTCGCCGCGCATCAGCGCGATGCGGCCGAAGCTGTCGGATTTCAGCGCCTGGAGTTCAACGGCATCGCGCTGCGGCATCACCGCATTGTAGGGTGGCCCACCCTACAATGCCGGCCGATGGGCGCCTGGCTGGAAAACCTCGTGGCATGGATCGGCGCGCATCCGGTGGCGGCAGGTGTCGCGATCTTTGCCATCGCCTTCTTCGACGCGCTGGTGGTGTTCGGTGCGATCGTGCCGGCGCTGCCGCTGATCTTCGCGGTCGGCGTGCTGATCGGGCTTGGCGAGATCTCCGGCCCCTACGCGGTCGTGTGCGCCGCGCTTGGCGCCTTTTGCGGTGATGCGGTCAGTTTCTGGATCGGCCATCGCTGGGGGCCGCAGCTGCGCACGGCGTGGCCGTTCTCTCGCTATCCGCAGCTGTTGGAGCGGGCCGAGACGCTGTTCCGGCGCAACGCGGCCAAGAGCATCCTGGTGGCCCGCTACGTGGGTCCGGTGCGGCCGTTCGTGCCGGCAATCGCGGGCATGTCGCGCATGCCACTCAAGCGCTACGTGCCTTTCAGCCTGTTCGCCGCGCTGTCCTGGGCGCTGCTGTATCTGCTGCCGGGCTGGCTGCTGGGCGAGACCTATGAGGCGGTGGCCGCCGTCGCCGATCGCCTGGCCATCGTGCTGGTGGCGCTTGCAGCGGCAGTCGCGCTGGCGTGGGCGAGTGTGCTCTACAC
>JALZMP010000015.1 GCA_030858145.1 Pseudomonadota bacterium
GCGCGAGGCCGAGCGTGCGGCACGGCGCATGCCCGCCTCGGCAACCACGGCATCCTCCGGGCTGCCACCCGCCGCCGCCGCCGCGCTTGCCCGCGCCAAGGCCAGGGCCCTGGGCAAGCCGTGACCACAGGTCGCCGCCGGATCCTGCGCGCGGACGAAGTGGAGGCGCTGTTCGCGCGACTGGCGGCGCTGAATCCGCAGCCGGCCACCGAACTCGAATACACCAGCCCCTACGAACTGCTGGTCGCGGTGATCCTGTCGGCGCAGGCGACCGACGTCGGCGTCAACAAGGCCACGCGGCGGCTGTTCGCGGTCGCGAACACGCCCGCAGCGATGCTGGCATTGGGCGAGGCGGCACTGAAACGCCACATCTCGAGCATCGGCCTGTACAACGCCAAGGCCGCCAACGTGATCGCGATGTCGCGACTTCTGCTGGAGCGGCATGGCGGCGAAGTCCCGCACGCGCGCGAGGCGCTGGAAGCGCTGCCGGGTGTCGGCCGCAAGACCGCCAACGTCGTGCTCAACACCGCCTTCGGCGAACCGACCATCGCCGTGGACACCCACATCTTCCGGGTCGCCAACCGCACCGGGCTCGCGCCGGGCAAGGACGTGCGTGCGGTGGAGGGAAGGTTGTTGAAAGTGGTGGCGGAGCGACACCGACAGCATGCACACCACTGGCTCATCCTGCACGGCCGTTACGTGTGCAAGGCGCGCAAGCCCGATTGCCCGCATTGCGTGATCCGCGACCTGTGCCGCTACCGCGACAAGACCCCTGGAGTCCCCGACCCCGCCGCAATCGAGCACGCCCGGCCGGAGCCGGGCGCGGGTCCCTCTCGAAGGCAAGGCATCAGAAACTGAGCTGGGTGCGGACGGCGTACTGGCCGGTCTTGTCGCCGGTGAAGTCGTTGTCGCCCTTGGTGTAGTTGAACATCACCCGCACGTTGGGATTGATGAAGTAGTTCAGGCCAAGGATCCAGGAGGCCACCTCAAGGCCCGCGACGTCCTTGTTCTCGATCGTGTCGTAGCGCGCGGTCAGCTCCCACAGGCCCTTGTCTGCGACCTTGGGCGAGGCGAACACGCCGGTGGCGGGCTTGTAGGCCTTGTGGCCGCCGTTGATGATCCAGCTGCCCATCACGTACCAAGTGTCGACGTCCTGGTCGCCGCCAAGCGGACGCCCGAACTTGGCGCGCGCGTACTCGGACTGGAAGAACAGCGGCCCGAATGAACCTGCCGCCTCCAGCCCGATGGCATCGACCGAGTCCCGGCTGGCGCCGGTGGTGGTGGCGATGGTCTGTACCGGGCCGCGACGCCCGGCGTAGTTGGCGGCAGCGACAAGGTTCTCCGAGCCCTGGTTGGCGTTCTCGGTACTGGCCGAGATGCCGAAGTGCAGGGTGCCGTTGTCGTTGTTGATCGGCGCATAGGTCAGGCGTGCGGCGGCGCCCACGCCTTCGTTGCGGACGCCACTGGCGCCGCGCAGGTTGAATCCGCTGACCCCGAAGGTGTAGTTGCCGCCGCCACGCAGGTAACCCACGCCCTGCTGGAACTGGCGGCCGCCGTACAGGCCAGTCGCCGACGAGAACGGGCGCTCCATCAGCAGGATCTCGTTGGCGCTGGTCAGCTCCTCCATCGAGCGGTAGGGCTTGAACTGACCGATGGTGAACTTGCCGCCCAGCGCGCTCCTGGCGATGAACACGTCGCGCATGCCGTCGAGGCTGGTGCCGGCAGCGAAGTCCTGCTCGAACTTGTAGTCCCAGCCGTAGAGCTTGCCGGCAACCATGAGCCGTGCGCGTCGGAACTCGGTGGTGCCGGTGGTGCTGGCGAGGTCACGGTCATAGGCATAGGCGTCGAAGTGGATGCGGCCGCCTACGGAAGCCTCGAACTTCCTGTCGGCCGAGGTGACCTTGATGCCGCCCTTGGTCTCGACCTTGACCGAATCGTTGACCAGCTTGTCGATGTTCTGCGCGGTATCGATGTTGACGTCGGACTGCGCGTCGGTGCGCTCTTCCAGCGCCTGCACCTGCGCCTGCAGCTGGGCCAGCTGCTGCTTGAGCAGGGCGATCTCGGCGTCGCGGCCGTCGGCGGCGGCAGAGGTGAAGCTCAGGCCGCCCAGGGCGATCGCGAGCGCGGTGGTGAGGGTGGAATGCCGCATTGTGGATGACTCCCCATGGATGGAATGGCTGCTCGCCCCAACGTCCCTCGAGGGGAAGAATCGTTAGGCGCCCGTGAACGCTGTACATCCTGCGAATCCATTCTGACACCTTCGTGTGATTCATGTGACCGCTGGATGACACCCTGCGGCGCCAGCGGTTACGTGTACGGCGCCTGCGCTGCAGGCGTGTCACCGCGACGCCATCCCGGTGCAACCGGACTTTCATCGCGGGGCGGCATCCTGCCTCCCAGGGAGGCTCCGCATGCGCTTCGCGATCGTGACCGAAACCTATCCGCCTGAGATCAACGGCGTCGCACTGACCGTGGCGGGCCTCGAGTCCGGGCTGCGCGACCGCGGCCATGCCGTCGATGTGGTCCGTCCGCGCCAGTCGCCGCAGCAGGCGCCGCTTGCGCACGAGACCCTCGTGCGCAGCGCGCAGCTCCCGCGCTATCCGGGCATGCGCTTCGGGTTTCCCGCCGGCCGACTCCTGCGCCGCCACTGGACCGAGCGGCGGCCCGATGCCCTCTACATCGCCACCGAGGGGCCACTGGGCGATTCGGCGCTG
Organism: Pseudomonadota bacterium; assembly: GCA_030858145.1. Lineage (GTDB taxonomy): Bacteria > Pseudomonadota > Gammaproteobacteria > Xanthomonadales > Xanthomonadaceae > Luteimonas. The sequence goes on from JALZMP010000015.1 coordinate 2,715, forward strand.
CGTGCCGCGACCCGGTTCGGCATCCCGGTCGCGACCGGCTTCCATACCCGCTTCGATGCCTATATGCGCGACTACGGGCTAGGCGTGCTGCAGCCGCTGGCACTGGCCTGGATGCGCCACTTCCACAACCGCTCCGACGCCACCCTGGTGCCGACCTGCGAACTTGCCGACTTCCTCAAGGCACAGCGCTTCGACAGCGCCGTGCATCTGCCGCGCGCGGTCGACACCACGCGCTTCGAACCCGGCAAGCGCAGCGACGCGCTACGTGCAGACTGGGGCGTGGCCGCGGATGGACTCGCGGTGATCTACCTCGGTCGCATCGCGCCGGAAAAGAACCTGCCGCTCGCGGTGCGCGCATTCCGCGCGCTGCAGGCACGGCGCCCCGACGCCCGTTTCGTCTGGGTCGGCGAGGGCCCATCGCTGCCCGCGATCCGCGACGCCAACCCCGACTTCGTGTTCTGCGGCACGCAGCGCGACGACGTGCTCGCTCGACACTTCGCCAGCACCGACCTGTTCCTGTTCCCCAGCCATTCGGAAACTTTCGGCAATGTCGCCCTCGAGGCCATGGCCAGCGGCGTGGCGACGGTGGCGTTCCGCTATGGCGCGGCGCGCGAGCACCTGCGCGACGGCCGCCACGGCGCTTCGATCGAGGGCCGCGACGAGGACGCCTTCGTCGACGCCGCCTGCCGCCTGGCGCTCGACTACGACCGTCGCCAGACCATGGGCCTTCACGCGCGCGAAGCCGTGCACAAGCTGAGGCCGGCGCAGGTCGCCGCGGACTTCGACGACATCCTCCAGCGCATCATCGCCAACCGGAGCCTGCGCCATGCGCGCGCCGCCCTGGCGTGAACGCTGGACACGCAACGACGCGGCCTGGTGCCTGCGCGCCAACCGTTACGGCCTCAACGAGGGCGTGCGCCGTTACTTCGCCTGCGTCAGCCGGCTCGGCGACGGCGTGTTCTGGTATGGACTGATGGCGGCCCTCGTGGTGTTCGATGGCCGGACCGGTCTGGCGGCATCCGCGCACCTCGCCATGACGGGGGTCGCCGCGCTCCTGCTCTACAGGCTGCTCAAGCGCTGGACCCGACGCCCGCGCCCGTTCGCCAGCGATGTCCGCATCAATGCCTGGGTGGCGCTGCTGGACGAGGTCAGCTTTCCTTCCGGCCGCACCCTGCACGCGGTCGCCTTTACCATCGTCGCGCTGGCCCACTACCCCGGGCTTGCGTGGCTGCTGCTGCCCTTCGCGGCCAGCGTCGGGATCTCGCGCGTGGTGCTGGGGCTGCACTACCCCAGCGACGTGCTGGCCGCGACCGTGATCGGCGGCGCGATCGGCTGGATCTCGATGGACATGCTTGCGGCCGTCTCAAGCATGGCTTGATAACGGCGCTTTGCCTGCCGGGCGCACTGCTAAGCTGCGCCGGCGATGAACTACCGCCACGCCTTCCATGCCGGCAACCCTGCCGACGTGCTCAAGCACGTCGTACTGCTGGCGGTCTGCGATGCGCTCACGGCCAAGCCGGCGCCGCTGTTCGCGCTGGACACCCACGCCGGGCGTGGACTGTACGCACTCGACGGCAGCGCCGCCAGGCGCACGGCGGAGTCCGCCGACGGCATCGGCAGGCTGGCGGCAACGGCCGGCGGTGCGCCCGCGCTGGTCCGCTACCTGGCGGCGGTGGAAGCGTGCCGCGCCGTCCACGGCGAACGTGCCTATCCCGGCTCGCCGTGGCTGCTGACGCATGCGCTGCGCGCGCAAGACCGGATCGCCTGCTGCGAACTGCAGCCAAAGGAAGCGGCCGCGCTGAAGCGCAATTTCTGTGGAGATTCCCGCATCGCGGTGCACGAGCGCGACGGCTACGCGGCGATGGCCGCCCTGCTGCCACCGAAGCACGGCACCACACGCTTCGCCCGCGGCCTGGTCCTGGTCGATCCGCCCTACGAAGCCCAGCTGCAGGAACTCGACGCCGCCCTCGCTGCGTTGCGTGCCGGGCTGCAACGCTGGGCGCAGGCGTGCTACCTGTTGTGGTATCCAATCAAGCGGCGGCGCACGCTGCAGCCGTTCTACCGCCGCGCGACCGATCTGCCGGCGCAGGCGGTGCTGCGGATTGAGCTGTTGGTGCGGCCGGACGACTCTCCGCTACGCATGAACGGCAGCGGCTTGCTTCTGCTCAATGCCCCCTGGCGACTCGACCTCACGCTTGAGGCCACGCTGCCCACCCTGTGCAAGGTGCTCGGCGAACCCGGCGCGTCCAGGCGGCTGACCTGGTTGCGCGCACCCGCGTGAAAACGTCATGCGGGTGGGCAAGGAGTGCGAAGTTCCTGCGTCGTGTTGGCGAGACAACTTGCTCCAGGATGCGGCCTTGACCCGAGGGCGGGACCCAGAGCAGGACCGACCACCACCCTGTCGCCCTTCCGCCGGGGACGGTAGGCTGTCGCCATGGCGGACACCGACCCTCGCACGCAAGCCCCCGACCCCGTGATCGCGCCAGCCACCGAAGAGGCCGAGGCCGCCTTCGCTGCCGCCAACACCCTCATCGCCGAACGCAGGGTGGCCGAGGCCCAGGCAATGCACCTGCGTGCTGCGGAAGCGGGGCATCCTCGCGCGCAGGTCGAGCTTGCCCGCATGCTGTTGTACGGCATCGCCGGTCCGGTCCAGCTCACCAGTGCGGTGCACTGGCTGCTGCGGGCGGAGGCAGGCGGCAATCCGGTCGCGAGCTATTTCCTGGCCCTGGCGGCGCTCGGTGGCCTTGCCTCGCCGCGTGACCAGAGCATCAACCAGCGCCTGGGCCAGGCGATCGATGCCGGCCTGCCGCCCGCGCTGCTGGCGGCCGCAATCCATTTCGGACGCAAGCCGCACCCGGACGACCAGGCGCTTTGCATCGGCTTCCTGGAGCGGGCAGTGTCGCTCGGCGACAACACCGCGGCTTGCCTGCTGGCCGAACGCCTCGCGGGTGGCGAAGGCACCGCAGCCCGCCCCGAGCTCGCGGCAGGGTTGCGCCAGCAGCTTTCGGAGCAGGGCCTGGCACCGCTGCCCGCGGTGACGGCAGTCCCGCCCTGGCAGCCGGCATGTCCGCCGCGCCAGCTGGCGATCGAGGATGCACTGGCGCCGGCGCCGGCCCGACTGCTGTCCACACGGCCGCGCGTCGGCGTCGTCGAGGGTTTGCTGTCCGCGGACGAGTGCCGCCTGCTGATTGCGAGCACCCAGCCAATCCTGCGTGGCTCGCGTACCGTCGACCCGGAGACCGGGCTGCCGATCACCCTTCCCTTGCGCACCAGCAGTGATGCCAGCCTGGATCCGGTGCAGGAGGATTTTGCCCTGCGCATGGTGCAGTTGCGCATCTGCGCGGCTGCGGGCATTGACCTGCCCCATGCCGAGTACCTCACCGTACTCCGCTATGAACCGGGGCAGCAATATCGCCCGCATCGCGACTACATCCCACCCGACGCCATCCAGCGCGACCGCCCGCATGCCGGCAACCGCGCGCGCACCATCTGCGTCTACCTCAACGACGTCGAGGCCGGCGGCGCAACCGAATTCCCCGTGGCCGGGGTCAAGGTCGCGCCCAGGGCCGGCACCGCGGTGGTCTTCGACAACCTGCGTGCCGACGGCAGCCCCGACCCCGACAGCTTGCATGCCGGTCTTCCGGTCGAACGCGGGGTCAAGTGGCTGGCCACGCTGTGGCTGCGGCAGGGCCGCTACCGCGATTTCTGAGCCTCTACGTCCGCGGCCGGCATCGTGCCGCCCTCCACGGGCTTTTGCCGGGCGACCTGCGTAAAATGTCGGTTCTGTTGCGCCGACAGCGGCCAACGCCAGCCTCGGCCCCGGCCGAATCAAGGACTTAACCAACATTGCCGGCGTCGTTCGCGCACGCGAATCCACGCCGGAAGCGGAGTTTCCGGATGATTTTCGAACACCTCGACACCTACGGCCACGAGCAGGTCGTGTACTGCCACAACAAGGACGCCGGCCTGAAGGCGATCATCGCCATCCATAACACCGTGCTTGGCCCGGCCCTGGGCGGCACCCGGATGTGGCCGTACAAGACCGAGGCCGACGCGCTCAACGACGTGCTGCGCCTGTCACGCGGCATGACCTACAAGAACGCGGTCGCCGGCCTGAACATCGGCGGCGGCAAGGCGGTGATCATCGGCGACCCGGCTACCGACAAGTCCGAGGCGCTGTTCCGTGCTTTCGGCCACTTCGTGGAGTCGCTGGGTGGACGCTACATCACCGCCGAGGACGTCGGCATCGACGTCAACGACATGGAATACGTCTACCGTGAGACCGAGTACGTCACCGGCGTCCACCAGGTCCACGGCGGCTCGGGCGACCCCTCGCCGTTCACCGCCTACGGCACCCTGCAGGGCCTGATGGCCAGCCTCAACCGCAAGTTCGGCGATGAGGAGGTCGGCAAGTATTCCTACGCCGTGCAGGGCCTGGGCCACGTCGGCATGGAGTTCGTCAAGCTGCTCAAGGAGCGCGGTGCCAAGCTGTTCGTCACCGACATCAACAAGTCGCTGGTCGACCGCGCGGTCAGCGAGTACGGTGCGGAATCGGTCGGCTCCGACGAGATCTACGATGTCGACTGCGATGTCTACTCTCCCTGCGCCCTGGGCGGCACCGTCAACGAGCAGACCCTGCCGCGGCTCAAGGCCAAGGTGATCTGCGGCGCAGCCAACAACCAGCTGGCCGACAACGCGATCGGCGAAGAGGTCGAGAAGCGCGGGATCCTCTACGCGCCCGACTACGCGGTCAACGCCGGCGGCGTGATGAACGTGTCGCTGGAGATCGACGGCTATAACCGCGAGCGCGCGATGCGGATGATGCGCACCATCTACCACAACCTCGCGCGCATCTACGAGATCTCCGAGCGCGACCGCATCCCGACCTACCTCGCCGCCGACCGCCTGGCCGAGGAGCGGATCCTGGCCATCGGCAAGCTCAAGCTGCCGCTGGGACGCGCCGCGCCACGCTTCCAGGGGCGGATCAGAGGGCATTGAGCCAAGGCTCCACCCTGGATCAATCCCAAAGTCTGCTTCGCAAACCTTGGGCCCGCTGTGTATCACCGAATCCCCACCCTTTGCTAAAGCGGGGTTGGGGCTACGGTAGAGTCCGTTCCGACCTGCAAGGACCGCCATGCGCCCGTTCCCCCTCGGCGAACACATTGATGCCCTGCGCGAGGCGGTGCGCCGCTTCGCCGAGAGCGAGATCGCCCCGCGTGCGGCGAAGATCGATGAGGACAACGCCTTTCCCCAGGACCTCTGGCCCACGCTCGGCGAGATGGGCCTGCTGGGCCTCACCGTGCCGGCCGAGTTCGGCGGCTCGGAGATGGGCTATCTCGCCCACCTGGTGGCGATGGAGGAGATCTCGCGCGCTTCCGGCAGCGTCGGACTGAGTTACGGCGCGCATTCCAACCTCTGCGTGCAGAACCTCCATGCCAACGGCACCGAGGCGCAACGCCGAAAGTACCTGCCGAAGCTGTGCAGTGGCGAGTGGAAGGGCGCACTGGCGATGAGCGAATCGGGGGCCGGTTCCGACGTGGTCGGATCTATGGCCTGCCGCGCCGAGCACCGTGGTGATGCCTGGATTGCGAACGGCAACAAGATGTGGATCACCAACGGCCCGGAGGCCGACGTGCTCGTGGTCTACATGCGCACCGCCGGCAAGGATGCGGGCAGCCGCTCGATCACCGCCTTTATCGTTGAGAAAGGCATGCCCGGCTACTCGACCGCGCAGAAGCTTGACAAGCTCGGCATGCGCGGCTCCAACACCTGCGAGCTGGTGTTCAAGGACTGCAAGATCCCCGATGACAACGTGCTCGGCGAGGTCAACCAGGGCGTCGAGGTGCTGATGTCCGGCCTCAACACCGAGCGCCTGGTGCTGACCGGTGGACCGCTGGGCCTGATGCAGGCGGCGATGGACGCCGCCCTGCCCTACGTGCGCGAGCGCCGCCAGTTCGACGCACCGATCGGCAGCTTCGGCATCATGCAGGTCAAGCTTGCCGACATGTACACAGCGTTGCAGTCCTCGCGCGCCTTCGCCTACCAGGTGGCCCGCGACTACGATGCCGGCCACAAGTCGCGCATCGATGCCGCCAGCTGCCTGCTGCATGCCAGCGACGCCGCGGTGCATGTGGCGCTGGAGGCGATCCAGACGCTCGGCGGCAATGGCTACATCAACGAATACCCCACCGGCCGCATCCTGCGCGACGCCAAGCTCTACGCGATCGGCGCCGGCACCAACGAGATCCGGCGCATGCTGATCGGACGCGAGCTGTTCGAAGGCAACGCGTAGGTGGACCTCGGCCCAGCGTTGACCTGCGAACGGCGCAATCCTGCCGTCGCGGTCGGAGGATGCCGGGCCGCGGCCCCGCCTACGGGCATCGGCACCGCTCCGATTTGCGGCACCGCAGCAAGCGGCGCGATAATTGGGCTATCGCGGCCTGCCGCCTCCCCCTGAACGGAGTTCCCATGTCCGACATCGTCATCGTCGGTGCCCGGCGCACTGCCATCGGTTCCCTCCTGGGCCAGTTCACCGGCGTGCCGGCCCCGACCCTGGGCGCTGCGGCCATCAACGGTGCGCTCGACCACGCCGGGGTGGCACCGGACCAGGTCGACGAGGTCTTGATGGGCTGCGTGCTTTCCGCCGGCCTCGGCCAGGCTCCCGCGCGCCAGGCCTCGCGCGCCGCGGGCATTCCCGACGCCGCCGGGTGCACCACGGTCAACAAGGTCTGCGGCTCGGGGATGAAGGCGATCATGCTCGGCCACGACCTGATCCGGGCCGGCTCGGCCACGGTGGTCGTCGCCGGCGGCATGGAATCGATGACCAACGCGCCGCACCTGCTCAACGGTTCACGCACCGGGATTCGCTTCGGGTCTGCAGAATTCCTCGACCACATGGCCTGGGACGGGCTGGTCAATCCCGACGACGGCAAGGCAATGGGTGTGTTCGGCGACCTGACCTGCGAGAAGTACGACTTCAGCCGTGAGGCACTGGATGCGTTCGCCGCCGAGAGCGTGCAGCGCGCGCAGGCCGCGACGGCCTCGGGGGGCTTCAAGGACGAAATCGTCCCGGTCACGGTCAAGGGCCGCAAGGGCGAGACCGTCGTGGACACCGACGAGGAGCCGGGCCGGATCGACACGGCCAAGATACCCAGCCTGCGCCCGGCCTTCGGCAAGGAGGGCCGGCTGACCGCGGCCTCATCGTCCAAGATTTCCGATGGCGCCGCGGCCACCGTGCTGATGTCGGCCGAGGAAGCCAAGCGGCGCGGGCTGGCACCTATTGCCCGCATCGTCGCCCACGCAGCCCATGCCCAGGCGCCGGAATGGTTCACCACCGCGCCGATCAAGGCCATCGCCAATGTGCTGGACAAGGCCGGGTGGTCTGTGGGCGACGTCGACCTGTTCGAGATCAACGAGGCCTTCGCCTGCGTGGCGATGGCGCCGATGCAGGACCTCGCCATCCCCCACGACAAGGTCAATGTGCACGGTGGCGCCTGTGCCCTGGGCCACCCGATCGGTGCCAGCGGCGCGCGCCTTGTCGTCACGTTGCTCCATGCCCTGCAGGCCGCCGGCAAACGGCGCGGAGTGGCCTCGCTATGCATCGGCGGCGGCGAGGCCACGGCCGTCGCAGTGGAGCTTTGCTGAGCTCACGTCCGGTCCACGCGGGTGAATGGTTAACACCGTCTTTACGAAAGATTGCTTGACACCCGTCACCGGCTTGTCATCATGTTATAGGCGCGCACTAGCGCGTTGCCTAATCACACGACGAGGAAATTGAATCATGTCCATCAACAAGGCTCTGCTGGCTGTCACCATGGGTTTCGCCCTGGCCGCGTGCTCGAACCAGGATCGTGCCCAGGACTCTGCTGCTGAGGCTGCTGACGCGGCTGCAGAGGCCCAGGCCAACGCCGATATGACCGCCAACCCGGCTGCCCAGGCTGCCGCCGACGCTGCTGCCGCCGCGGCCGATGCCGCCGCCATGGCCGCTGCCGATGCCGCTGCGCAGGGCGTCGAGAACAACGCCGATCTGGCC
>JALZMP010000017.1 GCA_030858145.1 Pseudomonadota bacterium
GTCAACGACCAGTGGCGCATCTGCTTTCGATGGAAGGAAGGTGATGCGCACGACGTCGAGATCGTGGACTACCATTAGGCCAATCCCATGAAGACACTCCCCAACATCCACCCGGGCGAAGTCCTCCTCACGGAGTTCCTCGAACCCCTTGGCATCAGCCAGAACGCACTGGCGCGTGCGGCCGATGTTTCACCGCGGCGCATCAACGAGATCGTGCTGGGCAAGCGCTCGGTCACGGCCGACACCGCCGTGCGCATTGCAGCCGCGCTCGGCACCAGCGAGCGGTTCTGGCTGGGTTTGCAGGCCGATTTCGACCTGGAAGAAGCGCATCGCGCCATCGGCAAGGCAGTGAACAGGATCGAGCGGATCGCCGCATGACAGGCGTCCCGCCCGAGGCGTGTGCTGGCGAGATCGCCACCGGGGCCAAGATGATCCGCAGTACCAGCCATGCGCTGCATGACGTGGGCGGCGCTTGCCGCCACGGCAGATAACCCATGTCTCGCCTCGTCGACCAGATCCGGGAAGCCGTGGCCGTCTTCGCTGACTTGAAGACGCCGCCGCGCGCAATGTCGTGCGCGCCACCCGCGATGTCATTTCCTCGCCGATGCCGAGGATGGCGACCGCCTGCATGCCCTGCTGCTGGACCTGGGTTATGGCTGCGTGCACCGCAGCGAGGATGCCGCCAACTACCTGCGCGTGCACATGGCGGAGTTGGTTGGTTCGCTGCGCGATTTCATCCGCGAGGTGCTCGAGCTGGACCCGATTCCCGGAGGCTTGTCCATCCCGAGGCAGGGACGGAGCAGGCCGGCGTCTTCGAACAAGAGTGGCGGCAAGGATCGTTCAGGCGGCGGCGGTGGCATGGGGGAGTGGTGCGGGCCCGGGTGGCGGCGGGATGGGGATGGGAATGGGAACCACGAGCGGCGGAGACTGGGCAGGGAATCGAAGACGATGGCCACCAGTCACGTGCCCTACTGACGCCATCTCCCCTGTGTTACCGGTATTCGTCCGAGCCCTGTACCCAAAGGAACGACTGGATGTCGATCATGTCGCGCGGTCGCAGGTCCTGGAGGTCGTGGCGAACGACCTCGGCGAACGCGAGCAGGCTGCTATAGGTCTCCCAGGACGGGCGCGGCCGGTAGGGCAGGTCATAGCCGTAGGCGCGCGCGGCTGCGCGCATTGTCATGGGCTTGAGGAAGATGTGCTGCGCGGGTTGCGCAATGAAGCCGAACACCGTGACCAGCGGCCAGGTTAGGACGCGGGTCTGTTTGCGAGGCAGACCATCAACCACCTCCACCCAGCGCTCGAACCTGCGCTCGAGGCTGGCGGCACCGTGCAGGTAGTCGTACAGGCCTTGAGCGAAGGCGCGCGCGCCAGCGTCGGCGCGGATGGCATCGCGTAGTGCCATCTTCTCGAACGAGAAGATCATGCTATGCCGGGAGCGCTGTTCGACGCGGATCGCGCGCGCCGCGACCTCCGGGAACGCTTCGGCACGCAGCAGCTTTCGAAACTCGCCGCGGGACAGGTCCTGCTGCCAGCGCTGGTGGGTTTCAAGCTTGTAATCGCGTTCCCAGTCCAGGTAGGTGGGGTCGCGGAATCCGCCGGGGAATACGCGCAGGAACTTGCGCCGGCAGCGTGCGGCGCACGCATGGGCGGTCGTCGGAGCGACGGCGTCGTGCTTGCGCATGGGCGGAAGCCTGGTTGCTGGCTGCGATTGCACGATGCTCATCCAGAGGACGTGACAGACAGGTCAGGGGAAAACGTACCTGAGCCCATTTGCCGCGGGTCCCATTCGCTGCGATGTGGGAACGTCGGAGGCATTGGGCGCGAGCGCGCCGGCTGACGGCAGCATTGAAAAGCCCGCGACGAATAACGTCGCGGGCACGAACCATCTCGAACTTCAGTTGATCAGACGATCAACGCAGGATGAGCACGTCGGTGACGGAGCCGTTGTTGGCCAGCACGACGCCAATGATCTGGTCGACTGTGATGCCAAGCGCATTGATGTCGACGTTGAGGCCGTCGAGCAGGCTGATGTCGCCAACGGTCACGTCAATGTTGTTCCTGCTCAGGATGGGGCTGTTGTTGAGCACGTTCCTGACCGCCACCAGGTTGTTCAGGCTGTCGACGACCTTGACATCCACGACGTCGTTGGCCGCAACCTGCACCACTGCGGCTACGAGGCCAGAAGCGCCGCCAGCCTGCGCCTGCTTGTTGTTGTTGGATTTGCCGCCTGCAGCTGCGGGCATCGCGATGGCGGCGAAAAGAACGGCAGCGCACGCAATTGCAATCGAATTCTTCTTCTTCATGAGGTTGGAGCTCCAGTGGGGGAAGTGTCCAGAGCGGTGCGAATGCACTTGCCGGGTCTGGACGTAGCGCAGGATGGGTGACCTTGGGTTAATTCGCGCTGACTCCGAAAGATGTTGCGCAATAAAAACCTCCAAAAAATCACAGCCATCTAACATCCGAGTGCTGGAATTGAACGCGAGGTTTATCCCCACTGAACGTAGCCGTTGTCGGCGCGTGCGCTCTCCAGTGGGAGTTCGCTTTTTGATCGCCAGCCGGTGGTGGCATGGGCGCCTGGGAAGCGACGCGGGAAGCCGAGGCGCAGCCTATCGCGCGCTGTTGGTCGAGCCGTTGGTTGACAGGGATCTGATGTCCATCCGCGCTCATCTGCAACAGGAAAGGGCCTTGGGGTCGCCGCGCTTCCAGGCGATGGTGGCAAAGACCCTTAACCGCCCCGTCGAGATCCGTGCACCGAGGCGACCAAGGGGTCGACGAGCGGATTCAAGCGCTAATGTTCTCTGACCCCTTTTGAGACCTAGACCCCTTTTGAGACCTGAGCCCCGCTACCCCCGACGCGCTAGACTCGGGCCATGAAGCTCTGGTCGATCGAAGGCAACACGCAAAAGCTCGACGGCGGGGCGATGTTCGGCAACGCGCCACGGGCGATGTGGACGCAGTGGGCCGAGCCGGACGAGTTCAACCGCATCCCGCTGGCCGCGCGTGGCCTGCTGGCCACGCCGCTCAATGGCAGGACGGTGCTGTTCGAGACCGGCATCGGCGCCTTCTTGGAGCCGAAGCTGCGCGAGCGTTTCGGGGTGCAGGAAGAGCAGCACGTCCTGCTGGACTCTCTGCGCGTCGCCGGCTTCAGTCACGCGGACATCGACATCGTCGTGCTGAGCCACCTGCACTTCGACCATGCCGGCGGCCTGTTGGCGGCTTGGGAAGCGGGCAGGGCGCCGGAGTTGCTGTTCCCCAACGCGACCTTCGTCACCGGACGGGATCATTTGGAACGCGCCAGGAACCCGCACCCACGCGACCGCGCCAGCTTCATCCCGGAATTACCGCGCCTGCTCGAGGCCAGCGGTCGGCTGGAGTTCATCGAGGGCGACCGCGCGCAGTCGCTGGGCGACGCCGTGCGCTTCCACCGCAGCGACGGCCACACACCAGGGATGATGCTGGCCGAGATCCTCGGCCCCGACCGGCGCAACGGCGTGCCCCATGGCGGCGTGGTGTTCTGCGCCGACCTGGTACCCGGCCTGCCCTGGGTGCACGTGCCGATCACCATGGGCTACGACCGCAATCCCGAACTGCTGATCGACGAGAAGCAGGCCTTCCTCGCCGACAAGCATGCCCGCGACGTGCACCTGTATTTCACCCATGATCCCGATTGCGCGTTGGCCCAGGTGACGCGCGACGACAAGGGTCGCTATGGCGCCGCGCATTGCCACGCCGCGCTGCACGCACGCAACCTGTCGCACTGACGCCCGGGAGGGCGACCCGCATGCAGATCACGCCGCCCACCGTCAGCCTGCTGTTCGCCGCGTTGCACGCACTGTTGTTGATCGGATTGTCGCTGTCGGTGGTCCTGCAGCGCCGCAGCGCCCGGGTCGGACTTGGCGACGGTGGCGACGCCGTGCTCGCGCGGCGCATCCGCGTGCAGGCCAACTTCATCGAGTACGTGCCGCTGGCGCTGCTGCTGCTTGCACTGCTGGAGCTGGGCGGGCTGGCGCGGATGTGGGTGTGGGCGTTCGGCTCGGTGCTGCTGCTTGGCCGCGTGCTGCATGCGGTGGGACTGAGCGGATCGGCGGGGACATCGAAGGGCCGGCTTTACGGGACCTTGCTGACGTGGATCGGTCTGGTTGCGATGGCGTTGACCGGCGTCTGGCTGGCCGTGACGACACTCTGAACGGCAGTCTCCATCAGCATCGAGAGAGCGCAGTCGACGTCTGGCCGTTGGATCAGTCGGCTCGCGTGCCGAAGATCCTGTCGCCTGCGTCCCCCAGCCCCGGCAGGATGTAGCCCTTCTCATTGAGCCGTTCGTCGATGGACGCGGTGTAGACATCGACGTCGGGGTGCGCGGCTTCCAGTGCCTTCAGGCCTTCCGGCGCGGCGACCAGGAACAGCCCCTTGATGCGGGTGGCGCCGGCGGCCTTGAGCATGGCGATGGTGGCGATCAGGGTGCCGCCGGTGGCGAGCATGGGGTCGAGGATGAGCGCGGTGCGGTCGGCCATGTCGCCGACCAGGTGCTGGTAATAGGGCATCGCGGCGAGCGTCTGTTCGTCGCGGCGGATGCCGACCACGCTGACCTTGGCGGCCGGGATCAGCCCGAGCACGCCAGGCAGCATGCCGAGGCCGGCGCGCAGGATCGGCACCAGGGTGATCTTGCGGCCCTTGATCCGGCGCACGGGAACGGGCCCGGCCCATCCTTCGACTTCGACGGCCTCGGTTTCGAGGTCGGCGGTGGCCTCATAGGTCAGCAGGGCGGCGACTTCCGCTGACAGCTCGCGAAAGACCTTGGTGCTGTTGTCGGCGCGGCGCATCAGGCCGAGCTTGTGCTGGATCAAGGGGTGGGTGGCTTGGATGACTTTCATGCGCTGGAGACTAGCGTGAAAGAGGGCGGGGGGTTTTGGGCTTCGCTGGCTACGGACCCACCCTCACCCCAACCCCCGCTTCGCGCCCCGGCCCGTGCCAGCGGCACGGGCGCTCAGTTGCACGCGCGCCAGTGGCGCGCAAGCCGTGCAACTTCGCCCCGCGGGCGGGAGAGGGGCTAAAGCCGAGGCGGGAGAGGGGCTAACAAGGCGTCGACAGCATTAAGGGTCAGGCCGCGGCCGCTTGCTGCTGGCGGGGGCCTTCGCGCAGGGCGCGCTTGACCATGGATACGATCAGGTCGACCTCGTCGGCGCCCAGGTCGAACTGGGGGGTGAAGCGCAGCGAGTTGGCGCCGCCGTGGATCACGCCCAGGCCGCGCTCACGCAGCCATTCCTCGCTGGAGCCGGCCCCAAAGCCCTTGAAGCGCGGGTCCAGTTCGCAGGAGAACAGCAGGCCGGTGCCCTGGACCTTGGTGATCAGTCCGCCGAGTTCGGATTGCAGGGATTCCAGCTTCTGCAGCGCCTCGCGGCCGCGCTGGCGGATGTTGTCGCGGACGGCGGGCGTGAGCATCTCGAGCACGGCACACGCCACGTCGAGCGCGCGCGGATTGGCGGTCATGGTGTTGCCATAGGTGCCGCGCTGGTAGAGGGCGGCGGCGCGCGCGTTGAGCGCGAGCACCGACAACGGGTACTGGCCGGCGTTGAGCGCCTTGGAGTAGCTCTCCATGTCGGGCGCCTCGGCCGAGGCGAAGCCCGGGTAGTCGACCACCGACAGCACGCCATGCGCGCGCAGGCCGGCCTGGATCGAGTCGACCAGCAGCAGGGCGCCGTGCGCCGTGGTCAGTTCGCGGGCGACGCGATAGAAATCCGCCGGCAGCGCGCGGCCGGGATCGCCTTCGCCCATCACCGGCTCCAGGAACATCGCTTCGAAGAACCAGCCGTGGGCGTCTGCATCGGCGAAGGCCTGGCGTAGCGCGGCGGTGTCGTAGGGCGCAATGCTGACCAGGGTGTTCTCGTCGCGGTAGCTGGCCAGGTGCTTGAGGTAGTTCTTGCGGCTGGAATCCGAGTACAGCGCCGGACGCTCGGTGCGGCCGTGGAAGCTGCCGGAGACCACCAGGCGCTTGATCGCGCGACCGGCGTGGCGCCCGCCGGGGTCGGTCATGGTCTTGGTATTGGTGTCGGCGATGCGCGCGGCCAGGCTGACCGATTCCGAGCCGGAGTTGAGGCACATGAATTTCTCGTACGGACAACCCTCGGCGCGGCTGTGGCCGAGCTCACGGCGCAGCGCGCGGGCGAAGCGCAGCTGCGACAGGTGCGGGGTCATGATGTTTGCCATCGCCTGCGGCCGCGCCATGGCCTCGATCACCGGCTGCGGCGCGTGGCCGAAGCCGAGCATGCCGTAGCCGCCGGTGTCGTAGAGCACCGCGCCCTTCAGGGTCACGATCCACGGCCCGCGCGCAGCCAGCGCGACATAGGGGTTCACTCCGTCCTGCGGATAGAAGTTGACGAAACCGGCCTGCACGGCTTCGATCTGCGCATCCTCGTCGAGGTCGAGCAGGTCGGCGAAGTCGTGCTGGATGCGCGCGTATTCCTCCAGCGCGGCGTCGATCGCGGCAGTGAGGTCGGAATGGCCGGCGAACTGCGCCAGCGTGGCGTCGTCGAGGCCGGGGGTGCGGCGCAGGCCCGAGTGGGCGCGCAGCGGGGCGAGTGGGGCGGTCACGGACATGGGCGATCCTCTTCGAAAGGGTCTGGCGCGAGCGAAGTGGCAGCACCAGGGGCAAAGGTCCATTATCGGGATATAGCCGTTGATTGGTAGGTATGATTCGACGATTCGGCAGATATTTCTGGTCGAAATGACGAGAGGTGCCCTCGGAATGAAAACCCTGACCCCTGCCGACGAGGCCCTGCTGTCGGCGCTGCGCGAAAACGCCCGCGCCTCGACAGCGGCCATTGCCCGCCGGCTAGGGCTGTCGCGCACCACGGTGCAGAACCGCATCGAGCGGCTGGAGCAGGCCGGGGTGATCGCCGGCTACACCCTGCGGATGGGCGACGACTACGAGCACGTTCGCATCCGCGCCCACATCCTGATCACCGTGCTGCCGAAGCAGGCGCCGATGGTGGTGGCCGCGCTGCACGCGATGCCCGAAGTGCGCAGCCTGCACTCGGTCAGTGGCGCCCACGACCTGGTCGCGATGGCGGCGGTACCCACCGTGGGCGAGATGGACGCGTTGACCGACCGCATCGGCGGGATCGAAGGTGTCGAGCGGACCACTTCATCAGTGATCCTGTCGACCAAGTTCGAACGCTGAGCCTGGTCGGCGATCGGCTGCACGCACGTAGACTAGCCGCTCACCCCGCCGCGCCTACGGCCTTGAAGAAATCCGACTTCCATTACGCGCTGCCGGCGGAGCTGATCGCGCAGGTGCCGTTGCGGGAGCGCTCGGCCAGCCGCCTGCTGGTGGTGCCTCCGGGCGCGTCTGCGTTTGAGGATCGCAGGGTGTGCGAGCTGCCGGACCTGCTGCAGCCCGGCGACCTGCTGGTGTTCAACGACACCCGGGTGATCCCGGCGCGGCTGTTCGGGCACAAGGCCGGCAGTGGCGGCCGGGTGGAAATCCTGATCGAGCGCCTGCTGCCGGACAACCAGGCACGGGTGCAGGCAGGCACCAGCAAGCCGCTCAAGCCCGGCGGGCGGATCGTGCTGGATGGCGGCGGCGAGGCCCAGGTGCTGTCGTGCGAAGGCGGGTTCTATCTTCTGCGTTTCGAAGTCGGCGAGGCGCTGGAATCCTGGCTGCTGCATGCGGGTCGGTTGCCACTGCCACCCTACATCCGTCGGGAGCCGGGCGCCGACGACGCCGAGCGCTACCAGACCGTGTTCGCGCGCACACCCGGCGCGGTGGCGGCGCCCACAGCCGGCCTGCACTTCGACGATGCATTGCTCGAGGCCCTGCGCGCGCGTGGCGTGGCGTTCGGCCACATCACCCTGCACGTCGGCGCCGGCACCTTCCAGTCCCTGCGCGTTGACAACGTGCGCGAGCACCGCATGCATGCGGAATGGCTCAATGTCGGCGCGGCACTTGTCGAGCAGGTCCGGCGCACGCGCACGGCGGGGGGGCGAGTGGTGGCGGTGGGCACCACGGTGGTGCGCGCGCTGGAGAGTGCCTGGTCGAGTGGGGCCTTGCACGACGGCGAACTCAAACCCTTCGCGGGCGAGACAAGGATCTTCATCTTCCCTGGCTACCGCCTGCGTAGCGTCGACGTGCTGCTGACCAACTTCCACCTCCCGGAATCGACTCTGCTGATGCTGGTGTCCGCCTTCGCCGGCAAGGACCGTGTCTTCGCCGCCTACGAACACGCCATCCGCGAGCGCTACCGGTTCTTTTCCTACGGTGACGCCATGCTCCTGCATCTGGCTGAACCTCGGTCGGAAAACCAGCGCTAGGTTGCTGTCTCCCGTGCTCCGCAGCTCGCACGGCGGTGGACAAGCAGCCGTAAATGATTAATATTCGCATTCCCGATCCGCCACTGGGGCGCGCGGCCCCTACCGGCCGGTGCCTGCCTTCGCCAGGAAGTCCTCCATGCCGTCATCTCCGCCTGTCCGCAGCCTGTTGCAGGGGGTCCTGGTCGCCTGCCTCGCCGCGGTCGGCCTGTCCGAGGCCGGCGCACAGCAGCGCGCTGGCCAGGTCAACCTTTACACCACCCGCGAGCCGGGCCTGGTCCAGCCGCTGCTGGACAGCTTCACCGTCGAGACCGGGATCAAGGTCAATACCGTGTTCGTGCGCGATGGCCTGCTGGAGCGGGTGCGCGCGGAAGGCCGGCGCTCGCCGGCCGACCTGCTGATGACCGTGGACAGCGGCAACCTGCTCGACCTGGTCGCCGGTGGCGTGACCCAGGGTGTGCGCTCCAGGGTGCTGGAGTCGGCGATCCCCGGCTACCTGCGCGGGCGCACCGGGCACTGGCACGCGCTCTCCCTGCGCGACCGGGTGCTGTATGCCGACAAGGACCTCAGGCTCGACGGCTTCGCCTACGAGGATCTGGCCAAGCCGGAGTGGAAGGGCCGCGTCTGCATCCGCTCCGGCCAGCACCCCTACAACACCAGCCTGATCGCAGCGATGATTGCGCATGCCGGTGTGCCGAAGACCGAGGCCTGGCTGCGCGGTGTCAAGGCCAACCTCGCGCGCAAGCCCGCCGGCGGCGACCGCGACGTGGCCCGCGACATCCTCGCCGGCATCTGCGACATCGGTATCGCCAACGCCTATTACGTTGGCATGATGAAAAACGCCAAACCGGGCGACGACCAGCGCCGCTGGGGCGATGCGATCCAGGTGGTGCGCCCGATCTTCTCCGGCGCGAAGGACGGCGGTACCCACGTCAATATCAGTGGTGCGGCGGTGGCCCGGCATGCGCCGAACAAGGCCAACGCGATAAAACTGATGGAGTACCTGGTCTCCGATCAGGCGCAGAGCCTGTACGCGCGCGCCAACTACGAATATCCGGTCAAGCGCGGCGTGACGCTGGACCCGGTGGTCGCCAGCTTCGGGCCGCTGAAGATCGACATCCTGCCGCTGACCGAGGTCGCCAGGCATCGCAAGCAGGCCAGTGAACTCGTCGATCGCGTCGGCTTCGACCACTGAGCCGGCCTCCCTGCGCACGCTGACGCCGCGCATGCCGGACGGCTGGCTGCTTGCGGCGCTGGCGGTGGCGGCGGCGATGCTGTTGCCGCTGTTGTCGCTGGTGTGGACCGCGGCCCAGGGCAGTGCCGGGTTGTGGGCGCATATTGCGGTGTACGTGCTGCCGCACGCGGCACTCAATTCCGTGCTGCTGCTGGCCGGGGTCGGCGCGCTGGTGGTGGTGATCGGCACCGGCAGTGCCTGGCTGGTCAGCGCCTACGACTTCCCAGGCCGCGGCCTGCTGTCGTGGGCGTTACTGCTGCCGCTGGCGGTGCCAACCTACATCGTCGCCTTCGCCTACCTCGACCTGCTGCACCCGCTGGGCCCGGTGCAGGGCGCTTTGCGCGCCGTGCTCGGCTACGACAGCCCGCGCGACTTCCGCCTGCCCGACCTGCGCTCGCTGCCGGGCTGCATCGTGCTGTTGGGTTTCGTGCTGTATCCCTACGTCTACCTCACCGCGCGGGCGATGTTCCTGACCCAGGCCGCGAGCCTGGTCGAGGCCGCGCGTTCGCTCGGCGTTGGCGGTCGCGCGCTGTTCCTGCGGGTGGCGCTGCCGCTGGCGCGCCCGGCGATCGCGATCGGCGCGGCACTCGCCCTGCTGGAAACACTCAACGACATCGGTGCTTCCGAGTTCCTCGGCGTGCAGACGCTGACGGTGGCGATCTACAGCACCTGGATCACCCGCAGCGACCTGCCGGGCGCGGCGCAGATCGCGGTGGCGATGTTGCTGGTGGTGCTTGCGGTGCTGGCGATCGAGCGTTACGGGCGACGCCGCCAGCGCTATGCCAGTACCCAGCGGCCGCGGCCGATCCAGGCGCAGCGGCTGCGCGGCGCCAAGGCCTGGCTGGCGACGGCGCTGTGCGCGCTGCCGGTGCTGGTCGGCTTCGCCGCGCCCGCGGGCTTCCTGCTGGTGGAATCCTTGCAGCGCGTGCATGGCGACGGCGTCTCGGCACAGCTGGTCGCCAGCGCCTGGAACACGGTGCGGATCGCGGTGGTGGCGACGCTGGCGACGGTCGCGGCTGGATTGGTGCTGGCCTGGGCGCTGCGGCTGGCGCAGGTGCGCCGGCGCGCACGGCTGGCGGGATTCGCGCA
>JALZMP010000019.1 GCA_030858145.1 Pseudomonadota bacterium
CGATGTGCGAGCAGTCGCTGGCGAGCTTCCAGAAGACCGTCGACGTCAACCTGCGCGGCTACTTCTGGAGCACGGTGCAGGCGGCCCGGCGCATGGCCACGCGCGGCGGCGGCGGCGCGAGCGGAGCTATTGTCAACGTCGCCTCGGTCAACGCGCGGCGCAGCGCGCCGGGCCAGGGCGTGTACTCAATGACCAAGGCCGGGATCGTGTCGATGACCGAGGGCTTCGCGCGCGAACTCGGGCCACAGGGCGTGCGCGTCAATGCCGTGCTGCCAGGCTTGACGGACACGAAGTTCGCCAGTGCGCTGACCTCCAACGATCGGATCCTGAAGACCATGCTGCAGGCGATCCCGCTTGGCCGCGTGGCGCAGCCGGGCGAGATCGCCCCGATGATCGCCTTCCTGTGCACCCCGGCCGCTGCTTACGTCACTGGTGCCAGCTTCACGGTCGACGGCGGCTACCTCGCGTAATACTGGCCGCAAAGCCACGGAGAGACCTCGATGATCGAGCTGTACTACTGGCCCACGCCCAACGGCCACAAGGTGACCCTGTTCCTCGAGGAGGCGGGCGTCGACTACACGATCAAGCCGGTCAACATCGGCGAGGGCGCGCAGTTCGAGCCGGAGTTCCTGGCGATCTCGCCCAACAACAAGATGCCGGCGATCGTCGACACCGTGCCCGCGGACGGCGGCGCGCCGCTGAGCGTGTTCGAATCGGGCGCGATCCTGCTCTACCTCGCCGACAAGGCCGGCCGCTTCATCGCGCAGGACTTGCGCGGCCGCAATGCCGCGCTGGAATGGCTGTTCTGGCAGATGGGCGGGCTGGGGCCGATGACCGGGCAGTACGGGCATTTCAACGTCTATGCGCCGGACAGGATCGACTACGCCGTCGAGCGCTATACCCGCGAGGCCCACCGCCTGCTCGGCGTGCTCGACAAGCGCCTGGCCGGCCGCGCCTTCCTCGTCGGCGACGACTACGGCATCGCCGACATGGCCTGCTATCCGTGGATCGACGTCTACAAGGACGCGCCACTCGACCTCGATCCCTATCCGGAACTGCGGCGCTGGCGGGCGTCGATCTTCGAGCGGCCCGCGACCAAGCGCGCCTACGCACTGACCAAGCAGGTCAGTCCGACCGCCGGCGAACCGCTGAGCGATGCGCAGCGCAAGGTGCTGTTCGGACAGGGAGGCAAGACGCCATGACGGTCAGCCTCCTCCGACTCTTTGCCGCCGCCCTCCTTCTCGCCTGTAGCCTGACCGCCATGCCCGACGCGCGCGCGCAATCCACTCCGCGGAAGCTCACCCTTGAAGCCATCACCGGCGACGCGCCGCTGTCCGGCCCGACCCTGCTCAAGCCCCTGGTCGCGCCCGACGGCTCGCGCGTCAGCTTCCTGCGCGGCAAGGAGACCGACCGCAACCGCCTCGACCTGTGGGCATACGACGTCGCCAGCGGCCAGACCGCGCTGCTGGTCGACTCCGCCGTGGTGCTGCCCGGCGAGGAGACGCTGAGCGACGCCGAGAAGGCGCGCCGCGAGCGCCAGCGCATCGCCGGGCTCTCGGGCATCGTCGACTACCAGTGGGCGCCGGACAGCCGCCATCTGCTGTTCCCGCTCGGCGGCGAGCTATATCTCTACGACCTGTCGAAGACCGGACGCGACGCGGTGCGCAAGCTCACCGACGGCGGCGGCTTCGCCACCGATCCCAAGGTCTCGCCGCAGGGCGGCTTCGTCAGCTTCATCCGCGCACGCAACCTGTGGGTGATCGACCTCGCCAGCGGCAGCGCGCGCGCGCTCACCAGCGACGGCAGCGACACCATCGGCAACGGCGTCGCCGAGTTCGTCGCCGACGAGGAGATGGACCGCCACACCGGCTACTGGTGGGCGCCGGACGACTCCACCATCGCCTACGCCCGCATCGACGAATCGACGGTGCCGGTGCAGAAGCGCCACGAAGTGTATGCCGACCGCACCGAGGTGGTCGAGCAACGCTACCCCGCCGCCGGCGATCCAAACGTGCGTATCTCGCTGCACGTGGTCCGGCCCGATGGTGGCGGCAGGCGCGACATCGATCTCGGCGACAACCCCGACATCTACCTGACCCGCGTCGACTGGCGCGATCCGCAACGGCTGAGCTTCCAGCGCCAGTCGCGCGACCAGCGTCGGCTGGACCTGATCGAGGCCGACCTCGCCAGCGGCCGGCAGCGCACGTTGGTCACCGAAACCGCGAAGACCTGGGTGCCGCTGCACCACAGCTTGCGCTTCCTCGACGACGGCCGCTTCCTGTGGTCCTCGGAGCGCAGCGGTTTCGAGCACCTCTATCTAGCCAGCGCGGACGGAAAACGACTGACCCAGCTCACCCGTGGCGACTGGCCGGTCGACCGCGTGCTCGCGCTCGACGAGGACCGCGGCCTGGTCTATTTCAGGGCCGGGATCGAAGGCCCGACCCGGGCCGGCATCCACGCCGTGCCGCTGGCCGGCGGCGCGATCACCACGCTGTCGCAGGTGCCGGGCATGCATTCGGCCACCTTCGCGAAGAACGCCAGCCTCTACGTCGACGCCTGGTCGAACGCGCGCATCCCGCCGCAGCTGACCCTGCACCGCGCCGACGGCAGCCCGATCGCCGACCTCGTGGTCAACGACCTCGACGCGCCCGATCACCCCTACGCGCCCTACCGCGCCGCGCACCGGCCGCTGGAGTTCGGCACCCTCACCGCCGCGGATGGCAAGACGCCATTGCATTACAGCCTGATCAAGCCGGCGGGCTTCGACCCGGCGCGGAAATATCCGGTGGTGGTCTACGTCTACGGCGGCCCCGCGGCGCAGACGGTGGCCGACAGCTGGCCGGGGCGCACCGACCATTTCTTCAACCAGTACCTCGCCCAGCACGGCTACGTGGTGTTCTCGCTCGACAACCGCGGCACGCCGCGGCGCGGCGCGGACTTCGGCGGCGCGTTGTACGGGAAACAGGGCACCGTGGAAATCGACGACCAGCGCCAGGGCGTCGCGTGGCTGCGCGCGCAGCCCTGGGTGGCCGGCGATCGCATCGGCGTGCACGGCTGGTCGAACGGCGGCTACATGGCCCTGATGCTGCTGGCCAGGGCGCCCGACGACTACGCCTGCGGCGTTGCGGGCGCGCCGGTGGCGGACTGGGCGCTGTACGACACCCATTACACTGAGCGCTACATGGACCTGCCAAAAACGAACGTCGACGGCTACCGCGAAGCCAGCGTGTTCACCCACCTGGACGGCATCCGCCCCGACAGCCTGCTGCTGATCCACGGCATGGCCGACGACAACGTACTGTTCACCAACTCGACAAGACTGATGAGCGAGTTGCAGGCGCGGGGCACGCCGTTCCAGCTGATGACCTATCCGGGCGCGAAGCATGGCTTGCGCGGCAAAGACCTGCTGCACCGGTTGCGCTTGACCGAGGATTTCTTCGGGCGCTGCCTGCGTCCTTGATGCCGGGTGGGGCATCACGCGTCGAGGGCGTGCGCCCGCTGGATTTCACATGACCTTCACGTGCTCGATATATTTGTTTTCTTGGGCCATCGTTGATCGTTGTTGCGAGAACAATTGATCCCGCGTCCGACAACTTTTCGCAAAGACGACGGAAGTCCGCATGGAATGCATGGGGAAATACTTGCGATGTGCGCCGCCGTGACCCTTGACCCGGCGCGGGCGCCGCGCATGCCGTTGCCGGCGTGGTGTGCGGCGATCCCGATTGCCGTGAGCCTGCTGGTGCTTCTCGGTTGGGCCGCGGACGTTGAAACGCTGAAGCGGATTTCGCCCGGGCTGGTGGCCATGAACCCGATGACGGCGGTGGCCTTCGTGCTGGCGGGTGTTTCGCTTTGGCTGCAACGGCCAGGCGCCGCCAACGCCTCGCCCTCCCCTGGTAGCACCCGCACGGCGCGGCTGGCGGCAGCGGCGGTCATCGCCATCGGTATGTTCAAGCTGGGCGAGGTTGCGTTTGGCTGGGCCGTGGGCGTGGACCAGTGGTTGTTCGCCAACCGCCTCGGCTCCGCCGGGACTGCGCTGCCGAACCGCATGGCGCCCAACACTGCGATGAACTTCGTGCTGCTGGGTCTGGCGCTGCTGGCCCTGGACGTGACCACGCGCCGCGGCCGGCGCCCATCCGAGTTGCTCGCAAGTGGCGTGTTCCTGGTTGCCATGCTTGCGCTCATGGGCTACGTCTACCAGGTGCGGGAATTCGCCGGCCTGGCGAACGTCATCCCGATGGCGCTGCCGACCGCATTGTCGTTCGTAGTCCTGGCGCTCGGCGTGTTGATGGCACGGCCAAACGCCGGAGCCATGGCTGTGGTCGCCAGCCCCGGTTCGGGCGGGATGGCGGCGCGACGACTGTTCCCGGGCATGGTGCTGGCAATGCTGGTGCTGGGCTGGCTGCGACTGGAAGGCCAGCGTCGCGGCCTGTTTGGCCTGGAACTGGGCGTCACGCTGTACACGATCGCCAACATCACGATAGTCGGCGCACTGGTCTGGTGGAGCGCCCGCTCGCTGCAACACCTGGAGGCCGAGCGCGAACGGGTGGCGGCCGTCCGCGACCAGGCGCTGGCGCTGAATCGCCTGATCATGGACCACTCTCTGGACGTGATCTGTGCGGTCGACGGCGAAGGCCGCTTTGTCGAGGTCAGCGCGGCGGCCCTGTCATTGTGGGGATATGCGCCGTCCGAGCTGGTCGGCCGCGCCTACGCCGACCTCGTGCATCCCGACGATGTGGCCAGCACGGCAAAGGCCGCCGGGGAGGTCATGGCCGGGCAGCCGACCGGCGACTTCAGCAATCGCTACCTGCGCAAGGACGGCAGCCCCGTCGACATCGACTGGTCCGCGATCTGGTCGGAGGCGGACGGCATGATGTTCTGCGTCGCCCGCGACGCGACCCGGCGCAAGCAGGCCGAACAGGCTGTTCTCGCGCTCAACGCCGAGCTCCAGGCCAACGGCGAACAGCTGCAGCAGAGCAACCGCGAGCTGGAGGCCTTCAGTTATTCCGTCTCCCACGACCTGCGCGCACCGCTGCGCCACATCGACGGCTACGCCCGCATACTGCAGGAGGATGCCGGCGATCAGCTGGATGCGGAGATGCGCCGCTATCTCGATGCGGTCGGCGATTCGGCGCGGCAGATGGGTGCGCTGATCGACGACCTGCTGGCGTTCTCCAGGCTGGGCCGCAAGCCGGTGCAACGTGTGGATGTGGACATGGGCGCACTGGTGCAGCGCGTGGCGGCAGAGTTGCGCGTGGACGGCGACCCGCGGGTGTCGATCGGGCCGCTGCCGGCGGCGCATGCCGATCCGGTGCTGTTCAAGCAGGTGTGGCTCAACCTGCTGTCGAACGCCATCAAGTACAGCGCGCCACGTGGCGACGAAGCGCGCGTGGAGGTGTCCGGCGAGCGCAGCGGCGACCGGGTGCAGTACCGGATCCGCGACAATGGCGTGGGTTTCGACATGCGCTATGCGGACAAGCTGTTCGGGGTATTCCAGCGCCTGCATTCGCAGGACGAGTTCCAGGGGACCGGGGTGGGGCTGGCGATCGTGCAGCGGATCGTGGCCCGGCACGGCGGCAGCATCGCCGCCGACAGCCAGCCCGGCCTTGGCGCCACTTTCACCTTCGAGCTACCGCTCGGCGCGGATACTACGGCCATGGACGCTTCCAAATGAATTACGAACACGTGCAGATCCTGCTGGTGGAAGACTCCAAGGCCGACGCGGAGATGACCGTGCGCACGCTCAAGCGCCGCGGCATCGCCAACAACATCGAGTGGGTCCGCGACGGCGTCGAGGCGCTGGACTATCTGTATTGCACGGGCGCCCATGCCGGCCGCACCAACGGCTACCCCAAGCTGGTGCTGATGGACCTGAAGATGCCGCGGATGGACGGGCTGCAGGTGCTGGAACGCATGAAACAGGACCCAGATACCAAGACGATCCCGGTGGTGATGATGACCTCTTCGCGCGAGGAGGGAGACCTGCTGGCCAGCTACCGGCTGGGCGTGAACAGCTTCGTGGTCAAGCCGGTGGAGTTCAGCGATTTCGCCGAGACGGTGGCGCAGGTCGGGATGTACTGGATCCTCGCCAACGTGGCGCCGGAATAGGGGCGACATGGAAGGTGAATCATGCCCACTGAAGGTGTTGATGGTCGAGGACTCGGCGGCGGATGCCGAGATGATCCTGCGTGCGCTGCGCGAGCTGCCGCAACCATTGGAGCATGCGCGGGTGGCGAGCGCGGACACGCTGCGCGTCGCCCTCGCGCAATTCGATCCCGACGTCGTCCTCAGCGACTTCTCGATGCCGGGCTTCAGCGGCCAGGAGGCGCTGGAGATCGTCACCAGGCATGCTCCCGACCTGCCATTGCTGTTCGTCTCCGGTGCGACCGGCGAGGAACCGGCCATCGATGCACTGCAGCGCGGCGCGATCGATTACCTGCTGAAGGACAATCTGCGGCGGCTGCCGTCGGCGGTCGAACGGGCACTGCAGATTGCCCGCGAGCGCGGCGAGCACCAGCGCATCCAGCAGGCGCTGCTCGACAGCGAAGAGCGGTTCCGCAGCATCGTCGAGAGCAGCCAGGACTGGATCTGGGAGGGCGACCTGCAAGGCCGGCAAACGTATTGCAACGCCGCGGCGATAACCCTCTCGGGTTACACGCCGGAGGAAATGACGGGCAAGGACGTGCTGCAGTTCCTGCACCCCGAGGATCGCGCGAAAGTACAGGGACACCTGCCGGAAGTGATGGCGCGCAAGCAGGGCTGGTACAAAACACGACTGCGCTGGCTGCATCGCGACGGCAGCGTGCGCATCTTCCACTGCACCGCGACCCCGATGCTGGATGAAGCGGGCGAACTGACCGGCTACCGCGGCATCAATCACGACATCACCGAGCTTGAGCAACAACAGCTCCGCATCAGCCAGCTGGCACGCCTGCACGCGGTGCTGAGCGCACTGGGCAGTGCGGTGTTGCGCGCCGGCTCCCGCCAGGCTGTGCTCGACGAGGCCTGCCGCGTGGCAGTGGAAGAAGGCGGCTTTCGCGTCGCATACATCGGCCAGCTGGCGGAAGACCGCAGCCTGCGCCTGCTCAGCAGCCACGGCGATCCGGACATGGGCGCAGCGCTGGTCAGGATCGGCCAGCTCGCGGCCGAGTTCAACGATCCCGCGCAGATGACCCCATGCGTGCGCGCCTTGCGTAGCGAAAGCTTGGTCGTCATCCCGGACATGTCGGTGCACGATGCGATGCCGGACTGGGTGCGCGCGCAGTTGCAGGAATTCGGGACCGGGGCGCAGGCCATGCTGCCGATCGGCAAGCCGGCATGGGCGGTGCTCGGCCTGTACGCGGACCAGGCGCAGGTATTCAACGTCGACGAGGTGGCGCTGTTCGAACGACTGGCCGCCGAGATCGATTACGCGGTCGAGTTCATCGCCAAGAGCGAGCGCTTGGCGTTCCTCGCCTACCACAACCCCGTCAGCGGCCTGTTCAACCGTGCCGGCTTTTACAGGCGGCTGCAGCCATTGCTGCAGGGCAGACCGTTGACGATGGCGCTTATCGACCTCAAGCGCTTCGGCGCGATCAACGATTCGCGCGGCCGCGCGTTCGGGGACCTGCTGCTGCAACAGGCCGGGCAGCGGTTGCGCGCACTGGGGGGGGCGGACGCCCTGGTCGCGCATATGGAATCCAAGACCTTCGCCCTGGCCTACCGGACGTCCGGCACTGCGGAATCGGAAATCCGCCGGCTCGACAGCGTGGCGCAGGCCTTTGAGCGCGAGCCCTTTGCCATCGAGGGCGAGGAGATCCATGTTGACCTGTGCGGCGGCCTCGCCTTCGCCCCGGAACATGGCGACGACCCGGAAATCCTCGAGCATGCCGCGCAGACGGCCCTGGACGAATGTCACATGCGGGGCCTGCGCATCCACGCGTTCGACGACGAGCTGCGTGGCCGCGCCGGGCGCCGCATGGCGCTGGAGGCCGATCTGCGTTCCGCCATCGAGCGCGATGAATTCGAAC
Organism: Pseudomonadota bacterium; assembly: GCA_030858145.1. Lineage (GTDB taxonomy): Bacteria > Pseudomonadota > Gammaproteobacteria > Xanthomonadales > Xanthomonadaceae > Luteimonas. Next base: position 8,007 of record JALZMP010000019.1, read on the forward strand.
TGTTCTACCAGCCCAAGTTCGACGCGGCCTCGGAGCGCGTGGTGGCCGCCGAGGCCTTGCTGCGCTGGAATCGACCAGGCGCAGGCTTGGTCTCGCCGGCCGAATTCATCCCCGTGCTCGAGGAGACCGGATTGATCGTGCCGGTCGGGCAGTGGGTCAGGCGCACTGCACTGGAGACAGCCGCGGGATGGCGGGCCCTCGGCCATGGCGCTTTCCGGATCTGCGTGAACGTCTCCGCGCGGGAGCTTCGCCACCCCGGCTTCCTGGCCGACACCCGCTCATTGCTGGAACCGCACGCCGGCAACCAGTTGATTGAAATCGAACTGACCGAAAGCCTGCTGATGGAGGACATCGAGCACAGCATCCGGTCACTGGAATCCTTGCGGGAACTGGGCTGCGAAATTGCCATCGACGACTTCGGGACCGGGTACTCGTCGCTCAATTACCTGACCCGGCTGCCAGTCGACGTGCTCAAGATCGATCAGTCGTTCATTGCCCTGATGACAGAGAGCCCGGAAACGATGGCCCTGATCGCCAACATCATCCAGATGGCTCACTCGCTGTCGCTGAGCGTGGTGGCAGAAGGCGTGGAAACCGAGGAGCAGGCCAAGCTGCTGCGCCTGCTGCGCTGCGACTTGCTGCAGGGTTACCTGCTCGGCCGGCCGGTGCCGGCGGTGGAGTTCGCCAAGCAGTTTCTCGGCCCCATCCCGGAAGCCTCCTGAGGGAGGGTCGGTTCAACCCCCGTGGGGTGCGGTCTGGGGGGCGGCGGCGGGCGGAAGCCTGCCAAGGGCAGGCAGCCGGCACCGACATGGCCGTACAGGGCGCCTCGCTATACTCCCGCCCTTTCCGGATCGAGGACGTTTCGCTTGCCGTCATCGCAGTCGTTGTCGCCCATGCCGGCCCTGGCGATCCGTGCCCACACCGCCACCACCGCACTCGGTCGCGGCCGCCGGGCCCAGGCCGATGCGTTGCGTGCGCGTCGCAGCGGATTGCGCCGCAACGACTTCGGTGATGGCGGCGGCGCCGAACGGCTGGACACCTGGATCGGCCGCGTCGATGGCCTTGAGGACCTGCCGCTTCCGGCCCAATGGGCGGGCTGGGACTGCCGCAACAACCGCCTGGCCTGGCTGGCGCTGCAACAGGACGGCGTGCTGGAGGCGGTGGCGGACATGCGCGAGCGCCATGGTGCGCAGCGCGTGGCCCTGGTGGTCGGCACCTCGACCTCGAGCATCGGCGCCACCGAGGAGGCCTACAGCCGCCTCGTCGACGGTGCCGGCGGTCAACCGGCGTTTCCGCCCGACCTCGACCGCCCGATCGTGCACACGCCGCATTCGCTGGGCCACTTCCTGCAGCACGCCACCGGGCTGCGCGGGCCGTGCATCACCGTGGCCACGGCCTGCTCGTCGAGCGCGAAAGTCTTCGCGCAGGCGGCGCGGCTGATCGACTGCGGCCTGGTCGATGCCGCGCTGGTCGGCGGTGTCGATACCCTGTGCGGCAGCGTGCTGTACGGCTTCAACGCCTTGGGCCTGGTGTCGACACAGCCCTGCCGACCGTTCGACCGCGACCGCGACGGGCTGTCGCTGGGCGAGGCCGGCGGCTTTGCGTTGCTGGAACGCGCGCAGCCCGGCGAGCGCGGACTGCAGCTGCGCGGCTATGGCGAGTCCAGCGACGCCCACCACATGTCCGCGCCGCACCCCGAGGGGCTGGGCGCGCAGCTGGCGATGGCCGATGCACTGGCGCGCGCCGGCATCGACGCCGCCGAGGTCGGCTACCTCAACCTGCACGGCACCGCCACCCCGGCCAACGATACGGTCGAGGCGCGCGCGGTGGCGGCGCTGTTCCCAGACACCCTGCACGCCAGCTCGACCAAAGGCTGGACCGGGCATACGCTCGGCGCGGCCGGGATCGTCGAATCGGTGTTCGCCCTGCTCGCGCTGGAGCACGGCCTGCTCCCGGGCGTGCTCAACAGCAGCACCCGCGATGCCGCCTGTGGCACGCAGATCCGCTTCGACAACGCCCAGGCCGATGACCTGCGCTACGCGATGAACAATTCCTTCGGCTTCGGCGGCAACAACAGCGCCCTGGTGTTCGGGCGCGCATGAACAACACCCTGCACGCCTGCATCACCGGGGTCGGCTACTGGAGCAGCGGCCTGCCGTCATGGCCCGCGGCGCGTACGTACGCACGCAGCGGCGCGCTGCCGGCCGATGCCCCGGCGAAACCCTCGCCACAGATGCTCGCGCCCAACGAGCGCCGGCGGGCACCGGAATCGGTGGCGGTGGCCCTGGAGGTGGCGATGGCCGCCTGCACCGACGCCGGGGTGGAGCCCGCGGCGCTGCCCTCCGTGTTCGCCTCCACCCATGGCGACCTCGCGATCGCCGATTACATGTGCGCCACCCTGGCCGACGACCCGTACGCGGTGTCGCCGACCCGGTTCCATAACTCCGTGCACAACGCCGCCGCCGGCTACTGGACCATCGGCAACGGCTGCGTGCAGCCCACCACCGCGCTCAGCGCCTGGGACGCCAGCTTCGCGCAGGGCCTGCTGGAGGCGCTGGCCCAACTTGCCACCGGCACCGAAGCCGTGCTGCTGGCGGCCTACGACACCGCCGCGGCCGGCCCGCTGGGCGCCATGTCCGGCAGCCAGGGCCTGCTCGGCGGCGCCCTGGTGCTCGCCCATGACGGTCCCGGCACCCGCCTGCGCGCGACCCTGGTCGACGGCGAGGCCGCCGCCGGCGACGGCCCGTTGGCGCGGATGGTGGCGTGCAACGCCATGGCACCGATGCTGCCTCTGTTCGACGTCCTGGCCAGCGGCGGCGACCTGGTTTTGCTCAAGGCCGGTTCCGGGCGCATGCTGCGCGTGGAGTTCGCCCATGGTTGAGCCCATGCGCCCCGAGCCACTGCAACGCATCGAACGCCTGGACCGCGACAACGTGGCCGTGGTCGTACCGGCGCTGAATGAAGCGCTGCGCATCCGCGAGGTGGTGGAAGGCGCGCTGGCGCAATGCGCGCGGGTGATCGTGGTCGACGACGGCTCCGACGACGGCACCGGCGAGTGCATCGCCGACCTGCCGGTCACCCTGCTGCGGCATCCGCGGCGGATGGGCAAGGGCGCCTGCCTGCGCGACGGCTTCCGCGAGGCCGCGCGCCAAGGTGCGCGCGGCGTGCTGACCATGGATGGCGACGGCCAGCACGCGGCCGCCGACATCCCGCGCCTGATCGACGCCGGCAACCGTCATCCGCGCGACGTGATCATCGGCGCACGCCTGCGCAAGCGCGCCACGCAGCCCATCTACCGGCGCGTCGGCAACGACTTGGGTGACTGGGGCATCGGCTGGGCCTGCGGCCTGCGCATCGTCGACAGCCAGAGCGGGCAGCGGCTGTACCCGCATGCGGTGTTCACGCTGCCCGACGTACCCGGCGAGGGCTTCGTGTTCGAGGCCCAGCTGCTGATCTCCGCCGCCCGCGTGGCCGGTGCCGGCATCGTGTCGGTGCCGATCGAGTCGCGCTATGCCTCGGCCGACGCGCCCGCGCACTTCCGCAAGAGCCATTTCCGCCTGGTGCACGACCTGCGCGAGATCGTGTCGCACGTCGCAACGCAGATCCTGGCGCGCGGCGACAGCCTCGCCGAGTACCGCCGGACCCGGGCCAGGCCGCCACGCATCGACGATCCCGACGGCGAGTTCGACTCCGCGCTCGTGCGTCCCCATACGGCCGGGCACGCATGATGGCGGCCGCGCAGCCCCGCGACGTGGTGATCCTCGGCGGCGGCCTTGCCGGGCTGACGCTGGCAATCCAGCTCAAGCAGCGCGATCCCACGATCGACGTCGCCGTGGTCGAGCGCCGCACGCATCCGGTGCGCGAGGCCGCGTTCAAGGTCGGCGAATCCACGGTCGAGATCGGCGCGCACTATTTCTCCGAGGTGCTGGGCCTGCGCGCGCACCTGGATGACGCGCAACTGCGCAAATTCGGATTCCGCTTCTTCTTCAGCGACGGCCGCGACGACGTCGACCGCTGCACCGAACTGGGGGTGAGCCGGATCCTGCCGACGCCCTCCTGGCAGATCGACCGCGGCCGCTTCGAGAACTTCCTCGGCGACGAGGCGCGGCGGCTGGGCGTGGACTTCCGCGACGGTTGCGTGGTGCGCGGAATCGCGCTAGGGGAAGGCGGCGAAGCGCATCAGGTCGACGTGGAAGTGGCCGGCGCCACCACCACGCTCACGGCCGTCTGGGTGGTGGACGCCTCCGGTCGTGCCGGCCTGCTCAAGCGCAAGCTGGGCCTGGCCGAGGCCAATGACCACGATGCCAATGCGGTCTGGTGGCGTGTCGACGGCCACGTCGATCCCAACGCCTGGAGCACGGACGCCGAATGGCTGGCGCGCTGCACGCCGCCTGATCGCTGGCGCTCGACCAACCACATGTGCGGACCGGGCTACTGGGCCTGGCTGATCCCGCTCGCCAGCGGCGCGCACTCCATCGGCATCGTCTGCGACGCGGCCCTGCACCCGCTGGAGACGATGAACACGCACGCCAAGGCCATGGAGTGGCTGCGCAGGCACCAGCCACGTGTCGCCGCCGCGCTCGACGCGCCCGCGCACACGGTGCAGGACTTCGCCTTCCTGCGCCACTTCTCCCACGGCTGCAAGAAGCTGTTCTCCGGCGACCGCTGGGCGATCACCGGCGAGGCCGGCGTGTTCCTGGATCCGTTCTATTCGCCGGGCAGCGACTTCATCGCCATCGCCAACGGCTATATCTGCGAACTGGTCGGCAAGGACCGCGCCGGCCAGCCGTTCGCGCCCTACGCCGCGATCTACCAGCAGGCCTACCTGTCGTTCTACCAGCACATGCTCACCCTCTACCAGGGCCAGTACCCGCTGTTCGGCGACGCCCAGGTGATGCCGGTCAAGGTCATCTGGGACTACACCTGGTACTGGGGACTGCTGGCACCGCTGTACTTCCACGAGCGCCTGACCGATGTCGCGCTGCTGGGGCGGCTGCGGCCGCAATTCGAACGCTCCGGGGCGCTCAACGGCGCGATGCAACGGCTGCTGCGCGACTGGGGCGCTCGCAACGCGGCTGCGCCGGCGCCGGGCTCTCGGCGCACGGGCCGGCCCATGCTCGATCAATTCGGCATCGACTGGTTCCACGAGATGAACCGGGCGCTCAACGACCGGCTCGACGACCAGACCGTCCTGGCTCGCCTGCGTGACAATGTTGCACGGATGGACTGGCTGGCGAACGAGATCCTGGTGCAAGCCCGCCGGGCGCACCCGGCGATCGATGACAGCGGCCTGTCAGCACTGCTGCAGGGCTGCCTGCAAGCCGCGACGCCTTTGCTGGATGCATCCTGGTACGCCATGGTCAACACCAAGGCCGAGGCCGCCTGACCCGCGTTTTACCCGGCACAATTCCGTGTCAGGCGCTTGCACGCTTGCTTGCGCTGATTTCTTCTCCCGCTTGCGGGGTGAGGGTGCAAGACTTGCGCGGCACTGGCGCGCTTGCGCATGCACTTCGGACAACGCCGCCTTCCCAGGCGCAAGCAAAACAGACGTCATGCACTAGGAAAGCTCTGAACAAGTTCAGAGCTTCCGCAAACCAGGACGGTTTGCCCACGGAGCAAACACGCAAGTGTTTGATCCGTGGGAGCGAGTCCGGACATGTGCCGGACTCGCGATGTCTGATCAAGTCCAT
>JALZMP010000021.1 GCA_030858145.1 Pseudomonadota bacterium
GCGCGAGGTGCGCCTGGCCCTGGGCGATGGCGCCCTGCTCGGCGCCACGTGCCACGACGATGCCGCCCGCGCAAGCGCCGCGGTCGCGGCGGGCGCCAGCTACGTGGCCTTCGGCGCCTTCTTCCCCTCACCGAGCAAGCCGGGCGCTGCACGGGCGTCCATCGCCGTGCTGCGCGCGAGCGCTCACCTCGGGGTGCCGCGGGTGGCGATTGGTGGCATCACCCCCGACAATGCCCCGTCGCTGGTCGCCGCCGGCGCCGACCTGGTCGCGGTGATCAGCGGGGTCTTCGCCGCCCCCGATCCGGTGGCCGCCGCGCGTGCCTACCGCGCCTGTTTCGATTGAACCGCCAGGAACCCGATGCATACCGCCGCGCCACGCCCCCGTTCGCACGCCTTGTTTACCCGCGCCCGGGAGCTGATGCCAGGCGGGGTCAATTCGCCGGTGCGCGCATTCCAGTCCGTGGGCGGCGAACCGTTCTTCGTGCAGCGGGCTGACGGGCCGTACCTGTTCGACGTCGACGGCAACCGCTACATCGACTACGTGGGCTCCTGGGGGCCGATGATCGCCGGCCACAACCATCCGGCAGTGCTGGAAGCAGTGCTGCGCGTCGCACGCGACGGCCTGAGCTTCGGCACGCCCAACCCGCTGGAAGTCACCATGGCCGAGACCATCGCCCGGCTGGTGCCTAGCTGCGAGATGGTGCGCATGGTCAACTCGGGCACCGAGGCGACGCTGTCGGCGATCCGGCTGGCGCGCGGTGCCACCGGGCGCGGGCGGATCGTTAAGTTCGAGGGCTGCTACCACGGCCATGGCGACTCGTTCCTGGTCAAGACCGGCAGCGGCGCGCTGACCCTCGGTGTGCCGACTTCGCCCGGCGTGCCTAGGGCGCTGGCCGACCTGACCCTGACCCTGGCGTACAACGATTTCGATGCGGCCACCGTCTTGTTCGACGAGTGCGGCGGCGATATCGCCGCACTGATCATCGAGCCCGTGGTCGGCAACGCCAACTGCCTGCTGCCGCGCGAGGGCTACCTGCAGCACCTGCGCGCGCTGTGCACGCGCCACGGCACCTTGCTGATCTTCGACGAGGTGATGACCGGCTTCCGGGTCGCGCTCGGCGGGGCGCAGGCGCGCTACGGCGTGACGCCGGACCTGAGCACCTTCGGCAAGATCATCGGCGGCGGCATGCCGGTGGGTGCCTACGGCGGCCGCCGCGACCTGATGCAACAGATCTCGCCATCCGGGCCGGTCTATCAGGCCGGGACGCTCAGCGGAAACCCGGTGGCGATGGCCGCGGGCCTGGCGATGCTGGAACTGGTGCAGGCGCCGGACTTCCACGAGGCGCTGGAACGCAGCACGCACGCGCTCTGCGACGGTCTGGAGGCTGCGGCGCGCGAGGCCGGCGTGGCGTTCACCACCCAGCGCGTGGGTGGTATGTTCGGGTTGTTCTTCAGCGCGGAAACGGTCGACACCTACGCCCAGGCGATCACCTGCGACAGCGCCGCCTTCAAGTGCTTCTTCCATGCCATGCTGGCGCGCGGCGTGTACCTGGCGCCCTCCGCCTTCGAGGCCGGCTTCATGTCCAGCGCACACGGCGAGGCCGAGATCACGCAGACCATCGAGGCCGCGCGCACGGCCTTCGCCATGATTCGCGGCTGACCCATGTCCGCACAGCCGCCCAAGCATTTCGAAAAGGAGTTCCTGCCGCGGGTGCAGACCGGCTGGCGTGCACGCTGGTTCGACGTCGTGTTCAACCACGAGTCGCGGTCGGCACGCAATTTCGACATCGCACTGATCGCCGCCATCCTGCTCAGCGTGGCGGTGGTGATCCTGGACAGCGAGGCCGAGCTGCACGCGCGCTACGCCGCAGTGTTCTACGTGCTGGAGTGGGGCTTCACCCTGCTGTTCACCGTCGAGTACGCACTGCGTCTGTACCTGGTGCGGCAGCCGAGCCGCTATGCCCGCAGTTTCTTCGGCATCATCGACCTGGTCTCGATCCTGCCGACCTACCTGTCGCTGCTGTTCGCCGGCAGCCAGTACCTGCTGATCGTGCGCATCCTGCGCGTGCTGCGCGTGTTCCGAATTCTGAAGCTGGTGCAGTACTCGAGCGAGGCCGGGATACTGATCGGCGCCCTGCTGCGCAGCCGGCGCAAGATCATGGTGTTCATTTACACGATGCTGACCATCGTGCTGATCTTCGGCGCGGTGATGTACCTGCTGGAAGGACCGGAACACGGCTTCACCAGCATCCCCATCGGCATGTACTGGGCGATCGTAACCGTGGCCACGGTCGGCTTCGGCGACATCGTGCCGCTGACTCCCATCGGCCGGTTCATCAGCTCGATCCTGATCCTGATCGGCTACAGCATTATCGCCGTGCCCACCGGCATCTACACCGCCGAACTGGCGACCACGCTGCGGCCCAAGCGGCGCTCGGTGCGCTGCCACGAGTGCGGGCTCATCGACCATGAAGTCGACGCCTGGCATTGTCGGCGCTGCGGCCGTGGCCTCCCCGAAGCTTGAATCAGGCTTCCATCTCCCCTGCCCGGCACATTCGCCACGGAGGCATCGCCATGCGCATCGAGACCCTCGCCATCCACGCTGGCGGCGCCGCGGACGAAGCCACTGGCGCGGTCTCACCACCGCTGCACCTGGCCACCACTTTCCGCCACGGCCCCGCCGCCGAGCGCGTGGCCGGCTATGAATACCAGCGCGAGGGCAACCCCACCAACGACCGCCTGCGCGAGGCCATTGCCGCGTTGGAAGGCGGCGCGACCGCGCTGACCTGCGCCTCGGGCATGGCCGCGATCTCGACACTGCTCGAGTCCCTGAGCGACGGCGCGCGGATCGCTATCCCGGACGATTGCTACACCGGGCTGCGCGTGCTGGCAGCGGAGTTCCTGCCCGCACGCGGCATCGCCGTGCAACGGCTGGACCTGAGCGACCTCGACGCCGTGCGCACGGCCTGCGCCGACGGCCTCGACCTGCTGTGGGCGGAGACGCCGTCGAATCCCCTGCTCAAGGTCTGCGACATCAAGACCTTGGCAGACATCGCGCACGCGCATGGCGCGCTACTGGCCTGCGACAACACCTTTGCCACGCCGGTGCTGCAGCGGCCGCTGGCGCTGGGCGCGGATATCGTGATGCATTCGACCACCAAGTATTTCGGCGGCCACAGCGACGTACTCGGCGGTGCGCTGGTGTTCGCCCGCGACGATGCACTCAGCGCACGCGTCGCGCGCCGGCTGCACATCACCGGCGCGACCCTGGCGCCGTTCAGTGCCTGGCTCACCCTTCGCGGCTGCCGCTCGCTGCCGGCGCGCATGGCACTGCATTGCAGCAACGCACGACGCGTCGCAAAGTTCCTGGCCGGCCAGGCGCAGGTCGAGCGCGTGCACTATCCCGGACTGCCGACGCACGCCGGACACCAGATCGCCGCTGTCCAGATGCGCGACTTCGGCGGCATGCTCAGTGTCGAGTTGCGCGGCGGGCGCGAGGCCGCGCTGGCACTCGCCGGCGCGCTCGAGCTGTTCACCAATGCGACTTCGCTCGGCGGCTGCGAGTCGCTGGTCGAGCACCGCGCTTCGGTCGAAGGAGACCACCCCACCTCGCCGCCCGGACTGCTTCGGCTGTCGGTCGGTCTGGAGCATGTCGAGGACCTGCTGGCCGACCTGGGACGTGCGCTGCTAAGTATTCGCGCCTAGGCGGACTGGCCGGGAGGGCATTGTCTCGATGAAGGAGCGCGCGGTCCATCCATGGACTTGCCAGGTCAGGTCTCGCTTTTCCGGTCCATCCCGCGAATTTCCCTTAGGAATCTACAAATTGTGTGCATGCCTAGCGTGTGTCCCGCCACCGGCATGTGCACACTCTTACTCAGCCGAGACCTCCTATTGACTAATAATGATTCTCATTTAAAATCGCATTCCGCCAGCCCGCGAGCCGTCTGGCGCGCTGGCACGGTCCGCCAGCGGGAGGCCGTAGTTCGCGACCGAAGAAGCAAGCCATGCCCTGCTCCGACCTGTCCTCGCCCCGCTTGCACGCCTGTTGGGTGCTCTGCATCGCCATCACGGCGGCTCTGCACGCCCTGCCCGCGCGGGCCGAGATCACCGCAGCGCCCGATCCCACCACCCTCGACCGCATCCAGGTCATCGGCAGCGCCGCCCGCGCCCGCGAAATCACCGGTGCCGCCCAGTACATCGGCGAGGAGTCTCTGAAGGACTTCGAGTACGCCGACATCCAGCGCGTGCTGCGCCAGGCGCCTGGCGTCTACGTGGTCGAGGAGGATGGCTACGGACTGCGCCCGAACATTGGCATCCGCGGCTCCGGCATCGACCGCAACAGCCGGATCACGGTGATGGAGGACGGCGTGCTGATCGCGCCGGCGACCTACGCCGCGCCGGCCGCCTACTACTTCCCGACCACGGCGCGCATGCACGCGGTCGAAATCCTCAAGGGAGCGGCGGCGGTCCGCAACGGACCGCGCACCACCGGCGGCGCGATCAACCTGATCTCCACGCCCATCCCCGACACGACGCTGGGCGGCGAGGCCAGCCTGCTGTTCGGTCGCGACAACACCACGCTCGGACATGCCTGGCTCGGCGGCCAGCAGGACAAGGGCTTCGGCTTCCTGGTCGAGACCGTGCAGCAGCGCAGCGACGGCTTCAAACAGCTCGACGGCGGCGGCGACACCGGCTACGACCTGCAGGACGCGATCGTGAAGCTGGCCTACACCCACGACACCGGCCAGGGTCCGAAGCAGCGCGTGGAGCTGCGCCTCGGCCGCAACGACCAGGACTCCGACGAGACCTACCTGGGCCTCAGCGACGCGGATTTCGCTGCAACGCCCTATCGTCGCTACGCCGCCAGCCAGCTCGACCAGCTCGACGTCGAACACACCGACGCCCAGCTTCGCCACACCATCGCCTTCAATGACCGTATCGATCTCAGCACCGTGTTCTACCGCCACGACACCACGCGCGCCTGGTACAAACTGCACGACGTCCGCAACGCCATCAACACCGCCACCCTCGGGCTCGAAACCGTGCTGGCCGATCCGGCCACGTACGCCACCGAATACGGATGGCTCACCGGCACGAGCTCGTTCGACAATGCCTTGCGCATCCGCAACAACAATCGCGCCTACTACGCCCAGGGCGCGCAGACCGCTCTGGGCTGGCGCATCGACGGCGACCGCGTCTCGCACCAGATCCTGGCCAGCGTGCGCTACCACGAGGACGAGGAGGACCGGTTCCAGCAGGACGACCGCTACCGGATGCAGGGCGGTCGTCTGATCCTCACCTCGCCCGGCCTGCCCGGCAGCCAGGACAACCGCGTCGGCAGTGCCAAGGCCTGGTCCTACTACCTCGCTGACGAAATCAGCGTCGGCAGGCTGACCCTGGCGCCGGGGGTGCGGTACGAGGACATCGAGCTGCTGCGCGTCGACTTCGCGCGCACGCCCGACGGTCGCGCGCAGGCGCCGACGCGCGTGCTGCGCGGCGAGGTCGACCAGTGGATCCCGGGGCTCGGCGCCAGCTGGGCGCTGGGCGAAGGCTGGTCGCTGTTCGGCAGCGTCAGCCGCGGCTTCAACCCGCCCGCGCCCGGCTCGGACGCCGCGGCGGAGCGCAGCCGCAACCACGAGCTCGGCGTGCGTGTCGATCGCGGCAGCCTGTCAGGCGAGGCGGTGGCTTTCTACAACGCCTATGCCAACCTGGTCGGCACCTGCACCGAGTCCACCGGCGGCGGTTGCAACATCGGCGAGCAATTCGACGGCGGCCAGGCGCGCGTCGGCGGCGTGGAGGCGCGCGTGTCATGGGTTGCCCGCCGCGACCGCGACCTGCGCTTCCCGTTGCGCGCAGCCTACACGTGGACCCGGACCGAGTTTCGCAACAGTTTCAGCAGCGGCTTCGAGGAATGGGGCGAGGTGGTTTCGGGCGATGCCTTGCCCTACCTGCCCCAACAGCTGCTGTGGGTCAGTGCCGGCGCCGAGGGCGAGCGCTGGTCCGCAGACGTGAGCGCGGCATACGTCGGCGAGATGCGTGAAGTCGCGGGCCAAGGCAGGATCCCACGCAACGAGCGCATCGACAGCGCGCTCGTCCTCGACCTGGCGGCCCGCTGGCGCATCGCCGGCAACCTGGAGCTGCTGGGCAAGGTGGAGAACCTGCTGGACGAGACCTATCTCGCCGCGCGTCGTCCCAGCGGCGCGCGTCCGGGCCGGCCACGCACCGCCCTCGTCGGACTCCAGTACGAGTTCTGACCCCAGACCGGTCGCCCAGCGCCGACTTCAGCATCCTGGCGGCGGCGACAACGCCCCGGACCCGTGGCCTGGATACCGCCTCAGGCAGAAGCCGCCCGGGCCGTGAATGCGCGCAACGCATCGCCCAGGCGGGTCAGCCCGTCCGCGATTTCATCGTCGCCGATGTTCAACGGCGGCACGAAGCGCAGCACGTCCGGGCCGGCCTGCAGGAGCAGCAAGCCATGCGCGGCGGCATGGTCGAGTATCTCGCCGGCACGGCCGGCATGGGCCGGCGCCAGCACGGCGCCAAGCATCAGTCCGCGGCCGCGGACCTCGGCGAACAGCCCCAACTCCGTGTCGAGCGCCATCAGGCCGGCGCGCAGTGCGCCCGACTGCCGGGCGACGTTGGCGGCAATCTCCTCCGAGGCCAGCTTGCGAAGCGCCACTCGCGCCACCGCCGCGGCCAGCGGGTTGCCGCCGAAGGTGGTGCCGTGGTCGCCGAACTGCATGGTCTCGGCAGCCTTCGGTCCGGCCAGCATCGCACCGATCGGGAAGCCGCCGCCCAGCGCCTTCGCCAGCGTCACGATGTCCGGCGTCACCGCATCCTGCCAATGCGCGAACAGGGTGCCGGTGCGGCCCATGCCGCACTGGATCTCGTCGAGCACCAGCAACGCGTCATGACGGTCGCACAGCGCGCGCACCGACTTCAGGAACCCAGGCGCCGCCGGCATCACCCCGCCTTCGCCCTGCACCGGTTCGAGCAGCACCGCGCACACGTCGCCGCCTGACATCGCCTGCTCCAGCTGCGCGATGTCGTTGAAATCGACGTAATGAAAACCCGGCGGCAACGGCTCGTAGCCTTCGTGATACTTCGGCTGCGCGGTCGCGGTGACCGCGGCCAGGGTGCGGCCGTGGAAGCTGCCGCGAAAACTGACGATCACCCGCCGCGCCGGCTCGCGCCCCTGTGCCGTCGCCCACTTGCGCGCCAGCTTGATCGCGGCCTCGTTGGCCTCGGCACCGGAATTGCACAGGAACACCCGCTCGGCGAAACGCGAAGCCTGCACCAGCTCCTGCGCCAGGCGCAGCGGCGGCTCGCTGTAAAAGACGTTGCTGGTATGCCACAGCCTGCCGGCCTGCTCGACCAGGGCGGCAACGAGGTCGGGGTCGTTGTGGCCGAGCCCGCACACCGCGATGCCGGCGGCGAGATCGACGTAGTCGCGGCCGTCGCGGTCCCAGAGGCGCGCGCCCCGGCCGCGTTCCAGGATCAGATCACGCGGACGATAGATGGGCAGGCTGTGGCGCTGGCCGAGGGCGACGAGTGCGGCGGTGCTGGTGACGGACATGGCGAGGCGACATGAAAGGTGGCCGCCATTGTCGCGCGGGTTGGCGGAGGAGGCTGAAAGCCGTGATCGTGGCCCGACACGGTCGACGCCAGGCTAAGGAAGCTCTGAACAAGTTCAGAGCTTCCGCAAACCAGGACGGTTTGCCCACGGAGCAAACACGCAAGTGTTTGATCCGTGGGAGCGAGTCCGGACATGTGCCGGACTCGCGATGTCTGATCAAGTCCAT
>JALZMP010000046.1 GCA_030858145.1 Pseudomonadota bacterium
ACGACGACGGCGCCCTCGGGCGCCGTCGTGGCAGAGCGTCGGAAAACTCCGAACCGTCAGTACGGCGCGTCGGGATGTTTGAGGTGGTAGCCCAGCCGCGACGGCTTGATGCTGTCCATCACCAGGCCGTAGCTGACCCGGTCGAAGGTACGGAACACCATCACGTGGCCGGCGAACTCGTCGGGCAGGCGCACCTTGTCCTCGAAATCGACAGTGAACGGATCGCGTTCCTTGCCGTACTGCACCTGGTCGACGACATTGCTGCCCCCGCGCCAGATCGAGAACACGGTGCCGTTGTCGACGCCCTCGCGGGCGCCGACTGACAGCGCGACCACGTCGCGCGGGCCGCCGGTGCTGAGCATGTCGGCCACGGCGAGGATCCGCGCGCGGCCGTATTCGGTCTGCACCCTGGGCGGATGCGGGAAGAACTGCAGGTCGTAGGGTTGCGGATCGACCGCGACCAGGCGGTCGCCGATGCGGACCTCGCGGCCCTCGTTGTCGAGCAGCAGGGTGCTGGCGCCGATGCCGCCCACTTCGCCGCGGGTGACGGTGCCGACGTTGACCTGCATCATCTCGTAACCGAGGATCTCCGAACCCTTCTTCGGGAAGACCACGTTGGTCCAGTACTGGTTGAAGTCGATCTCGCGACGGCCGCGGAAATCGAGGTCGTCCTTGGGAAAGATGTCGCAACACAGGCCGGCGCGGGCGAGGTGGGCGTAGCGCACCGTCGGCCGCACCACGGCGTAGCGCATCCCGGCCGCGGGCTGCGGCAGCCCGCGCGCGTAAGCCACCTGGCCGCGCGAGCCGCGCAGGCGGTCGTCCTCGAGCCCGACGACGTATGGCAGGTGCTCGTAGGCATCGACGATGCGCAGGTCCTTCAGGAACGGCTCGATCTGCGACAGCGGGATCGCATTGATCGGCGCGCCTTCGCGGGGGCCGGGCTGCATGCCGAGGCGATTGAGGTAGGCGAGGCTGAGCACGTCGCCGGGATAGATCAGGTGCGGGTTGCGGATCTGCGGATTGGCCTGCCAGATCTCCGGCCACAGCCAGGGCCGCTGCAGGAAGCGTCCCGCGATGTCCCACAACGTATCGCCTCGCTTCACCACGTAGGTGTCCGGGTGGTCGCCACGCAGGCCCTGCGCGGCGGCGTAGGTCGCCAACGTCAGCAGCGCGACTGCGACACCCGTGCGTAGCCCCTGAGAAAGGCGCTTAAGCATGCCGTCCATCTACTTGCTCCCCTTGGATATTTCCCCGTGCAGCGCCCGCACTATAGCCCACAAATACCGGGCGGAGGCAAGCGTGCCGACGGTACAATGCGGCGACCGCGCGCGGTTGTGACCACCGCCCCCTTTTGCCGCCTGCTCCCGCCTGCCGCCATGCCCCTGATCCCGATCCTCGAGCTGCCCCACCCGCGCCTGCGCAAGGTGGCAGCAGCCGTGGCCGCGCCGCGTACCGCCGAACCTGCGTTCCAGCGCCTGCTCGATGACATGTTCGAGACCATGTACGCGGCCCCGGGCATTGGCCTGGCGGCCACCCAGGTCGACACCCACGAGCGCTTCATGATCATCGATGTAAGCGAGGAACGCGACGCGCCGCTGGTGTTCGTCAACCCGGTGATTCGTCAGCGCAGCGCCGAGCTGCGCGCCCACCAGGAGGGCTGCCTGTCGATCCCGGGCATCTTCGCCGACGTGACCCGCGCCGACGGCATCGCCGTCGAGGCCCTGGACCGGCACGGTAACCCGTTCGCACTCGAGGTCGACGGCCTGCTCGCGACCTGCATCCAGCACGAGGTCGACCATCTCGACGGAAAACTCTTCATCGACCACCTGTCGCCGCTCAAGCGCACGCTCGCGCTGAAGAAGTACGAGAAGCTGCGCAAGCATGACGAGTAGGGCTCCGGCTTTTCCGTGAGAATCGCCTTCGCCGGCACCCCGGAGTTCGCCGTGCCGGCGCTGCGCGTGGCGGCGACTCGCGCCGAAGTGGTGGCGGTCTACACCCAGCCCGACCGCTCGGCCGGGCGCGGACGCGGGCTGCATGCCTCGCCGGTCAAGCGCGAGGCGCTGCAGCGCGGGATCCCGGTGCGGCAACCGGGGACCCTGAAACCGCAGGCAGAGCACGACGCCCTGCGCGCACTGACCCCGGACCTGATGGTGGTGGTGGCCTATGGCCTGATCCTGCCGCGGGCCGTGCTCGCGATCCCGCGCTACGGCTGCTGGAATGTGCATGCCTCGCTGCTGCCGCGCTGGCGCGGCGCGGCGCCGATCCAGCGCGCGATCGAGGCCGGCGATGCCGAGACCGGCGTGTGCCTGATGCAGATGGAGGCCGGCCTGGACACCGGTCCGGTGCTGCTGTCGCTGCGCACGGCGATCGGCGACGCCGAGACCGCGGGCCAACTGCATGACCGCCTGGCCGCGCTCGGTGCGCAGGTGCTGGCCGACGGCCTCGGCCTGCTCAATGCAACCCTGCTGCCGCAGCCGCGTCCACAGCCAGCGCAAGGCGTGACCCTCGCGCGCAAGCTCGACAAGGCCGAGGCGCGGCTGGACTGGGCGCAGCCGGCGACGCTACTGGCTCACCAGGTGCGCGCGTTCAATCCCTGGCCGATGGCCGAGGCCGAGCTTGCCGGCGAGCGCCTGCGGGTACACGCCGCGCGGGCGCTTCCGCTCGCGCATGGCAGCACGCCGGGGACGCTGCTGCATGCCGGTCGTGCCGGGCTCGACGTTGCCTGCGGCGAGGGCGCGCTGCGGATCCTGACCCTGCAACGTGCCGGCGGCCGCGCGATCACCGCCGCGGACTACCTCAACGCGCGCCGCGACCTCCAATCCCCTCTCCCGCTTGCGGGAGAGGGCATCACGCCGGTCGCGACACCCCCGTCCATCCCATCCCCTGTTCCGCCTGCGGGAGAGGGCTAGGGTGAGGGCATGAGTCCAGGCGCCGCGCCGCGGGTGGCGGCCACACGCGTGCTCGACGCCGTGCTGCACCACGGGCGATCGCTGAAGGCCGAGCTCGCCACGGCCTTGCCGCGTATCGCCGACCCCCGCGACCGCGCCCTGGTCGAGGCGATCTGCTTCGCCGCCCTGCGCCAGCGCGTGCGCCACGACGCCGCGCTGCTGGCATGGATGCCGAAACCACTCGCGCGCAACGAAGGCCGATTGCGAGCCCTGCTCCATGCAGGCTTCGCCCAGCTCGACGTGCTCGGCCTGCCGCCGCATGCCGCGGTTGCGGCCACGGTCGAGGCCGCGCGCGCGCTCGGCTACGCCCGCCAGACGGGCCTGGTCAATGCTCTGCTGCGACGCGCGCAGCGCGAAGGCCTGCCACCGGGCGACCCCGGCGCGGCGTGGCCACCGTGGCTGCGCGAGGCCCTGCAGAATGACTGGCCCGGCGAGTTCGACGCCATCGCCGCCGCCAGCATGGTGCCGGCGCCGCTGTGGCTGCGGGTCAATCGCATGCGCGGGACGCGTGCGCGCTACCAGTCGCGCCTGGCCGAAGCCGGCCTGATGGCAGCAGCGTCGCCCGGGCTCGACGACGCGCTGCGCATGGATTCCCCGGTGGCGGTGTCCGCGCTGCCCGGCTTCGACGCCGGCGAGGTCTCGGTG
>JALZMP010000053.1 GCA_030858145.1 Pseudomonadota bacterium
CCCCCAGCACCGTGCCGTCGTCGTCGTGCAGGGTCTCGGCGGCGGCGAAGCCGGGATAGATCTCCACCCCCAGCGCCTCCGCCTGCGGCGCCAGCCAGGCGCACATCGCGCCCAGCGAGACGATGACGTTGCCGTGGTTGTTCATGCCCGGTGGCACGACCGGGAATTTCCAGCCGCCGGTCTTGGTCAGGTACCAGAACTCGTCCTCGGTCGCGGGCACGCAGATCGGTGGCGGGCTGTCGCGCCAGTCCGGCAGCAGGGCATCGAGCGGGCCGGTCTCGATCACCGCGCCGGAGAGGATGTGGGCGCCGATGGTGCTCGATTTCTCGATCACGCACACCGACAGTTCCGGGTTCAACTGCTTGAGCCGGATCGCGAACGACAGCCCGGCCGGCCCGGCGCCGACGGCGAGGACGTCGTACTCCATCACGTCGCGCCCGGTCTCCGCGCCGGGGTCTTGCGGGCCTGCGGGCTCGTTCATGCGGTGGGTCCGGGTGGCATGCGGCGATTGTCGCGGGTTTGACGTGAAGGCGGCAAATCCGCGACGGCGTCGTCCGCGCGACGCGTGTTAGCGTCGCAGGCATGGGATGGACGTCGATCGACTTGCCTGGCGCCGATGTCGCGCTCGACCCGTCGTGGTTGCCGCGGGACGAGGCGGACGCGCTGCTGCAGACGCTGCTTGAGGCGATCCCGTGGCAAAGGCATCGCATCCGCCTGTTCGGGCGCGAGGTGGATTCGCCGCGGCTGAGCTGCTGGATCGGCGACCCGGGAACCACCTACGCCTATTCCGGCGCGCGCTTCGAGCCGCATCCCTGGCCCCCCGGGCTGCAGCCCATCCGCCGGCGCGTGGCCGCTGCCTGCGACACGGACTTCAACAGCGTGCTGGCCAACCTCTACCGCGACGGCCGCGATGCCATGGGCTGGCACCGCGACGACGAGCGCGAGCTCGGCCCATGCCCGGTGATCGCCTCGCTCAGCCTGGGGGCGACCCGGCGCTTCCTGCTCAAGCCGGTGGCGCGCGTCGCGGCGGGGTCATGGCGGCGCGGAGGTGATGGCGATGCGCGGACCGGGCTGGACCTCGACCATGGCAGCCTGCTGCTGATGGGTGGCGAGACCCAGCGCCATTATCGGCACGCCCTGCCACGGACTGCGCGTCCCGTGGGCCCGAGGATCAACCTGACCTTCCGCCGGATCCAGCGGTAGGGTGGGTTCAGGCCCACCTACCGGTGCGTGCTCCGGTCGTGCGCGGCGCCGGTGGCCAAGACCCAGCCGGCGAGCTCGTGGCTGAGCCGGCCGAGACCTCGCGAAAACGCATCGGTGACCTGCGCCACTTCGACACCCGCAGCCGGTTCGGCGTGCAGGAAGGTGCGCGAGGAGATGATCTCCTGATCGCTGGCGTGCAGCAGCTTGGCATTGACCTCGATGGTCGCCGCAGGCACCGCATTGCCAGCGTAGTCGGCCTCGAACCGGCGCAGGTCCAGTACCAGCCTGTAGTCGGCGCCAACCCCGCTGCCCTGGCGGGCCACCGCGCCGATGCGGCCGGAGTCCTCCAGCGCCATGAGCAGCGAGTCCTGCAGCATGTCGGTGGGGGTCTTGGCCCAGCGCGCACCCTTGTAGACCTCCAGCTCGCCCGGCGAGGGGCGCACGGCGATGCGGTAGCTGTCGATCACGCGCGCCGCGGTGACAGGACTCACCGAGAGCTGCCAACGTACGGCCGGCCAGGCCGGGTCCGCCGGCACGCGCGGGTCGGGCGCATACACCGTTGCGGCGGTGCGCTCGCCGCCGCCCAGCAGCGCGCATCCGGCCAGTGCGGCCGTCAGCATGGCGATCGCGACCAGGCGTCCCGCCGTCACGTTGTTGGATTTTCGATTTTCGATCCCAGGCTGCATCACGGCTCGAACTCCTTCGGTGCGTCGCGGCCGAACAGGTAGCCGGCCGGGTTGTTGTCGAGGCGGTCGCTGATTCGGCGCAAATCGCGGACCAGCGCGCGCAGCTCACCCAAGGTCGGCCCCAGCTGGGCCAGGCCGTCGTTGGCGAAACTGCTGATGGCGGTGCGGTTTTCGCCCAGGATCGCTTCGGCGCTGCCGGCGGCGGCATCCATCTTCGCCAGCGTGGCATCGAGCTTTGCGACCATGCCCGGCAGCTTCTGCACCAGTTCGCGGTCGATGTCGCTCAGTGCGCGGTTGGTGGTGTCGAGGGTGGTGCCGAGTTTTTCACTGGCCTCGCGGGCATTGACGATCAGTGTCCGCAAGTCCTCGCGCTGGTCGGCGACGGCGCCGGTCATCTGCTCGAGGTTCTCCAGCGTCTGCGCGATGCGTTGCACGTTCTCGTCGCTGAGCACCTCGTCCAGGCGGGCGACCAGGCGATTGGCGGTGTCGGCGATGTTCTGCAGTGCGGACGGTTCGGTCTGGATCACCGGGATCTCGCTGTTGTCGCGCGCAGTCAGCCGCGGCGCCTCGGGGCTGCCGCCGGTGAGCTGGATGAAAGTGCTGCCGGTCAGGCCGGTCATCGACATCTTGGCGCGGGTGTCGACCTTGACCGGGGCATCGGCCTGCAGCTTGACCAGGGCGATCACCCGGCGCGGGTCCTGCGGCGCCAGCGAGAGTTCCTCGACGGTGCCGATGGCGATGCCGTTGTACTGCACGGCACTGCCCGTACTCAGCCCGGTGACCGGCTCGTTGAAGATCACATGGTAGTGCTGCCAGCTGCGATCAGAGGAGTACTTGGCCGCCCACAGCGCGAACAGCAGAAGGAACAGCGACACGCCGATGGTGAAGGCGCCGATCAGGACATAGTTTGCTTTGGTTTCCATCCTAGGCTTCCTTGGCGGTGCGTTTGGTCGCGTCCTGGGCCGCGCGGCCACGGGGGCCATGAAAGTACTCCTGCACCCATGCGTGGTCGCAGCGTTCGATCTCCGCCAGCGGGCCGACGGCAACCACGCGCTTGTCCGCCAGCACCGCGACGCGATCGCAGATAGCGTACAGGGTGTCGAGGTCGTGGGTGATGAGGAACACCGTCAGCCCCAGCGCCTGTTGCAGGGTGCGCAGGAGGTCGTCGAAGGCGGCCGCGCCGATCGGATCGAGCCCCGCGGTGGGCTCGTCGAGGAACAGCAGCGGCGGGTCCAGCGCCAGCGCGCGCGCCAAGCCGGCGCGCTTGCGCATGCCGCCGGAGAGCTGCGACGGCAGCTTTTCGAGGGCGTTGGCGGGCAGGCCGGACAGCTTCACCTTGAGCAGGGCGAGCTCGTAGCGCAGCGAGTCGGGCAGTTCCGGGTAGTGCTCCTTCAGCGGCACCTGCACGTTCTCGCCCACGGTCAGCGAGGAGAACAGCGCGCCGTCCTGGAACAGGACGCCGCTGCGGCGCTCGATGTAGAGCCGGTCCTCCGGGTCGTCGGAGAGGGCATCCATGCCCATTACCTCGATCTCGCCGGCATCGGGCCGGCGCAGGCCGATGATCGACCGCATCAGCACCGATTTGCCGCTGCCCGAACCACCGACCACGCCGAGGATCTCGCCACGACGCACGTCGAGGTCGAGGTCCTCGTGCACCGTCAGCGGATCGAAGCGATTGACCAGGCCACGCACGCGGATCACGGGCGTATCGTTGTCGGCATCGTCGAGCTGGTCGTGCGCCATGTCGTCGGAGGCCATGGTCACCAGCCCATGTTCATGAACCAGATCGCCGCCAGCGCGTCGAGGATGATCACCAGCGAGATCGTCTGCACCACGCTGGAGGTGGTGCGCTCGCCGACCGACTGCGCCGTGCCCTCGACTTGCAGCCCCTCCAGGCAGCCGATCAGGCCGATGACCAGCGCGAACACCGGCGCCTTCGACATGCCGACCATGAAGTGTCGGATCTCCATCTGCTCTTCCATCCGGGCAAGATAGGCCTGCGGCGGGATGTCGAGGCTGAAGGCGCCGACCGACAGCCCGCCGAGCAGGCCGGCGACCATGGCGATGAAGGTCAGCAGCGGCAGCATCACCAGCAGCGCCAGCAGCCGCGGGATCACCAGCAGGTCGATCGGGTCGAGCCCCAGGGTGCGGATGGCGTCGACCTCCTCGCGGCTGACCATGGCGCCGATCTGCGCCGTGAACGCGCTGGCGGTGCGGCCGGCGAGCAGGATCGCGGTGAGCAGCACGCCGAACTCGCGCAGGAAGGCGATGCTGACCAGTTCGACCACGAAGATGGTGGCGCCGAAGTCGGCCAGGATGGTGGCGCCCAGGAAGGCGATCACCGCGCCGACCAGGTAGGAGAGCAGGATCACCAGCGGCACCGCGTCCAGGCCCACCTGCTCCATGTGGTAGACGGTGGCGGTCATCCGGAACCGGCGCGGCTCCTTCACCATGCGCAGCAGCTTGGCGAGGTTCTCGCCGAAGAAGCTGACCAGGGTGACGATCTCCTTGCCGTTGTCCTGCATCGCAAAGCCGAGCCGGCCGACCGCCGCGGCGAAACCGTACTCGCGCTTCTTCTTCGGGCGGTCGTCGGCGACGTCCTCTATCGCCGACACCAGCGCCTGGTGGTCGTCGCTGAAGCGGAAGGACTTGAAGTCGACGCCGCGGCGGTGGGCGAAGCGCAGCAGCTGGAGCACGCCGAGCGAGTCCAGGCGGTCGACGCCGGTGGCATCCACCGACTCGACGGCCTCCGGCGCCTCGCGCAGCACCTGGCCGAGCTCGCCGGCATGGCGCAGGGTCCAGCGCCCGCGCAGGCGCAGCTCGCCCTGCGCTTGCGGGTCTGCCTCGAGGCTGGGCGGGGTGGCGGCAGGGGCGGTCATGCGTCGGGTGGTGGGGCGTGGCGCTGGGTCCGTGGGGCGAGCGCGACGAGGATACATGGACCGGTGTCGTAGAGGCCGTGAGCCTCGCGCACCGGAGCAGTGGCCCGCACGGGGTCGATGCCTGCTGTGCACGGCGATGGACGCGTAGGATGCTCGCCGTCATGTCTGCTTCGCCCGCCCGCCACGACACCTATGCCGCCCGCATCGCCTTCGTGGTCGAGCTGGCCGAGCACCTGCATGCCTACGGCACCACCACCCAGCGGCTGGAGGCCGCGCTGACCACGGTGGCGCAGCAGCTGGGCCTGGACTGTGAGCCCTGGATCAACCCGACCGGCATGGTGCTGTCGTTCAGCGATTCCACCCGCCCAACCGGCGAGACCGACACCACCCGGGTCTTGCGGCTGACCCCGGGCGAGACCCATCTCTACAAGCTGTGCGAAGCCGACCGCATCGCCGAAGAGGTGATGAGCGGCCGCCTGGGACTGGCCGAGGGCCACAATGCGCTGCGCGCGCTCAACCGTCGCGCGGGCTGGCGTGGCAACCTGATGCAGGTGCTGGGCTTCAGCCTGGCCGGCGCCAGTGTCGCCGGCCTGCTTCGGCTGCCGTGGCTGGACATCGCCACCGCCGGGCTGATCGGCCTGGTGATCGGGATGCTGGAGCAGGCGACCCGCGACCGCCCACGGCTCAAGGAGGCGGGCGATGCCATCGCCGCGATGCTGGCGGGTTCGATCGCGATCGCGGTGGCCAGCTTCGTCGGCCCGCTCAACCTCAACACCGTGGTGATCGCGTCGCTGATCGTGCTGATGCCCGGCATGGCGCTGACCAATGCGGTCAACGAACTGACCAGCCAGCACCTGGTCTCCGGTACTGCGCGCTTCGCCGGGGCAGTGGCGACGATGGTCAAGCTGACCGTGGGCACGATGATCGCGCTGACCGTGGCTCAGCTGCTGGAGATCGCGCCGATGGTGCGGGCGTCGCGGCCGCAGCCGGAGTGGGTGGAGTGGGGCGCGCTGGTGCTGGCGGCGTTCGCGTTCGCGGTGCTGTTCCGCGCCAACCGCCGCGATTACCTGCTGGTGATGCTGGCGGCGATGTCCGGTTACGCGATCTCGCGGCTGGCCGGGGAGGCCTGGGGCAGCACGATCGGCATCTTCCTGGCGGCGCTGTTGATCAGTGCCGCCGGCAACGGCTATGCGCGCTGGAGGAAGCGTCCCGGGGCGGTGGTGCGGGTGCCTGGCATCATCCTGATGGTCCCCGGCAGCGCCAGTGTGCGCAGCCTGATCGTGTCGCTGCAGCAGCAGGACTTGGCGGCCGGAAGCGACGCGGCACTGGCGGTGGTCAACATCCTGCTGTCGCTGGTGGCGGGGTTGATGTTCGGCAACCTGCTGCTGCCGTCGCGGCGGAACTTGTAGGGGCGCAGTCGGGCGCGCCGCGTTTTCCTGACGCAACGATGCGCAATGAGGCGGGCGCCGGGATACCTTCCAAAAAATAACGCCGGCACTGGGCCGGCGTTGTCGGGACGGGGAATCTTTCCTGTCATTTCTTGATCAGGAAATCTTCGGGTTTCTTGCCCTTCTTCAGCAACGGCGCCATCCAGCGTGGCGGCTTGCCGCGGCCGGTCCAGGTTTCCGACGGCTTGGCCGGATTTCGGTATTTCGGCGCCACCTTCCCCAGCTTGCGCCCCTTTGTCTTGGAGGTCTTGCGTGGCGTACGCGTGGCCGCGGACCTGGCCGCCTTGCCGCCGAACAACTCCTCGACGGTATATCCCTCGGCCTTGGCGGCGGCGCGGAACTTCGCGCGCACGGTGGCGATGGGCCTCCGTTTCTTCAAGGTGGCCTTGCGCTTCTCGGCCTGGGTGATCAGCGAGTCCAGCTCGCGGGTGGAAAGGGCGTTCAAATCGATCGTCATCTGCTGCTCCGGATCATCTGCGGGAATGGCGCCGATCCGTGGCTGGACGTCGATGATAATCGCAGCAGGCCGATAATCACAAATGCGGGTTTAATTTGGACCAGCAATACATGGATTAACCTAGACATTAGTTGCCGGAGAAAGTCGCGGAATATCAGCCCCCCAGGCGCATGAGCAATTCGGCCTGGTCGAGCTGCTCGGAGTCCGACGCGGTGCGCGCACGATATTCGAAAGTACCCGCCGCCAGTGCGCGCTCGGACACCACCACGCGATGCGGGATGCCGATCAGCTCGATGTCGGCGAACATCGCGCCCGGCCGCAGGCCGCGGTCGTCGATGACAACCTCGATGCCGGCGGCAGCGAGTTCTCGGTACAGCGCGTCTGCGGCCTCGGCGACCGCGGCGTCCTTCTTCGGATTGATCACGCAGACCGCCACTTGCCACGGCGCCATCGCCTGCGGCCACAGGATCCCGGCCGCGTCGTGGTTCTGCTCGATCGCCGCCGCCACGATGCGCGAGATGCCGATGCCGTAACAGCCCATCGCCGGCACACAAGCGCGGCCGCTGTCATCGAGCACGCTGCAGCCCATCGCCTCGGCATAGCTGCGGCCGAGCTGGAACACGTGGCCGACCTCGATGCCGCGGACGATGCGCAGCCTGCCGCCGTCGTCGGCGCGGTCGCCGTCGACCACGTTGCGGATGTCCGCGACCAGCGCCGGTTCCGGCAGGTCGCGGCCCCAGTTGACGCCGGCGAGATGGAAACCGGGCGTGTTGGCGCCGACCACCATGTCGGCCATCGCCGCGACCTCGCGGTCGGCGACCACGCGGATGGGCCGCCTGGGATCCACCGGACCGAGGAATCCTGGCTCGCAGCCGAGGTGGGCGACGATCTCCGCTTCGCTCGCCAGCCGGTAGCCGTCCAGGCCGTCGACCTTGGCGAGCTTGATCTGGTTGGCCTCGTGGTCGCCGCGGACCAGGGCGAGGGTGAAGCGGCCGGCGCCGTCAAGCAGCGCGATCGACTTGACCGTGCGCGCCAGCGGCAGGTCCAGCAACGCAGCGACCTCGGCGCAGGTCTTCTGCGCCGGTGTCGCCACCTTGCGCATGTCTTCCGCAGGTGCTGGGCGTGGGCCGGGCTCGGCCGCCTGCGCGGTCTCGACGTTGGCGGCGTAGCCGGAGCCGTCGGAGAAGGCGATCGCATCCTCGCCGGATTCGGCGAGCACATGGAACTCCTGCGAGGCGTCGCCGCCGATCGCACCGGAGTCGGCCTGCACCGCGCGGAAGTCCAGGCCCAGGCGGGTGAAGATGCGCGTGTACGCCTCGTGCATGGTGCGGTAGGCACGCTCCATGCCAGCGTCGTCGAGGTCGAAGGAGTAGGCGTCCTTCATCAGGAACTCGCGCGCGCGCATGACCCCGAAGCGGGGCCGGATCTCGTCGCGGAATTTGGTCTGGATCTGGTAGAAGGTCACCGGCAACTGCTTGTAGCTAGCCAGTTCGTGACGGGCGAAGTCGGTGATCACTTCCTCGTGGGTCGGGCCGTAGGCGTACTCGGCGTCCTTGCGGTCGCGAAGCTTGAGCAACTGGCCGCCGAATTTCTGCCAGCGGCCGCTCTCCTCCCACAGCTCGCGCGGCTGGATTGACGGCATCAGCAGCTCGATCGCGCCGGCGGCGTCCATCTCCTCGCGCACGATGGCTTCCACCTTGCGCAGCACGCGCAGGCCCAGCGGCGACCAGGTGTAGATGCCGGCGGCGAGCTTGCGCACCATGCCGGCCTTGAGCATCAGCCGGTGGCTGGCGAGCTCGGCCTCGGCCGGGGTTTCCTTCTCGGTATGGAGGTGGAACCGGGACAGGCGCATCACGGAGTCGCTTTCAGGGGGTAGCCATGCATTGTGCCATGCAGCACGCTGCGGTCTGACCGGCGCCCGCCTGTGGATCGTGTTTCTACTGTCGCCTGCCGTCGATCTCGATGCCTTCGCGCGGCTGCAGGTCGACCTTGTCGTAGCGCTGCCCCTTGGGCGGCGGCTGCTGGGTGACGTGGACCACGCCGGCGGCATCGGTCCAACGGTAGAGCACCTCGCGCGCGTCCGCCAAGTTGGCGGCGGCCGCCTGTTCCGCGCGTAGCTTCTTGGCTTGCGCGGCCTGCGGCGATTCCGGCGACAGCCACCACGCCAGCGCGATGCCGGCGGCCAGTCCCGCGACGATGGCCCAGGCCAGTCGCATCGTGCCTGCCCGCCTGCGCTCAGGGGACGCAGTAGGCCTTGACCGCAGCCCGGGCCAGTTCCAGCTGGGCCGCGCGCTGGGCTGGATCGAGGGTCTGGTCGGGCTTGCCGTCGCCGTCGGCATCGGGGCCCGCGGCCTGGCCGCTTTCCAGCGCCGTGATATTCCTGCGCGCGACCACGCATTGCGGGTTTTCGGCGTTCGCCGCGGACGCGCTCGCGAGCGTCGACGGGCTGCCGCTGTGGGTGATGACCCGTTGCTGGTAGGCGCCCGAGGCCGGCGGCGTCTGCGAGTAGTGGGTCACGCCCCTGGCGTCCTTCCACTGGTAGACCTCGCCCGTGGCCTGCTGGGCGCGGACAGTGGACAGGCTGGTGGCAGCCAGGACGAGGACCACACCGAGGATGAGTCGTTGCATGGGAATACTCCGGCCGCCAAGGGCGGGGGGCGGCACCGGATTGCAGCACCACGCCGCCGCCGGCGCAAGCGCTGTGGCGCCGGTGTGTGTGAACAGCCGCGACCGCGCGCGCCGTCAGCGCGTGCCCGCGGTGTTGCAGCCGTATGTGCGGTGCGGGACTGAGGGGCCGGCTTTTGGAACGGATACACTTCCACCATGGACCTGCCACCGCCCTTGCCGTCCCGCGGCCGCGGCATCTACCTGCTGCCGAACCTGTTCACCACAGGTGGGCTGTTCGCGGGCTTCTTCGCCATCATCGCGGCCTCGCAGGGCCGCTATGGCGCGGCCTGCATCGCGATCTTCGTCGCCGGCGTGCTCGACGGCCTCGACGGCCGGGTGGCGCGGCTGACCAACACCCAGAGCGAGTTCGGGGTGCAGTACGATTCGCTCGCCGACCTGGTCAGCTTCGGCATGGCGCCGGCACTGGTGATGTACCACTGGGCGCTGGTGGCGATGAAGTTCGACGGGCCCACCCTGGGCAAGATCGGCTGGCTGGCGGCGTTCCTGTACGCGGCCTGCGCGGCGCTGCGGCTGGCGCGCTTCAACAGCCAGGTCGGACAGGTCGACAAGCGCTGGTTCATCGGCTTGGCCAGCCCGGCCGCGGCCGGGCTGATGGCGAGCTCGGTGTGGACCCTGCACAGCCTCGGGTTCACCGGGCAGGAACTGCGCTACCTCGCGCTGGCGATCACCGTCGTGTGCGGCCTGCTGATGGTCAGCCGCATCCGCTACACCAGCTTCAAGGGCGGCCGCGGGCCTAAGGCCGACCGGGTGCCGTTCTTCGCCCTACTGATCGCGCTCGCGGCATTGATCGCGCTGTGGATCAACCCGCCGATCACACTGCTGGTGCTGTCGGTGACCTATGCCCTGTCCGGTCCCTTGCAATGGGCCTGGCGCCGGCGCCGGTCCACGAAAGGTGGGGCCCTGTGAACTGGGATGCCTTGCAGCGCGAGGCACTGCAGGCCCTCGGCCACACCCTGTATTGCCGCGCCACGCCGCAGCGGCCGCGCCTGTCGGATGATCCTTTGTTGCACGCCCTGCTGCGCGCGGCGGGACGCGATGCCGACGACGACGACAACGAGGCACATGTGCTGTGCAAGGCATGGATGCCGATTGCGGCCCTGCGCGGCGACCCGGCCGCCAAGCGCGCGCTGTGGCCACGCCTGCGCGCGCTGCGCGCGTCGGCACAGCGGCCGGCGTGAGCGTGCGGGGCCGGCCATGAGCGCGGTCACGGTCGAGGAAGCGGCCGGCGCTGCGGGCACGTTGCGGCCGATGCGCGAAGCCGATCTCGACGTGGTGATGGAAATCGAGCGCGGCGCCTATCCGTTCCCGTGGACGCACGGCATCTTCCGCGACTGCCTGCGCGCCGATTACTCCTGCTGGGTGCTGCACGACGGCGCCTGCATCATCGGCTATGGCGTGCTCAGCGTGGCCGCCGGCGAAGCCCACGTGCTCAACGTCTGCGTCGACTCGCGGCGGCAGGGTCGCGGCCATGGCCGGCGCCTGCTGCGCTCGCTGCTCCGCCTCGCCCGCGGCCACGGCGCCCAGCGGGTGTTCCTGGAAGTGCGGCCGTCGAACCCACAGGCGATCGCCCTGTACTTCGATGAGGGCTTCAACGAGATCGGCCGCCGCCCGCGCTACTACCCCGCGCGCGACGGCCGCGAGGACGCGATCGTGATGGCCATAGAACTGCTGGATCCTTGAGCCGCCATCGCCCCGGATCCGAACCCCGGTGATCGAAGCGACTCGCGCATGGCACGACCACCACACACCCTCACCCCGCCCCCTCTCCCGCATGCGCGGCCTGGGGCGCGCAGCGGGGGGCGGGATGAAGGTGCGTGACGAAGAGCGCCCTCATCCGGCGCTACGCGCCACCTTCTCCCGCTCGCGGGAGAAGGGCTCGCCATAGCCAAGAAATCGCGCTAGCCAGGTCAGAATTACCCGAGCCGCAGGCGCTGTGCCGCCAGCGCATCGCGTTGCGCGCTCCATTCGGCGAGGCGCTGTCGCTCCTGCTCGACCACGGGGGCTGGTGCGTTGCGCACGAAGGTCTCGCTGGCCAGCTTGCCGCGCGACTTCGCCAGTTCGCCTTCGACGCGCCTGAACTCCTTGTCCAGGCGTGCGCGCTCGGCGTCGAGGTCGACCAGGCCGGCCAGCGGCACGAACAGCTTGAGTTCGCCGACCAGCGCCGAGGCGGCGGGCGGCGGGTCGCCGTCGAGGGTCTCGATCGACGCGATCCGGTTGAGGAAGCGCAGCGACGGGTCGAAGCGCGCCACGCGCGCGGCATCTTCCGCGTTGCCGCCCTGCAACAGCAGCGGGACCTGTTTCGACGGCGGCACGCCCAGTTCGCTGCGGATGCGGCGCAGTGTGGAGACCATCTGCTGCAGCCATTCGACGTCGGCTTCCGCCTGCCCATAGCCCGCGACCTCGAGGTCGTCGGCGCGCGGGTAGGGCTGCCGCATGATGGTGTCGCCGGCGATCCCCAGGCGCGGCGCAACCTGCCGCCACAGTTCCTCGGTCACGAACGGCACCAGCGGATGCAGCAGCCGCAGCAGGCGCTCCAGCACGAACAGCAGGGTTTGCCGGGTGCTGTCCGCGGCGGCGGCGTCCGTGCCGTTGAGCGCCGGCTTGGACAGCTCGACGAACCAGTCGCAGAACGCGTTCCAGGCGAACTCATACAGCAGCTGCGCCAGCAGGTCGAAGCGGTAGCCGGCGAAGTGTTCCTCGGCCTCGGCGCAGACCCGGGCCAGGCGGGCGAGGATCCATTTTTCCGCGTCGGTGACCGGCTTTCCCCCATCCGCCGTGCGGGCACCTTCACTCACTACATCCATGTGGCCCGCCCGTCGAGCGGCTTCGCCGTGCATATCGGCAGTCCCTGCCGACTTGTCCCCCGCGAGCGGGGGGAGGGACGCGGTCTCTGTGTTCATGAGCACGAAGCGCGTCGCGTTCCACAACTTGTTGCAGAAATTCTTGTAGCCTTCGGCGCGGCCGAGGTCAAACTTGATGTCGCGCCCTGGCCCGGCGAGCGCGGCCATGGTGAAGCGCAGCGCATCGGCGCCGAAGGCGGGGATGCCGTCGGGGAATTCCTTGCGCGTGGCCTGCTCGATCCTGGCCGCCATCTTCGGCTGCATCAGCCCGCTGGTGCGCTTGGCGACCAGGGCGTCGAGCGTGATGCCGTCGATCAGGTCCAGCGGGTCGAGGATGTTGCCCTTGGACTTGGACATCTTCTGCCCGTCCTTGTCGCGCACCAGGCCGGTGATGTAGACGTCGTTGAACGGCACCTCGCCGACCAGCTGGTCGGTCATCACGATCATCCGCGCGACCCAGAAGAAGATGATGTCGAAGCCGGTGACCAGCACGCTCGACGGCACGAAGTCGTCAAAGCCGCGTTCTCGCATCGACGCCCGGTCCGGCCAGCCCATGGTGCTGATCGGCCACAGGCCCGACGAGAACCACGTCTCCAGCACGTCGTCATCCTGTCGTAGCGTTAGCCTCGGCCCACCGTTGTGCACGATCGCCTGCGCGACCGCCTCGGCCTCGCTGCGCGCGACATAGATGTTCCCTGCATCGTCGTACCACGCCGGGATCCGGTGCCCCCACCACAGCTGGCGACTGATGCACCAGTCCTGGATGTTCTGCATCCAGTGGCGATAGGTGTTGATCCAGTTGGGCGGAACGAACCGGACGCGGCCCGGCTGTCCATCGGCACCTTCGACCAGTTCCAGCCCGCGCTGCGCCAGGCCGTCCATCTTCACAAACCACTGCTCGGTGAGGTAGGGCTCGATCGCCTGACCGCTGCGGTCGCCGCGCGGGACCTGCAGCTTGTGGGCTTTTGTTTCGACCAGCAGGCCCGCGGCTTCCAGGTCGGCCAGCACCGCCTTGCGGGCCTGGTAACGGTCGAGCCCGCGGTATTTTTCCGGCGCGCTGTCGTTGATCGCGGCGTCGGCGGTGAAGATGTTGATCAGCGGCAGCTGGTGGCGCTGCCCGACCGCGTAGTCGTTGAAGTCGTGCGCAGGCGTGACCTTGACCACGCCGGTGCCGAACTCGCGGTCGACGTAGCTGTCGGCGATGACCGGGATCTCGCGCCCGGTCAGCGGCAGGGCGACGGTCTTGCCGATCAGGTGGGCGTAGCGCGTGTCGTCCGGATGCACCATCACCGCGGTGTCGCCGAGCATGGTTTCCGGGCGTGTGGTGGCGACCACGACATGGTCTCTGCCATCGCTGAGCGGATAACGGATCGACCAGAGAAACCCGTCCTCCTCCGCGTTGACCACCTCGAGGTCGGAGATCGCGGTCTTCAGCACCGGGTCCCAGTTGACCAGCCGTTGTCCGCGATAAATCAGGCCCTGCTCGTGCAGGCGCACAAAAGCTTCGACCACCGCGTTCGAGGCGATCGGGTCCATGGTGAACACGCTGCGGGTCCAGTCGCCCGAGGTGCCGAGCCGGCGCATCTGCTGTTCGATGGTATCGCCGGACTGGCGCTTCCAGGCCCAGACCTTGTCGATGAAGCCCGCGCGGCCGAGCGTATCGCGGGTCTCGCCCTTGCCTTCCAGCGCCAGGTTGCGCGTGACCACCATCTCGGTGGCGATGCCGGCGTGGTCGCTGCCCATTTGCCACAAGGTCCTGTACCGCCTTCCGTCGGGAGCGAGGCGCATCCGGTGGTAGCGGACCAGCGCGTCCTGCAGCGTGTGCTGGAAGGCGTGGCCCATGTGCAGGGTGCCGGTGACGTTGGGCGGCGGCAGCAGGATGCTGTATGCCGGGCCGTCGCCTTGCGGCGCGAACACGCCACTGGCTTCCCACTCGGCGTAGAGGCGCGATTCGAATTGCCCGGGTTCGTAGCTGGGAGGGAGCTGGGTCGTCATCGGGTGGTTTGATCCTGGCATGACGCCCTCCCCTGCTTGCGGCGGAGGGCTGGGTGGGGGTGAGTGGCGCGGCGAACTGCGGCACCCCCATCCCGACCTTCCCCCGGCGAGCGGGAGAAGGGGGAAGAATTACATGTCGTGCTTGTTCATCATGAAGCCGCGGGCCTGGTACTGCTTCCAGCGCTCGCGCAGGGGCCCGCGCGCGGAGTCGTCCGCCGGCACCACCTCGAGCACGCGCTCGAAGCTGCCCTCGACCGCGGCATCGCGCAGGTTGATCACCAGCGGCCGCAGCGGCGCATCGAATTCCGGCGGCGCGATGACGACCGGCGTCTGCTCGTCCTCCTCGTCGCCGGCGATCTGGTGCGGGAGGTAGGCATCGTCGCCCATGTCCCAGAGCAGGTCGTCCAGTGCCTCGGCCTGCGCGCGATCGCGCGCCAGCACCAAGGTCCACTGGCCTGCGTCGTAGGCCTTGCGCACCAGCTCGCAGACCAGGCGCAGCGGTTCGTCGCGGAATCGCGGCTTGGCGATCAGGTAGAAGTCGGCGCGGGGCATCGAAAAGGGGTCAGGAAAAAGGGGGAAAAGGGGTCAGAGTGAATTTCGCGCCAAGGCTCTCCGTGCGTGCCTCGATACCTGGTCGCGAAACTTCACTCTGACCCCTTTTCCCTCCCGCGCTATTCACGCAGCGGCCTTCCCGCTCTGGTCCATCAACCACTGCGACAGCAACCCCACCGGCCGCCCGGTCGCGAGGCCGTTCTTGCCGCTGTGGCTGGCCGAGCCGGCGATGTCCAGGTGCGCCCAGCGCTGGTCTTCGGTGAAACGCGAGAGGAAGCAGCCGGCGGTGATCGCGCCCGCCCAGCGGCCGCCGATATTGTAGACGTCGGCAAAGGTCGAATCGAGCAGCGGCTGGTACTCGTCCCACAGCGGCAGCCGCCAGGCGCGGTCGAAAGTGGCCTCGCCCGCGGCCAGCAGCTCCTCGCCGAGGTCGTCGTGCTTGGTCATCACCGCGCTGGCGTGGTGGCCGAGCGCGACCACGCAGGCACCGGTGAGGGTGGCGACGTCGACCAGCGCGGCGGGCTTGAAGCGCTCGGCATAGGTCAGCGCGTCGCACAGGATCAGCCGGCCCTCGGCGTCGGTGTTGCCGACCTCGATGGTCTTGCCTGACATCGCGGTGATCACGTCGGACGGGCGGTAGGCGTTGCCGTCGATGGCGTTCTCCACCGCCGGCACGATCACCACCAGGTTGATCGGCAGTTCCAGTCCGACCGCGGCCACGAACGAGCCCATGACCGCGGCGGCGCCACACATGTCGTACTTCATCTCCTCGATGCCGCCCTGGGTCTTGAGGTTGATGCCGCCGGTGTCGAAGGTGATGCCTTTGCCGATCAGCACGTAGGGCCTGGCGTCGCTCTTGGGCGCGCCGTTCCACTTAAGCACGATCAGCCTGGGTGCATTGGCCGAGCCGCGCGCCACCGCCAGCAGCGCGCCCATGCCAAGCTGCTGCATCTGCTCGCGCTCCAGCACCTCGCATTCGGCCTTGTCGAAGCGGCCCGCGAAGGTGGTGGCCTGTTCGGCGAGGTAGGCGGGATTGCAGAGGTTTGGCGGCAGGTGGCCCAGTTCGCGCGCAAATTCGACGCCGGCCGCGATCGCCTTGCCCTGGGCAAGGGCCTCGGCATGGTCGCCGGGCAGTTCCAGCCGCGCCAGACCCCGCTCGTCGCGCTTCTTGTTCTTCTCGCCGAGGGTGACGAGGTAGCGGTAGCTGGCGTGGCTGGCGGCGATGACCGCTTGGCGGACCTTCCAGCCCGCGTCGCGACCCTTGACTTCGACTTCGGTCAGGGTCAGCAACGCACTCCGGCTGGAGCCGGTCTTCAGCGCCCGCGCCGCGTCGCCCACCGCCTTGAGGTATTGCGCGACGCCGAACTTGTCCGGCTCACCCAGCCCCACCACCAGCACGCGCGGGGCGGCGATGCCCGGCAGGTCGTGCAGGAAGCCGGTCTTCCCGGTCTTGCCTTCGATGTCGCCGCGTTCGAGCAGGGCCTGGATGCGACCCTCGCTGGCCTGGTCCAGCGCCTGTCCGGTCGGGGTCAGGGACTTGTCGGCATAGGCGCCTACCACGACGCAGTCGGTCTTGGCAGAAGTCGGAGGGGACTGGTTCAGGGCGAATTCGAGGGTCATCAAGCAAGTTCCGTGAAGTGTTCCTTACAATCGGTCGTCCAGACTGTGCTCGTCCAGACTTCGACAGGACGCCGCTTGCGCCAGCGTGCCGGCGCGAGCGATGCGCGGGATGCGTGAACCCCACATTCTAAGGCAAGGCCACCGGATGCCGAAGCTCGACCGCTATCTGTTCCGCGAATTCACCCAATCCACCTTCGCCGCGCTGGTGATCCTGCTGATCGTCAGCTTGGGGGGTGTGTTCGCCAACGTGCTGGGAGATATCGCACGCGGCCGGGTACCGGCGGGCATGATGCTGTCGCAACTGGGCCTGCAGGTGCTCAACTACCTGCCGCTGATCCTGCCGCTGGGACTGATGCTGGGTCTCCTGCTGGCAGTCGGGCGGCTGTATCGCGACGCCGAGATGCCGGTGCTGGCCTCGATCGGCATGGGGCCGCGACGGCTGCTACGGCCGCTGCTGCTGTTGGTACTGCCGATGGCGCTGCTGATCGCGGCGTTCTCGCTGTGGCTGGGGCCGTGGGCCAAGCAGTACTCGCAGCGGATGATCGAGGAGGGCAACCGCGGCTTGCTGGTCGCCGGGCTGGAGGCCGGGCGCTTCGTCGAGCTGCCCGGCGGCGGCGGCGTGGTCTACGTCGGCACCATGTCCAACGACGGGACCCGCCTGGGCCGGGTGTTCGTCTATCGGCAGGATGGCGACCGCATGGACGTCACCACCGCACGCGACGGGCAACTCAGCATCGACGGCGAGGAGCGCTATCTCAACCTGGGCCAAGGGTTTCGTGTCGAAGGGCCGCTGCAGGCCGGGCGCGACTTCCGCCTGATGCGCTATGACAGCAACGAACTGCGTCTGCCTGACGGGGAACGAACCGCGCGCAGCGACGACCCGCAATACTCGACCACGCTCGCCCTGCTCGGCGACCCGCGTCGCGAGTCCCATGCCCAGCTGCATTTCCGCATCGCGCCGCCGCTGCTGGCACTGGCGTTCGCGTTGCTGGCGGTGCCGCTGGCGCGCAGTCCGCCACGGCAGCCCCGTTACGGCCGGATCCTGCTGGGCCTGCTGGCGTACATCGTTGGCATGAACTTCATGCTGCTCGGCACCGAATGGCTGGGCAACGGTACCCTGCCGCGCGCACTCGGCCTGTGGTGGCTGCTGCTGCCGATGCTTGCGGTGGCGGGGTGGATGTATTTCAGCGACGGCCACGTTCGCGCGCCGCGTTGGCGGGGGAGGGTGGCGCAATGATGCCGTTCCCCAGGATCCATGATCACTATGCCGCGCGGGTGGTGAGCGGCACGGTGCTGCTCACCTGGCTGGCCCTGGTGGGGCTGGATGGCGTGCTGGCGGCGGTGGACGAGTTCGGCAACATCGGCCAGGGCAACTATGGGTTCTTCAACGCCCTCACCTACATCGCATACACCTTGCCGCGGCGTGCCTACACCATGTTCCCGACCGCGGCAGTGATCGGCACGCTGATGGGCCTTGGCCAGCTGGCGGCCAGCTCCGAACTGACCGCGTTGCGCGCGCTGGGCCTGTCGCGACGCCGCCTCAGCCTGTCGATCGCCGCACCCCTGGTGCTGCTGACCGGGCTGATGATGCTCAGTGGCGAGACTTTGGGCCCGATGGCGCAACGCAGCGCCGATGCGATGAAGGCCTCGGCGCGCTCGAAGGACATGATCGTGGCGCAGTACTCCGGCTTGTGGGCGCGTGAGGGCAACCTCTTCCTCAACGCGCAGAACGGGCGCGAGCGCAGCGAGGACGGCCAGGCCTGGCTCGAACTCAGTGACGTACGCCTGTTCGAGTTCGACGGTGATGGCCGCCTGGAATCGATCGCGCACGCGGCGATCGCCGAGCATCGCCAGGAGGGCGGGTGGCAGCTGCGCAACGTACGCCGAACTTGGTTCGAGCCGCGCGCAGTGACCCAGACCGAGGCCATGGAGGAGCACTGGGAGTCGGAGCTTGATGCCGCCGCGCTGGCGGCCAATGCGCGCAACGTTTGGCGGCCGCGCTACATGTCGTCGGAGAACCTGCGCAGTGGCATCGAGTACCGCAAGCGCAACAATCTCGATGCGAGCGAGTTCGAGGAACATTACTGGGGCCGCTGGTTCTACCCGTTCAACGTGCTGGCGCTGTGCCTGGCGGCGATGCCGTTCGCGTTCGGCTCCCTGCGCAGCGGCGGCCTCGGGCGCAGGCTGTTCATCGGCATCGTGTTCGCGCTTGGCTTCTGGCTGCTGCAAAACCAGGTAGTGCGGCTGGCGGCGGTGTACCGGTTCGACTACCGCCTGGCCTACGCGATTCCGCCGATGCTGATGCTGGGCATCTCCTGGTTCCTGTTCCGCAAGCGAAGTGGGTGAGCGAACGCGCTTGCGCGGCACTGTCGCGCGCGTTCGCGAACGCCCGGCCAAGGGTGAACCCGAGGCGCTTGCGAGGCATTGCCTCACGTCTTGGGTGAACGCCCGGCGCGCTGCGCCGGGCCGGACCGGCCGGGCCGGACGATCCGAAGCCGTGCAGTTGCGCCATGGATGGCGACTGACACGCTGAAGAAGACTCGCGCTTGTGCAGCACTGCTGCGCGCCTGCGCACCTGCGCGGGCGACGCTAGCTGGCTGGTGATTCCCGCACCAGTCGCGTGCCGCTGACGCGGTCATGCCAGGCGAGGTGGTCGTGGTCCAGCCATGCCCACCAGAATCCGAGCCCGGCGGCCAGCAGCGACAGCGTGCCGAAGACATAGCGCATCCACAGCGCGCGCCAGCTTGCCGCGCCGCCGCCCTCGGAGAGCACCCGCAGCCGCCACGGCCGCATGCCCAGGGTCTGCCCGCCGCGACGCCAGCTCATGGTGGCGTAGAGACCCGTGGCCGCCCAGCAGGTGAACCACAACAACCATTGCAAGGCGCTGAAGGGCGCGATGTTGTCTCGCGCGGCGTGTCCGGCCAGCGTATAGGCCACGTTGAACAGCAAGGCCAGCAGGAACCAGAGCGCGGCCGCAGGCCAGAGGTCGTAGAACAGCGCCAACATCCGCCGGCCCACGAGCGCGCGGGGGGCGGGCGCAGGGTGCGTCGACGCATCGTCCATGCGCACAGCATAGCGGCGCCACGCCGTCGTCGTTAAGCTGCGACCATGGCTTCCACCACGCCCGCCGAGCGCCGCCGGCATGCCATGCGGATGCCACCGCTGGCGCAGGCCGACGCCGATGCGATCCAGGCTTTCCTCGATGCGGCGTGGGCCGAGGCCGGCCTGGCGCGGCAGACCCTGGACGGCTATCGCCGCGACCTCGAGGGCTTCGCGCGCTGGGTGAGTTTGCGGGCTTGCGAACCACGGGGTCGCACATTGGCGAACGCCAGGCCAGGGACGGCCGGGCTGGAGCATCTGCAAACGGAGGAGCCACCGCCAGCGACGGCCGCTGGCAAGGAAGGCATTGCCGATGCTGCGCGCGCGGACCTGTTCGACTATCTCGCATGGCGCACGCGCCAGGGCTATGCGCCGCGCAGCAATGCGCGCCTGTTGTCGGCGCTGCGTGCGTTCTATGCGCACCGGCTGCGCCGAGGTGCGCGCGTGGACGATCCCACCGCGTTGCTCGACCCGCCCAAACTCCCGCGCCCGCTGCCCAAGGCACTGGCCGAGGGCGAGATCGAGGCCCTGCTCGCCGCGCCGGACGTGTCGACGCCACTGGGCCTGCGTGATCGCGCCATGCTCGAACTCATGTACGGCGCAGGCCTGCGCGTGAGCGAACTGGTTGGCCTTCCGTCGACCGCAGTCAACCTGCGCCAGGGCGTGCTGCGGGTCACCGGCAAGGGTGGCCGCGAGCGTCTGGTGCCGCTGGGCGAGGAGGCGCAGCACTGGCTCCAGCGCTACCTCGCGCAGGCGCGGCCGGGCCTGGCCGGAACACGCGCGCTCGCACCGCTGTTCCTCGGCGCCAAGGGCGAGGCGCCGACGCGGCAGGCATTCTGGATCTTGGTCAAGCGCCACGGCGCCGCCGCCGGCATCGCGCCGGCGCGGATCAGTCCGCACGGGCTGCGCCACAGCTTCGCCACCCACCTGCTCAACCACGGTGCCGACCTGCGCGCGCTGCAGATGCTGCTTGGCCACAGTTCCTTGTCGACCACCCAGATCTACACCCTGGTCGCACGCGAGCAGCTCAAGCGCCTGCACGCCCGGCACCACCCGCGGGCGTGAACCCGGTGGTCCTTGTGGCCGTGATTGCGCGCCCGGCGCCCCCCTGCCTGTCAATGATCGGCCGCCTGCACGGGCGCGCACTGGCGCCGGGAAAGTGACTCGCAGTTGGCTGGAGGGCAGGGGCACGCGCGGGACCCCCCCCCC
>JALZMP010000074.1 GCA_030858145.1 Pseudomonadota bacterium
TGGGGGCTGCTGCTGTCGGCGCTGACCCTGGTGCTGGGCGGCGTGTTCCTGCTCATTCATTTCGGTGCGCTGGCCGGTCCGGTCGGGCCGCCGCAGGTGCACGCCTATGCCGCCCTGGTGTGGACCCTGGCCGGGTTCCATGGCGTGCACGTGGTCGTGGCGATGCTGGCCGGCGGCTTTGCGTGGGCGCGGTGGCTGCGTGGCCATGCCGATCGCGAACGGGTGCTCGACGCACGCATCGCCGACGGGCTGTGGCGCTACGCGCTTGGGCAGGGCGCCGTCACTTGGGCGGTGATCCACATCTTCCCGAGGCTGGCATGAAACCCGCCTTCCTCGCCCCGCACCGGCTGACCGGCATCGCCGCGCCGCTGACGATGTGGGCGCTGCATTTGGTGCTGGTCTACGCGATGCAGGGACTGGCCTGCGCGCAGGGTTGGCAGCGCACGCCGTGGTCGGGCCGCGAGGCGGTGTTCTGGTGGCTGCTGCTGACGACGCTGGTGGCGGCCGTCGCGATCGTCTGGCTGGGGCTGCGCGCGTGGCGCGTCTCGCGCGCCGAACGCGGAGCGCAGGACGATACCGCGCGCCGGCGCCTGTTTGGTGCACGTTTGACCCTGGCCTCGGCGGCCATGGCCCTGCTCGCCGTGGCCTTCACCGCCACACCCATTTTTTTGCTGCCGACCTGCGGCTGAGGCGACCCGATGCGCAAGGACCTCAAGCAGCCCGTGCCGCGGACCCGCAGCCATACGGTCGAGAGCCGGATGGCAATCGCGCAGCATCCGATCCACCCGATGCTGGTGGTCTACCCGGTCGCCTTCCTGAGCATGGTGGTGGTGGCCGACGGCCTGTTCCTGTGGCTGGGCGACGCGTTCTGGGCGCAGGTGGCCTGGTGGCTCAACCTCGCCGGCCTCGCGCTCGGCGTGGTCGCCGGCCTGGTCGGCATGTTCGACATGTTCCTGATCCGCGTGGTGCGTCGGCACGTGTCGGCGTGGAACCACTTCATTGTCGCGGTGATGCTGCTGTCGGTCGCCGCCGCGGGGGTGTGGGTGCGCGCGCCGGATCCGGTGGCGGCGGTGTGGCCGTGGGGGCTGCTGCTGTCGGCGCTGACCCTGGTGCTGGTAATGATCACCGGCTGGCTGGGCGGCACGCTCAGCTTCCGCCACGGCATCGGCGTCTACGGCGACGAGCCCACCGAGCTGCGCGAGGGAGAGGGCGACGACGCGCCGCCTGCGGAGTAGCGCGCGTGGCTAAGGCGCAGGCAGGTGCGACGGCGGCGGCGGCAGATTGCCCGCCGACTCGGGCTTGGCGCCGGTGAGCGCAGCGACCGCCAGCAGCAGCAGCAACGGCACCCACCCCGCGATCCGGTAGAACCAGGGGCCATGGCGCTCGCGCCCCTGCCCCAGCCCGTACAGCAACAGGCCGAAATACAGGTGCAGCAGCACCGCCAGTGCCACTACGACGAGCTTCATCACCAGCCAGGCGCCGGTCGGGCCGTAGGCAATCAGCGCCATGCCCAGGACGATGGTCAGCAACGCCGCCGGCGTCGCCACCCGGAAGAACAACGTGTTCGCCACCGGATTGAAGAAATCCGCAGCGCCGTCGTGCTCGCGGCGCGTGCGCGCCAGGAACAGCCGCGGCAGGAAGAACAGCCCGGCGAACCAGACCGCCATCGCCGAGATGTGCAGCAGTTTCAGCCAGAACAACATGGTGCCTCCCGCGACCTGCTGGCTACCTTACGCGATGCCGGCAGCCTTCGCGTCGACGCAGTTCGGGGACGCGCTTTGCTAGGGTGGCGCGATGGCTGCATGCCCGCACCCCAGACCACGGAACAAGGCCGCACGCGGTCACATGCTGCTGGCGCCCGCAGCGTGGTTGACGCGCGCGCGCGCGGGCTCCGCCGTGGCCTTGCTCGTCGCCCTGCCCGCTGCCGCGCATGAAAGCAACGGCGTACCGAGCCTGGCCACGGCCTGGTCGCTGTCGCCATGGTCGCTGGCGCCGCTGGCCCTCGGCCTGGTGCTGTAT
>JALZMP010000099.1 GCA_030858145.1 Pseudomonadota bacterium
CCCTCACCCCAACCCCTCTCCCGCGAGCGGGAGAGGGGCTTAAAAAAACCGGAGCTTTGCAATGAACGCACAGATCAAACCCGAAAAGACCTTCAGCACCGACGGCGACTACAAGGTCGCCGACCTCTCCCTGGCCGACTGGGGCCGCAAGGAGATCGACATCGCCGAGCACGAGATGCCGGGCCTGATGTCGATCCGCCGCAAGCACGCGTCCGAGGCCCCGCTCAAGGGCGTGCGCGTGACCGGCTCGCTGCACATGACCATCCAGACCGCGGTACTGATCGAGACGCTCAAGGACATCGGCGCCGACGTGCGCTGGGCCTCGTGCAACATCTTCTCGACCCAGGACCACGCCGCCGCCGCGATCGCCGCCACCGGCACGCCGGTGTTCGCCTGGAAGGGCGAGACCCTGGAGGAGTACTGGGACCAGACGCTGGAAGCGCTGAGCTTCCCGGACGGCCAGGGCGGCTTCCTCGGCCCGCAGTTGGTCGTGGACGACGGCGGCGACGTGACCTTGCTGATCCACAAGGGTTACGAACTCGAACAGGGCGACAGCAGCTGGGTGGACAGCAAGTCCGGCAGCCACGAGGAGCAGGTGATCAAGGACCTGCTCAAGCGCGTCGACGCCGAACGCAGGGGCTTCTGGACCACCGTGGTCCGCGACTGGAAGGGCGTGTCCGAGGAGACCACCACCGGCGTGCACCGCCTCTACCAGCTGGCCGAGCAAGGCAAGCTATTGGTACCTGCGATCAACGTCAACGACTCGGTCACCAAGAGCAAGTTCGACAACCTCTACGGCTGCCGCGAGTCGCTGGCCGACGGCCTCAAGCGCGCGATGGACGTGATGCTGGCCGGCAAGGTCGCGGTGGTCTGCGGCTACGGCGACGTTGGCAAGGGCTCGGCGCATTCGCTGGCCGCCTACGGCGCGCGCGTGGTGGTCACTGAGATCGACCCTATCTGCGCGCTGCAGGCGTCGATGGAGGGCTTCGAGGTCACCACCATCGAGGACACCCTGGGCCGCGGCGACATCTATGTCACCACCACCGGCAACAAGGACATCATCACCGTCGAGCACATGCGGGCGATGAAGGACCAGGCGATCGTCTGCAACATCGGCCACTTCGACAACGAGATCCAAGTCGACGCTCTGTACGCGCTGGAGGGGGTCGAAAAGATCAACATCAAGCCACAGGTCGACAAGTTCGTGTTCCAGGGTGTCGACGGCAAGCCGGGCAACACGATCTTCCTGCTGGCCGAGGGCCGCCTGGTGAACCTGGGCTGCGCCACCGGCCACCCGAGCTTCGTCATGTCCAACTCGTTCTCCAACCAGACGCTGGCCCAGATCGATCTTTGGGCGAGGAAGGACGAGTACGAGAACAAGGTCTACCTGCTGCCGAAGAAGCTCGACGAGGAAGTCGCGCGGCTGCACCTGGAGAAGATCGGCGTCAAGCTGACCAAGCTCACGACCGAGCAGGCCGACTACCTCGGCGTGCAGGTCGAGGGGCCGTACAAGCCCGAGCACTATCGCTATTGATCAGGACGGACGGGCGGCTTCGGCCGCCCGTTCTGTGCTTGGTGCCGACGGGAGGATCCCATGGCAGTTCCGATTTCCTTCGAGTTCTATCCGCCCAAGACCGACGAGCAGCGCGCGCAGCTGGACCGCACCGCCCAGCAGCTCAAGGCGCACGCGCCCGAATACGTGTCCTGCACCTTCGGCGCCGGCGGCTCCACGCTGGACTACACCCCGGAGACGATCGATCGCCTGCACGATGTCCACGGACTTGCTGCCGCGCCGCATATCTCCTGCGTCGGCGGCACGCGCGCCGAGCTCGGCGCACTGCTCGAGCGCTACAAGGCGATGGGCTGCCGCCGCGTGGTCGCGTTGCGCGGCGACCTGCCCTCGGGGATGGGCCACCCCGGCGAGTTCCGCTATGCCACCGAACTGGTCGAGTTCATCCGTCGCGAGTACGACGGATGCTTCCACATCGAGGTCGGCTGCTATCCCGAGACCCACCCGCAGGCCGACGACGCCCTGCGCGACCTGCGCCACTTCAAGGCCAAGGTCGATGCCGGCGCCGACGGCGCGATCACCCAGTACTTCTACAACGCCGATGCCTATTTCCACTTCGTCGATGCCGTGCGCGCGCTGGGCGTCGACATCCCGATCGTCCCCGGCATTATGCCGATCTCCAACTTCACCCAGCTGCGGCGCTTCTCCGAGGCCTGCGGCGCGGAAATCCCGCGCTGGATCGGCAAGCGCATGCAGGCCCATGGTGACGACGCGGAGTCCGTCCGCGCCTTCGGCGCCGACATCGTGGCCGGGCTGTGCGAACGCTTGATCGCGGGCGGTGCACCGGGACTGCATTTCTACACCCTCAACCTGGCCAAGCCGACGCGCACGGTACTGCAACGCCTTGCAGCGTAGACGTGCCGTGATCGCGGCTCGGAACGACTGCTGAACGACGCGGCTTGAACGAGGCATGTTTATCCACCGCTCAGTCCTTTGGCGCATTCGGTGACACGGAATTGATGTCGGCGTACGGATCATCGCAACCGTCCCCTACCCGCAGCCATGTCCGCCATGAACGCCACCCGCACCCTGTCCGCCCTGATCGCCACTGTCGTGTTCGCAGCCTTGCCGGCACCACAGCCGGCGCAGGCGTCCACCGCGCTGCAGCGCTGCACCACCGCCGATGGCGGCGAGATCTTCACCGACAAGGCCTGCGCCACCTTCGGCGCCAAGACGGTGCCGATTCCTGCGGCGATGTTGACCCGACTGGCGCGCACCTTTGACAAGGGCCGGGAAGCCGACATCGGGCAGGGCATGGCGAGCACCGCCGTCGCGCCCGCCGTGTCGCGTCGCGCCGTGGCCAGCGGCTGTGCGCGCACGCCGCAGCAGCTGGAGATGGACCTGCGCGGCTCGCTGGCGCTGGGTGACGTCAACCGCATCGCCGAGAGCTATCACTGGACCGGCCTGAGCCACAAGGACGGCCAGCGCATCCTGTCCAGGCTGGAAACGCTGGCAGGCCAGCCCGTCCGCGACGTGCACTATTTCAACGCCCAGATCATCGATGCCGCCTTCAGCGGCGCGCTGTACGCCGACGCCTCCGGCGCGCGCGCGCCGACGACAGGCAATGCTGGCACCTTGCAGCTGCAGCTGGGCACGTCCTCGATCAGTGCAGTGGCC
>JALZMP010000101.1 GCA_030858145.1 Pseudomonadota bacterium
CGCGCCGGTGGTGGTGCAGTCGATGACCAACACCGACACCGCCGATGTCGCGTCCACCACGCAACAGGTCGCCGACCTCTGGCGCGCGGGCTCCGAGCTGGTGCGGGTCACCGTCAATAATGCCGAGTCGGCCGCCGCGGTACCGCGCATCGTCGAGCGGCTGGCGATGATGGGCATCGATGTGCCGATCGTCGGTGACTTCCACTACAACGGCCACCAGTTACTTGCCGACGAGCCGGCCTGCGCACAGGCGCTCGCCAAGTACCGGATCAATCCCGGCAATGTTGGCTTCGGCCGCAAGCGCGACACCCAGTTCGCGCAGATGATCGAGTTGGCGCTGCAACACGGCAAGCCGGTGCGCATCGGCGTCAACTGGGGCTCGCTCGACCAGTCGCTGGCCACCGCGCTGATGGACGACAACGCCCGGCGCAGCGAACCCTGGGACGCGGGCCGCGTGCTGCGCGAGGCGCTGATCCGCTCGGCGCTGGACTCCGCAGCGCGTGCGGTCGAACTTGGCCTGCCGGCGGAGCGGATCGTGCTGTCGTGCAAGGTCAGCGGGGTGCAGGAACTGATTGTCGTCTACCGGGACCTCGCCGCCCGCAGCGACTTCGCCCTGCACCTGGGGCTGACCGAGGCGGGCATGGGCAGCAAGGGCATCGTGGCATCCACCGCCGCGCTGGCGGTACTGCTGCAAGAGGGCATCGGCGACACCATCCGCATCTCGCTCACGCCCGAGCCTGGCGGTCCGCGCACGCAAGAGGTGGTGGTGGCGCAGGAGCTGCTGCAGACGATGGGGCTGCGCGCGTTCACGCCACTGGTCACCGCCTGCCC
The DNA here is from genome assembly GCA_030858145.1 of Pseudomonadota bacterium. Taxonomy (GTDB): domain Bacteria; phylum Pseudomonadota; class Gammaproteobacteria; order Xanthomonadales; family Xanthomonadaceae; genus Luteimonas. The sequence continues at coordinate 832 of JALZMP010000101.1, forward strand.
GGGTTGCGGGCGGACCACCTCGGAATTCTTCCAGGAGCTGGCGCAGGCGGTGCAGGCGCACGTCCGCGCGAAGATGCCGGAGTGGAAGATCAGCCATCCCGGCGCCGAGAACCTGACCCTGGCGGTGATGGGCTGCGTGGTCAACGGCCCCGGCGAGTCGCGCCATGCCGACATCGGCATCTCGCTGCCGGGGACCGGCGAGGCGCCCGCGGCGCCAGTGTTCATCGATGGCGAAAAGGCGATCACCCTGCGTGGCGAGGGCATCGCGCAGGCATTTGTCGGCATCATCGACGACTATGTAGAACGGCGCTACGGGCGGGCTGGCGAGCCTGGATGAGCTTTGCGGGGTCCACACGGGCAAGTGTGGGCTCGGGCGCCGCCACTGCGCGCCGCGTCATCAATCTGTTGATGTACTAGGCGCGCGTGGCGATGCCGCGGCGATCGGCAGTCAGGTTGCTGAACTGAAATGCTGCATAGCAGTATTACTTCCTGCCCCGAACTGCAATACAGTGGCTACCTGCCCGCGTGGCCCAGGCGCGACGGGCGGCAGGAACCTGTTCTCGCGGTTCCCTCTCGCGTTCCACTCCATCTCGTCCTCCGGGTCGAGGCTGGCGACCATCGCAGCCCCCCGGTCGTTTCCGTCGCTATATCCAGTTCAGGGGTTGCAATGTCACAGTTCAGGAAAGGAAGTCTTGCCGTCGGGTTGGTCGCGCTGGTCGCGATCGCTGGCGCGGCGGTACTGGTGGATTCATCCGACTCTGCCACGCAGTCCGGCCCGCTGGACACTTTGAGCAGCGCGGCGTCCGCCGTCGCCGCGTCCCTGGGGCTGGGCCCGGCTGGTGGTGATGCTGGCGCGATGCCGCCCGCCGCTGCAGCCGCCGGCGATGCCGGCAGCCAGGGCACCTTCATCGTGGTGTTCAAGGAGCCCGCGCTGGGGACATACGAAGGCGATGTGGTGGGCATGCCCGCGCCGCAGCGTCGCCCTGATGCCCGCGGCAAGCTGCGGCTCGATGTCAAGGGCGCCCAGGCGCGCAATTACGTGGCCTATCTGCGGGGTCGCCAGGCCGACCATGAGAGCAAGCTCGAGCGCACCGTGGGTCGTGCGCTGGGCGTGCGCTCGCGCATGCAGCACGCCATCAACGGTATCGTCACCGACCTCACCCCGGCCGAAGCCACGCGCATCGAGCAGTTGCCCGAGGTGATGCTGGTCGAGGCCTATCGTGAGTACCCGCTCAACACCGACGTTGGCCCGGAGCTGATCGGTGCCGGGCCGGTGTGGTCGGGCAGTAACTTCGGCGCCACCCAAGGCTACCAGGGCGAGGGGATCGTCTTCGGCATCCTCGACTCGGGCATCAACTTCGGCAGTCCGTCGTTCGCGGCGGTGGACCCGATCGACGGCTACACCCACGTCAATCCGCTGGGCTCGGGCACTTTCCTGGGCAGCTGCGCGCCGGGTGGCGTCGATGCCGGGCGTTGCAACGACAAGTTGATCGGCGGCTACGATTTCGTCTGCGGCGCGCCCGGCAACCAGTGCGGCGTGGCCGGTAACCGCGAGGAACCGGGATTTGGCGACACCAGCGGTCATGGCACGCATACCGCATCCACCGCGGCCGGCAACCGCCGCGATGCCGAGTTCCGCGGCGGCGTGCACCGAATCTCGGGCGTGGCCCCGCGTGGGAACATCGTTGCCTACGACATCTGCTATACCAACTCCGCAGGCCAGGGGCTGTGCCCGAACGTCTCTGCCGTGGCGGCCATCGAGCAGGCACTGGTCGACGGCATCGTGGATGTTTTCAACTACTCCATTGGTGGCGGTTCACAGCCGTGGAGCGAGGCGGTCTCGCTGGGCTTCCTCAACGCCAGCAATGCCGGCATCTACGTAGCGGCCTCCGCCGGCAACAGCGGCCCGGGTCCGAATACGCTCGGCCATGTCGAGCCCTGGGTGGCCTCCACCGCTGCGGCCCAGCACGGCCGTGGCGCCTTTGCGGTGCTGATGCAGGTCACCGGCCCGGCCCCTGTCCCCGAATCGCTGCAGGCCATCGTGGTGAACGAGGGCAGTGGCGGCGTCGCGCATTCCGCCGCCATTCCCGCCTCCACCCCGATGCGGGTGAGCGCACGCATCGATACCAACGATGACGCCTGTGCGGCCTTACCCGCCGGGACCTTTGCCGGTGCCATCGCGGTCGTCCGCCGCGGCTCCTGTCCCTTCGCGATCAAGGCCAACAACGCCACCGCGGCCGGTGCGATCGCGGTGGTGATCGCCAACAATGCCGCCGGTGCGTTGATTCCGTCGGTGCCGGGCACCACGGTTCCGGTGTTCGGCGCGCTGCAGGCCGACGGCGATGCGTTGCGCGACTTCCATGCCACCAATCCGACATCGACGGCCATGATCGGCTTCCCGGCCGTCGGGCTGCCCAATACCGCCGACGCGCTGGCGGCGTTCTCCTCACGCGGTCCGGCCGGCAGCTTCAACCTGCTCAAGCCCGACATCACCGCGCCTGGCGTGTTGATCCTGGCTGCTTACGCCGGACCCACCATCACCGGGTTCGAGGATTTGGTGAACACGATCAGCGGCACCTCGATGGCGTCGCCCCACCAGGCTGGCGCGGCCGGGCTGGTGCGCCAGGCCCGTCCCGGCTGGAGCATGCCGGAGATCAAGTCGGCACTGATGATGACGGCCAAGCAGCCTGTGTTCCTGCAGGATGAAGTGAGCGTGGCGGATCCCTTTGCCGCCGGCGCCGGACGTGTCCAGGTCGACCGGGCGATCAACGCCGGCTTGGTGATGCATGAGTCGGGCGAGAACTACCTGGCCGCCAATCCGGCCACTGGTGGCGATCCGGCCACGCTCAACCAGCCCAGCATGGGCAACCGCAGCTGCTTCCAGAGCTGCAGCTTCACCCGTAGCTTCCGCAACACCCTGCCCTACCGGCAGGTGTGGCACCTGAGCGTCGAGGGATTGCCGGCCAGCGTCACCCCGAGGCAGGTCTCGGCCCAGCCTGGGCAGTTGATCACCGTGCGGGTGGTGGTGGACAGCCGGCAGATCGCAGCCAACGGGGTGTGGAACTTCGGCACCCTGGTGCTTACGCCGCCTGGCGCTCGTGACGTGGTGCCCAAGCCCGGCCAGCGCCTGCCGCTGCCGACCCTGCGCCTGCCCATCGGCGTGGCCGTGCAGCCGCCGGTGATCCAGCTGCCGGCCCTGACGCAGGCTTCTGTTGCCGCTGGCGGCACCAGTACCGGCACCACCAGCGTGGCCAACACCGGTGGGTCTACCTTGTCATTCACGGTGGACAACACCGGCACCGGGCAGTTGCCGGTGTACGCCGCGGCACGCGGTTTGATCAACAACGGCTTCTCGAGCTCGTTCTACACCAACTCCACCACTCCGGCGCAGTTTGCCTCCGATGACTTCGTGCTGGGCAGCGAGACCCGGATTACCCGGCTGTCGACCGAGGGCTTCACGGTCAGCGGCTTGGCTCTCGCGACGGTCACCAGCCACGTGATGTTCAGCATCTACCCGGATGCCGGCGGCGTGCCTGCGGGCAACCCGCAGAGCAAGCCGGGCGCGGCGGTGTGGTCGTTCTCCGCAGCGCCCACGGCGGTGGGCGTGAGCACAACGGGCAACGGCATGGCACTGGATCTGGTAGCCGCGGCACAGGACCTGGTCCTGCCAGCCGGACGATACTGGCTGGTGGCCAACGCAAGGACTACCGTGGCCAACCGCTGGGCGTGGTTCGCCTCGGCGACCGGTGATGGCACGTTCGCCACGATCACCCCCGGGGCCACCGGCACCGGCGCATGGGTGCGCGTACAGGATGCGCGCTTCGGAGGCCTGGCGATGCAGGTGACCGGACGGGTGGCCTGCGGTGCGGCCTGGATGGGAGCGTTCAGCCCATCGATGGGTCAGCTAGCACCGGGTGTGAGCCAATCCATCTCGTTCGCGATTCAGGCGTCCGCGCTGTCCGCCGGAACCTATACCGGTCACTACTGCGTATCCAGCAACGATCCGGTCAGTCCCAAGGTGGCGGGTCGGGTGTCGCTCCAGGTGAACTGATCGCTCCTGGCTTGAATCCTGCCTAGCGGCAGCTTGCAACGGACCCGGCATCACCGGGTCCGTTTTTTTTTGTTTCGCGGAAGTGCGGAGGCGCGCGGAAACAACGGCGGCGCCATTGCGGTGAGCAATGCGGGGCGTCATGGACAGCGCGGCCCCGCCGTCCGGCGGCTATTGCGCCTCAGGCGTGCCCGCGATCGCGTCGACCGGCCCCTCAAAGGCGATGAACAGCACGCAGTCCGCGCCGGCCGCGCAGCGCGCGCTGTGCACGGCGCGCGCCGGGCCGTAGGCATAGCTGCCCGGGGTCAGGGTCAGCGAGGGCTGGCCGGCGTAGTCGACGGTCAGCCTGCCCGAGACCAGCACCATTCGCTCGGCCGAAGTATGCCAGTGCGCGGCGACGTCGGAGCCGCCGGGCACCTTGAAGAAGATGTCGGCATTGGGTTCCGTCGGGTCGCCCTGCAGGACCGCGATGGCGCAGCCCTCGGGCAGGAATTCCGGGCATGGCCCCCAGACCAGGGCGGGATCGTCGTGGCGCCCACTGGGGGCATTGCCGCTGGCGGGAGATTCAGCCTGCAAGCCGCAGGCAGAGGTCGCCAGCGCCAGCAGGAGGCTGCTCGCGGTCGCCAAGGGCAGGGTGGACGATGCGAAAGGACGGGGCATGGTGTTCTCCAGGGCGTGATGCGCGGCTGCGCAGGCGTGCGGCGTGTTCGCTGCCGCACAACCAACACCAACGGCATGTGCCGACACAAGAGGACAGGCCCTGGCCGCTACTCCCCCGGCTTCGCCGCCTCCACTGGCGCCTGGGTGGCGTGCCGGCGCGCCAGCCGCGCCTCGCGATGGGCGATGTAGGCGTTGGCGATGAAGATGATGCCGGCGCCCAGCGCGGTCCAGCGGTCGACGGCCTCGTCGAACAGCAGGTAGCCGAAGATCGCCACGACCGGCAGCTGCATGAAGCTGATCGGGGTCAGCGCGGAGACATCGCCGATTTTCAGCGCCCGCGTCCACAGCATGTGGCCGCCGGTGCCGAGGAAGCCGGCCGCGACCACCCACAGCCAAGTGATGCCCTGGGGCCACTGCCAGACCAGCAAGGCCGGCAGCAGCGACATCGGCACCCAGATCGCGGTGGTCAGCAGCACGATGCGGTCGGCGGGCTCGGTGTACGAGAGCTGCTTGATCTGGATCGAGACGATGCCGCTGAGCAGGGCCGCGGTGACCGCGACCAGCGTGCCGGCGCTGAAGTCGCCGCTGCCGGGCCGCACGATCACCAGCACGCCGATGAAGCCCAGCACCACCGCCGTCCAGCGTCGTGCGCGCACCTGCTCGTGCAGGAATATCACCGCGGCGATGGTGACGAAGATCGGCGCCGAGTACGACAGCGACACCGCCTGCGCCAGCGGCAAGTTGCCGATCGCCCAGAAGCCGCAGAACATCGACACTACGCCGACCAGGCAGCGGATGAGGTAGCGCGGCAGCTGGGTGGTGCGCAGCAGCCCCGGACCGTGGCGCAGCAGCAGCGGCAGCGCCGCGACCAGGCCGAAGAAGTTGCGGAAGAAGGCGATCTCGAAAGTGTGCAGGGTGGCTGCGGCAAGACGGATCGCCACCACCATCAGTGCGAACAGCAGGGTGCTGCCCAGCATCAGCAGCGCGGCTCGGCTGTGCGTGGAGGTGGGTGCTGCCGCAGCCTTCACCATTCGGTCTTGCGACGCAGGGCGGGCCTTTGTAGGCCAACGCGAGGGTTTGGCGGCCCGAAGTCGAATGGCCTGCGGACGTGATGTGGCTGCACTTGCAAACCGCTGCCGTTGCGGTGGGCCGGTGAGCCAAGACCCACCTTGCGGACACCGTGGGTCACCAGTCCGTCCCTATGATCCGCGGCTCCGGCGCCAGCGCGACGCCAAAGCGCGCCTGCACCGAATCGGCGATCCGTCGCGCCAGTTCGAGCAGCTGCGGGCCGCTGGCGCCGCCGTGGTTGACCAGGACCAGGGCGTGTTCGGCGGACACCCCGGCGTCGCCGTCGCGATGGCCTTTCCAGCCGCAGACCTCGATCAACCAGGCCGCGGACAGCTTGCGCAGGCCGGCGACGCCGCCATCGTCTTGCCGCGCGGCATCGGCCGGGAACGCGGCGAGCGGGAATACCGGCAGCGCGGCGTGCGCGGTCTGCAGGGCGTCGGCCTGCGCGGTCGGCACGATGGGGTTCTTGAAGAAGCTTCCGGCATTGCCGATGACCGCCGGGTCCGGCAGCTTGCGGCGACGCAGGCGGATCACTGCCTCGGCCACGTGCGCGGCGCCGGGCGCATCGACCCCCATGGCAGCGAGTTCGGCAGCGATGCCCGCGTAGTCGAGCCGCAGCGAGGGCGAGCGCGACAAATCGAACTCCACCGCGGTGACGATCCAGCGCCCGGGCTCGCGCTTGAAGCGGCTGTCGCGGTAGGCGAATGCGCAGTCCCCGCGATCCAGCCGCGTGAAACGAGCGCCCTCGCGGTCCCAGGCCTCGACCGCATGGATGCACTCGCCGACCTCGACCCCGTAGGCGCCAATGTTCTGGATCGGCGCGGCGCCCACGGTGCCGGGGATCAGCGCCAGGTTCTCCAGCCCGCACAGCCCCTGCGCGAGGGTCGATTGCACACAGGCATGCCAGTCCAGCCCGGCGTCGGCACGGACAATGGCGCGCCCGTCAGCTTCGTTGACGATCGCGATCCGTTGCCCGCGCAGTGCCAGCACCAGGCCTTGCGGATCGTCTGCGAACAACAGGTTGCTGCCACCGCCGAGCACCAGTTGCGGCAGGCCGCGCAGCGCCGGCTGCGTCAGCAGTGCGGGCAGGGCCGCGACGTCCTCGATCTCCGCCAGCAGCGGCGCACGCGCGGCGACACCAAAGGTATTGCGCGCGCCGAGATCGGCATCTTCGACCAGCCGATAACCCTGCTTCATGGCGCGTGCGCTGCGGGGCTCATGGATTGGGCAGGTTGCCCCGGCTTGGAGCGTGCTTTCGGCGGCGGATCGCCTCCACGCATTCGCCGATCAGCACCGGACCGCGGAACACCAGCCCCGTATAGCACTGCACCAGCGCCGCGCCAGCGGCCATCTTCTTGACCGCGTCGGCGCCGGAGAGGATGCCGCCGACCCCGACCAGCGGAATCTGGTCCGGCAGGCGCGTGCGCAGCATGCGCAGCACCGCGGTCGACTTGTTCATCAGCGGCGCACCGGACAGGCCGCCGCTCTCGCGCGACAGCCGGTGCTCCTGCACCGCGATGCGCGACACCGTGGTGTTGGTGGCGATGACCCCGTCCACCTGCAGGTCCGAGAGCACGCGCGCCGCGGCGTCGATGTCCTCGTCGGAGAGGTCGGGCGCCACCTTGACCAGCATCGGCACACGCTTACCATGCCTGGCCGCCAGCCGCTCCTGCGCCTCGCGCAGGCAGCCCACGAGACGACGCAGCGCCTGTTCTTCCTGCAGCTCGCGCAGCCCGGCGGTGTTGGGCGAGGAGATGTTGACGGTGATGTAGTCGGCGAGCGCGTAGACCCGCTCCATGCAGAAGAGATAGTCGGACGCGGCCGACTCGTTGGGCGTGGTCTTGTTCCTGCCGATGTTGATGCCGAGCAGCCCCGACTTGCGCCGCGCGCGCGACACGTTGCGCACCAGCGCCTCGACGCCGTCGTTGTTGAAGCCGAGCCGGTTGATCACCGCGCGGTGCGTGGCCAGGCGGAACATGCGTGGCTTCGGATGGCCGGCCTGGGCGTCGGGCGTCACCGTGCCGACCTCGACGAAGCCGAAGCCCAGTGACAGCAGGGCATCGATGTGTTCGCCGTTCTTGTCCAGCCCCGCTGCCAGGCCCACGGGATTGGGGAAGGTGAGGCCGAAAACATCGGTCGGGAACGCCGCCGGCGGCTTGCCGAGCAGGGGGTTCAGGCCGGCGCGCCAGGCCGCGTCCAGCGCGGCCAGGCCGGCGCCATGGGCGCGCTCCGGGTCCAGCCCGAACAGCAGGGGACGTACCAGGCCATACATGCTCAGCGGAAGGCGCCCAGCCAGGCCAGGCCGCCGAAGAACAGCAGCAGTACCAGCACGAAGAGCAGCGCCGACACCAGTGCGACATAGCCGAGCACCAGGCCCGCGACGGCGAGGCCGTCGCCCTGCGGCCGTTCGGCAGCGCGCCGGATCTCGCTGCGCGCCAGGTGACCGGTGACGATGGCGACCACGCTGCCGACCAGCGGCAGAAACGACCAGCCGAGGATGCCGAAGATCAGGCTGACGATGGCGAGGGTGTTGGTTTCACGGGTCATGGGGTCCATCGGCGTCCCTCGTGCGGCTGGTTGGCTTGGAGCTAGAGGTCGAACTTGATGCCCTGCGCCAGCGGCAGCGCATCGGAATAATTGATGGTATTGGTCTGGCGGCGCATGTAGATCTTCCACGCGTCCGAGCCGGATTCGCGGCCACCACCGGTTTCCTTCTCACCGCCGAAGGCGCCGCCGATCTCCGCGCCCGAGGTGCCGATGTTGACGTTGGCGATGCCGCAGTCGCTGCCGGCTGCCGACAGGAAGCGCTCGGCCACGCGCAGATCGGTGGTGAAGAGCGCCGAGGACAGGCCCTGCGGCACCGCGTTCTGCCAGAAGATCGCCTCGTCCAGGTCGGCGTACTTCATGACGTACAGGATCGGCGCGAAGGTCTCGGTCTGCACCACTTCGGCATCGTTGGACAGGCCGGTGATGAGGGTCGGCAGCACGAAGTTGCCCTTGCGGTCGGTCAGTGCGGCGCCGCCGGTCTCGACCTTGCCGCCGGCGGCGCGGGCCTTGGCGATGGCATCGAGGTAGCCCTGCACCGCCTCGGGGCTGTTGAGCGGGCCCATCAGGTTGGCCGGGTCGGTCGGGTCGCCGATCCTGCCCTCGACCTGCTGGTAGGCCGCGACCAGCTTCGCCAGCACCTCGTCGTAAATTTCAGTGTGGATAAAGACGCGGCGCGTCGAGGTGCAGCGTTGGCCGGCAGTGCCGAGTGCGCCGAACACGATCGCCGGGATCGCCAGCTTCAGGTCGGCGGTCCGGTCCACGATCATGGCGTTGTTGCCGCCCAGTTCCAGCAGCACCTTGCCGAAACGGCGCTGGACACGCTCGCCGACCTGGCGGCCGACCTTGGTCGAGCCGGTGAAGCTGACCAGGGCGATGCGCGGGTCGTCGACGAAGGTCTCCGCAAGCTCGGTCCCGGCGTCATTGAACAGGAAGAAGATGTCCGGGAAGCCGCCCTGCTTCAGCGCCGCGTTACAGATCTTCATCGAGGCGATCGCAGACAGCGGCGTGCGCGGAGAGGGCTTCCAGATGCAGACGTCGCCGCAGACCGCGGCCACGAACGCGTTCCAGGCCCAGACCGCGACCGGGAAGTTGAACGCCGAGATGATGCCGACCACGCCCAGCGGATGCCACTGCTCGTACATGCGATGGCCGGGGCGCTCGCTGTGCATGGTCAGGCCGTAAAGCTGGCGCGAGAGGCCGACGGCGAACTCGCCGATGTCGATCATCTCCTGCACCTCGCCGTCGCCTTCCGGCTTCGACTTGCCCATCTCCAGCGCCACCAGCGAGCCGAGCGCGTCCTTGTACTGGCGCAATGCCTCGGCGCAGAGGCGCACGGCTTCGCCGCGGCGCGGCGCCGGCGTGGTGCGCCAGATCTTGAACGCCTCCTGCGCGCGGGAGACGATGCGTTCGTAGTCCGCGGCCGAAGTGGCCCCGACCTGCGCGAGCACGCTGCCGTCGCTCGGGTTCATGGGTTCCAGCACGCCGTCATCCCCGGCCTGCGCCCACTCCCCGCTGCCGAGGTAGGTGCCGGATTCGCGGGCGCCGAGGCCGAGCGCGGTGAGGACGGGATGGGTCATTGAGGACTCCGGCAACGAGGTGACGCCGATCGCCGGGGTAGCGACAGGCATTGGAAATGCCGGCCAGGCAGGGCCGGGCTGCAGCACAGGGACGTGCCATGTGTCGCTGGCGCCCCCGGCGCGATTCGAACGCACGACCTTCCCCTTAGGAGGGGGACGCTCTATCCAGCTGAGCTACGGGGGCAAGCGCGTGCATTTTCGCACGACGCGGCCGCGGGCCCAAACGGCGACGCCGCCGAGGGGCGCTGTCCATGGATGTCGCTTGCACGGCGCTGGCCGGCGCGGCGCGAAAACAACGTAGTGAAGATACGTGGTGGAGCGGAGGGGGATCGAACCCCTGACCTTCGCGATGCGAACGCGACGCTCTCCCAGCTGAGCTACCGCCCCACGAGGTTGCGGATTATACGCAAGCTGCCCGCAGGCCCGCCAGCCGCGGCATCCACGGCTCCGGCATGGGCCCGTGCATCCGCGGTATGCTCCTTGATGACGCAAGGGCAGCTGCGGCAACCCGATCCGGAGGTCTGACTGGCATGGCCGATGTCTTCATCTCCTACGCCCGCGCCGACAAGGCGCGGGTCGCGCCGCTCGTCGCTGCAGTCGAGGCCCGGGGCTGGTCCGTGTGGTGGGATCCGGAGATCGCGCCCGGCCAGGAGTTCGACGACCAGATCGACATCGAGATCGATGCCGCCAAGGCGGTATTGGTGGTCTGGACCCCGACCTCGGTGGTGTCGCGCTGGGTGCGCGGCGAGGCGCGCGAGGCGGCCGACCGCGGCATCCTGGTCCCGGTGCGGTTCGACCACGCCCGGCTGCCGATGGACGAATGCCGCGAAGGCTGCCCCGATGTTCACCATCTGCGTGCTGCCGTTCGCCAACATGAGCGGCGACCCGGAGCAGGAGTATTTCAGCGACGGCATCACCGAGGACATCATCACCGACCTGAGCAAGGTCTCGGCGCTGGGCATCATCTCCCGCAACAGCGCCTTCATGTACAAGGACAGGCACGTCGACATCCCCAAGGTCGCGCGCGAATTCAAGGTCAGCCATGTGCTGGAAGGCAGCGTGCGCAAGGCCGGCGGCCGGGTGCGCATCAGCGCCCAGCTGGTCGACGGCGCCAGCAACAACCACATCTGGGCCGAACGCTACGACCGCGATTCGAGCGACATCTTCGCGCTGCAGGACGAGATTTCCGAAGCGATCGTCAAGGCACTGAAACTCAAGCTGCTGCCCGAGGAGAAGAAAGCCATCGAGCGGCGCGGCACCGACAACGCCGAAGCCCACAATCTCTACCTGATGGCGCGGCAGACCCATGTCACCGGCCAGGAAAGCGACGTGCGGTCCGCCGAAGCGATCGTCAGGTTGTCCGCGCGCGCCACCCAGATCGACCCGCGCTACGCGCAGGCCTGGGCGCTGATGGCGATCGGCCACATGAAGTTGCGTGAGACCCAGGGCGGACGATCCGATGAGGGCATGGCGGCCGCGGAACGCGCGCTGGCGCTGAACCCCGATCTGGCCGAGGCCCATGCGGTCAAGGCCCAGATCCTGCTGTTGGACGGCGATGCCGGTGCGGCGGCCACGGAAGTCGCACGTGCGCTCGAGCTGGATCCGGAGTCGTACGAGGTCAATCGCTCCGCCGGGCGCCTGAACTACCAGCTCCTTCGGCACGACGATGCGATCCGTTTCTACGAAAAAGTCGCCGCGCTGATGGATGCGGATATCAATTCAGCGTCGATGCTGATCAGCTGTTACACCGTGTTGGGCAACGCTGCTGGCGCTCGCCGTGCCGCGCAGCTCGCACTCAAGCGTGCCGAGGCGATCCTGGTGCATGACCAGAACAACTCCATGGCCACCGGTTACAGCGCCTACGCGCTGGCTGCGCTCGGGGAGGGTGAGCGCGCCAAGGCGCGCATGGAGCGCGCGCTCCTGATCGCCCCAGACAACTTCAACATGCGCTACAACTTTGCATGCGCGCTGAGCATCTACGTGAAGGACAAGGCGGCGGCGATGGACATGCTCGGCCCGATCTTCGATACGATCTCGGACACGTTGCTGCCCTACGCCAAGGCCGACCCGGACCTGGAACTGTTGCGCGACGACCCGCGCTACCAGGCCATGGTGTCCGGCGCCGAGGCGCGACTGGCCGCGGAAGCGAAAGCGGAGGCCATGCCGGCGACCGATCCAGTCCGGTCCGGAGCCTGACTGGCGTGGCTGACGTCTTCTTTTCCTATGCCAGCGCCAACAAGGCGCGCGTGGCGCCGCTGTTGGCCGCGGTCGAGACCCTGTTGGCTGCAGAGGGCACAGACGAGGTTGCACCCGTCGCATAGGCTGGAGCCGGGGCCGTGCCGCAACCATCCAGGACGGCATGTGCAACCTGGTTGCCATCGTTCGCCGCGGTCAGCCAGCGTACATGGCCATGAAAGGGTTTCAGCTGGGGGCAACGGCCTCCGCCAGCAACGGCGCAAGCGTTGGTTCGAGTTGCGTCCGGCGCCAGCCGGCGAGCATGCCCGGCCAGTCGTCGCCATCGAGCAGGGCCTCCAGCCAGCGGCGCGAGGCGAGCACGCCGTCGGGCAGGGCTAGCTCCGCGCTGCGCGCGGCCACGGCGTCCTGCAGCCGGCGCAGGGCGCGCTTGTCGCGGTCGTCACTGCGCGGGGTCGGCGCGTGGGCTTCGTCGTGTAGCGGCGTCTGCAGGGCGCTCCAGATTGCATCGGCGAGCCGGCGCGGGGCCTTGGGGTGGGCGTCGAGCTGGCGCTGCAGGCTGGCGAGGTCGATTGGCGGGTCGCGGGCGAGCAGGGCGGCGAGTTCGTTGTCGAGGATCCAGGTCCGTGGGCGGTCGTTGTCGCGCGCAAAGGCATCGCGCCAGCGCAGCAGGCGCAGCAGGCGGCGCTGTCCGTCGGCATCCAGGTATTGCGCCGCACGCAGGCTCAGGTGCGGCCAACGCTCGAGTTCGTCGGCGCGGGCGTTGGCGAGCATCCGTGCGCAATCCTCCTCGCACCAGTCGAGGCGGCCCAGGGCTTCGAGCCCCCCGCGCAGCGCGTCGTGCAGCGCGAACAGGTGGCGCACGTCGTCGGCCGCGTAGTCCAGCTGCGCTGGCGACAGCGGCCGGCGCAGCCAGTCGGAGCGGGTTTCCCCCTTCACCAGCTGCACGCCGAGCGATTCCTGCACCAGCTTCTGGTAGCCGACCCCTGCCGCGACTCCGGACAAAGCCGCCGCCACCTGGGTGTCGAACAGCGGCGCCGGCACCACGCCGCAGGCGTGCTTGAACGCGACCAGGTCCTCGCTGGCGCTGTGCATCACCTTGAGGATGGCGGAATCGACGAGGATCGGCGCCAGCGCATCGACGATGCCCGGCGCCAGCGGATCGACCAGCAGCACGGCGTCGTCGAGGGCGATCTGCACCAGCGCCAGCTGCGGCCACCAGGTGCGCTCGCGGATGAATTCGGTGTCCAGGCCGATGCGTGCCGGCCTGGTAGCCATATGGGCGTGGAGGTCGGTGGGGGTGGCGATCCAGCGGTGGTCGGCGTCGTTCATCGTGTGCAGCGTAGCGGCCGCGGCGCGCTGCAGGCAAACTCGCTGTCACCACCGCTGCCCATGCTCCGGGCCGGCTGCGCCGCAGCGGCGGCCGCCTTGTCGTACCCTTGCGGGCATGATCCAGCCATCGCCGCGTTCGCAGGCATCGATGTCCCGCATTGGCCTCGCCGCCTTGCTGTCGCTGGCATTCGTAGGCGGCTGCGGGCGCGAGGACGATGCGCCGGCAGACCCCGCCGCGACCGCCGCCGCAGACGTCGGTGCAGACGCGACGGTGCGCGACGGCAGTGTCACCATCAGCGGCGATGATCGCCTGGCTGCGAGCCTGACGTGGCATGCGCCGGAGATCACGCTCGCGGCCGACGAGGTGGCGCCGGCG
>JALZMP010000171.1 GCA_030858145.1 Pseudomonadota bacterium
TGGGGCGCCTGCTCGGCGAAGGGCGCGAGGCGCTGGCCCTGGCCGACGACGACCCCGAGGCATTGCGCCGCGCGCACGTGGCCGCCGCGGTGGCGCGCAACGTGGACCCGGGCGGCAAGGCGGTCCAGGCCTATCTGGAGGAGGTCGACAGCGCCGACCGCCTGTGGGAACTCAACCGTGGCGCCGAGGATGACCTGCGCGCCGGTCGTTATGGCGAGCGCGGCGGCGGTGCCCTGGCCAAGCTGCGCGAAGCACTGGCGTTGCGGCCCGGGCAGCCGCGGGCGATGCAGACCCTTGCGGCGGTGGAGAGCGGGTTGATCCGGCGCGCCGAGGAGGCCGCGGAGCAGGGCGGCTTCGATGACGCCCGGCAGTGGCTGGCGCAGGCCGCGACCGTGCGCCCGGGCAGCCCCACGATCGAGGACGCCCAGGCCCGGCTCGATACGCAGCGCAGGGTGCGGATCACGCGCCTGCGCGACGAGGGCCTGGCGGCGCTGCCGGAGCCGGGCGGCGTCACCACCGCGCGCCAGCGGCTGGCGGAAATGATCGCCATCGCCCAGCCGGGCGACCCGGCGGTGTCGGAACTGCGCCAGCGCATCGACCTCGCCGTCCACTACGGCCTGTTCCGCCCCGGGCAGGGGTTCACCGATGCGATGAAGGCCGGTAGACGCAGCCCGCAGATGGTGGTGCTGCCGCACGGGGCGTTCACCATGGGCGCCCGCGACGACGACGATGATGCCGACGCCAGCGAGCAACCGCGCCGCAACATCCGTTTCGACCGCGGTTTCGCGCTGTCGGTGCACGAGGTCACGGTGGCCGAGTTCGGCCGCTTCATCGTCGCCACCGGCCACACCACCCGTGCCGCCCGCCGTGGCTATTCCATGGCCTGGGACGAGCGCAGCGGCAATCTCATCCGCCGCAGCAGGGTGGACTGGCAGTCCGACCATGCCGGCGCGCGCGCCGCCGCGGATGCTCCGGTGCTGCATGTCAGCGCACGCGATGCCCAGGCCTATGCCGACTGGCTGGCGCGCGAGACCGGCCAGCGCTACCGGCTGCCCAGCGAGGCCGAGTTCGAGTACGCGCTGCGCGCCGGCCGCGATGGCCGCTATCCCTGGGGCGACGGCGGACCGCCACCGCGCAGCGGCAACTTCACCGGCGCCCTCGACCGCTCACCCGGCGGCCGGCAATGGAGCCATGCCTTCGCCGGATATGGCGACGGCCACTGGGGGCCGGCCCCCGTCGGCAGCTTCGCGGCCAACCCCTGGGGCGTGCACGACCTTGCCGGCAACGTCAGCGAATGGGTGGCGGACTGCTGGCACGACAGCTACCGCCGCGCCCCGGACAGCGGCGCGGCCTGGGTCAACCCCGGCTGCCGCACCCAGGTCATCCGCGGCGGTTCCTGGTTGAGCGCGCCGGCCCAAACCCGTGCCTCGTGGCGGGCGCCAGCCCCGGTCGACACCACCAATGCCCGGATCGGCTTCCGGGTCGTGCGTGAGATCTAGTTGAAGGTCTGATCGACTTGGGCGTGCGCACGGCGTTCACGCCGGTGGCCGCATCGTGCCGGCCAGCGGGCCCTAACCGGGCCGAGGCCACGATGAGGGAGAGCGCAGATGAGGCAGGATCCATTCGGCAATCGCAGACCCGGGCAGCCCGCGGGCCGGCCGCGTCGTGGCTTCAACCCGCGTCTCCTGATCCTGTTGCTGTTTGCCGGTTACGCGGTCTTCTATTACATCTCCAACCGCACCGTCGATCCGTTCACCGGCGAAAAAGTGCTGATTGACAGGAACCTGTCTGCCGAGGACGAGGAGGCGTTGGGCTTGCAGGCCTACCAGGAGATCCTGTCGCAGGAGCGGACGGTGGATGGCAATACCGACATCGCGCGCCAGATCAACGACATCGCGCGCCGGCTGGTCGACAAGATCGACGAGGTCGAGGCCGCAATGGCCGCCGAGCGCGGCTTGCAGGCGCAGAATTTCGCCTCCGAGTTCAACTGGGAAGTCACCGTGCTCGATTCGCCGCAGGTCAACGCCTTCGCGCTGCCCGGCGGCAAGATGGCGGTGTACACCGGGCTGGTGCCGGTGGCCCAGAACGCAGACGCCATGGCCACGGTGATGGGCCACGAGATCGCCCACGCCCTGCAGCGCCACGGCGCGCAGCGCTTGACCGAGCAGAAGCTGGTGCAGATCGGGCAGATGGCGGGTGCGGCCAGCGGCATGGACGCGCAGCAGATGCAGACGGTGATGGCGGTCTACGGCTACGGCCGCGCCCTGCCGTACGCGCGCAAGCACGAGACCGAGGCCGACGAGGTCGGGCTGATGCTGATGGCGGCCGCCTGCTTCGACCCGCGCGAGGCGGTGCCGCTGTGGGAGCGGATGAGTGCCGCCAGTGGTGGCCAGGCGTCGCCCGAGTTCGCCTCTACCCACCCCAATCCCGGCACCCGCATTGCCAATTTGGAGGCAATGATGCCCAGGGCCCTGCAATACCGCGAGCGTTTCTGCGAAAACCCGTAGGGCGGGCCTCGGCCCAATATTCGGGCCCTCGATGGATCGGCGTATCACGACTGAAGGGTGGGCTGAGGCCCACCCGGCGCCATCTCAGAAGCTCATGAACAGGCCGCCGTTGACGGGGATGTTGGCGCCGGTGATGAAACCCGCATCTTCCGCGCACAGGAACGCCACCACGCGGGCGATCTCCTCCGGCTGCCCCAACCGCCCGACCGGAACCTGCGCGACGATGCCGGCGCGAATCTCCTCGGGCATCGCCATCACCAGCGCGGTCTCGCAGTAGCCGGGCGACACCGAGTTCACGGTCACGCCCTTGCGCGCAACCTCGCGTGCCAGCGCCATGGTGAAGCCATGCATGCCGGCCTTTGCCGCGGCGTAGTTGGTCTGGCCGAACTGCCCGGTCTGGCCGTTGACCGAACTGATGTTGACGATGCGGCCGAAACCGCGCGCGACCATCCCCTCCACCGCGTGTCGGCAGAGGTTGAACACCCCGTCGAGATTGACCTGCAGCACCGACTGCCACTGCTCGCGGGTCATCTTGCGCAGGGTCACGTCGCGGGTGATCCCGGCACCGTTGACCAGCACGTCGATGCCGCCACCCCGGTCCTCGATCTCCTGCACGAATGCGGCACAGGCGTCGAAGTCGGCGACATCCAGCGTTGCAAACCTGATGTCAAGGTCGCCCATGTCACTGCGGAACTGCTGCAGGCGCTGTTCCTGGGAGCCGAGATCGACCGCGATCACCTGGTGGCCGCCCTGGGCAAGGGTCCTGCAGATCGCGGAGCCGAGCCCGCCAATGCCGCCGGTGACGACGGCCGTGCGCTTGTTCGACGTCACTTGCCGCGGGACTTCGCGCTGCCGCCAGTCTTATCGCCGGCGTCGGCGGGCGAACGCCCCACGCCCCCGGCCAGGCTCTTCTGGAATTCCTGCCACAGCTGCATGTTGCGTTCGGTGAGCTGGTTCATCAGCGACCACGGTGTCTGTCCGAGCATGCCGCCCATCTGCTGCCGGAACTGCGCCTGCTGGTCGAGGAAGGTCTGCATCGAGCGGTCGAGGTAAGTGCCCATGAAGCCCTGCATCGAGTCGCCGTAGAAGCGGATCAGGTGGCTGAGCAGCTGGGTGGACAGCATCGGCTGCCCGTCCTGCTCATGCTCGGTGATGATCTGCAGCAGCACCTGCCGGGTCAGGTCCTCGCCGGTCTTGGCATCGCGGACCTCGAACGTCTCGCCGTCGACGATCAATTGGCGCACGTCCTCGATGGTGATGTAGCTCGAGATCTCGGTGTCGTAGAGCCGTCGGTTGGGGTACTTCTTGATGACGCGCTTCGCTGCCATTGAGTAAACACTCTAACGGTGCCGGGTCCGAGCATGGCGCACTGCAGCACCGCTTGCAACTTGGCAGGATGAACGTGGTCAGGGTGCCGGTCGGTACGGACGCGAAACGGTCGTGCGCGGGA
>JALZMP010000189.1 GCA_030858145.1 Pseudomonadota bacterium
CAGGTGCAGGGGATGCCCCCCGGCGGGCCGCAGCGCAGCGTGGCGTTGCAGCCTCCGGCGGCGCAGCCCCGGGCGATCGTGTCGGCCAGTCAGGCGCTGCCCCAGTCACCCCTGTTGCCGGCGCCGCTGGCGCTGCCGCGCAGCGAGCCGGCCGATCCCTTTGCAGCGCAGGCCATCGCGTCCCCCCGGCCTTGGCCACGCGCAATCTTGCCGGCGCTGGCACCGGCCGGCACCCTCTCCACCCGCTACGGCGATGACGCTGCGGGCTCGGCCTTCCACCCCTTCGAACCCCGCCTGCAGCCGCGCGCGACCGCCAGCGCCACCGAGGAAGCAAACCGCCTCCCGATCATGGGCGCGCAAGCCGAGACCCGATCCCCGGATGAATCGGGTGACACGCCCTGAGCGCCGCGGACGCAGCGTATTGCCCACACTAGCGCCGTGATTGCGGGCTGACGCCACGCAACCAAGCTTCGCCGACACCCTCCCTGCCATGACACGACCCGCCATGAACCCGTCCCTGCTCAAGACACCGCTGTACGCCCTCGGCCTGGTTGCACTGACTGCGGTCGCGACTACGGCGCTGGTCCTGCCGGCGGCGACCGCGCAGTCGCCCACGTTGCAACCCGCGACGCCTGCCGCCAGCCCGCCGCCGCAACTGGTAAGCGGCCTGCCGGACTTCACCCAGCTGGTGGAGCGGGTCGGCCCGGCGGTAGTCAACATCGAGGCCATCACCGGCGTACGCGGCGCGCAGCGCGCGCAGGGCCAGCCGATGCCCGAGGACATGCCGGAGATCTTCCGCCGCTTCTTCGGCCCCGGTGGTCCCCCGGGCTTTCCCGGCATGCCGCAGGATCCCGGCGGCCGCCGCGGCGCGTCGATGGGCAGCGGCTTCGTGATCAGCGGCGACGGCTACGTGCTGACCAACCACCACGTGGTCGCCGGCGCGGAGGAAGTCAGGGTCCGGCTGTCCGACCGCCGCGAGTTCACGGCCAGGGTGGTCGGCAGCGACGAGCAATCCGACGTCGCGCTGCTCAAGATCGACGCCCGCAATCTACCGGCGCTGCGCATTGGCGATTCGCGCACGCTCAAGCCGGGGCAATGGGCGGTGGCGATCGGTTCGCCGTTCGGGCTCGACCAGTCGGTCACCGCCGGCATCATCAGCGCGGTCGGCCGCGCCAACCCCTACGCCGCGCAGCGCTACGTACCCTTCATCCAGACCGATGTGGCAATCAACCGCGGCAACTCCGGCGGCCCGCTGCTCAACACCCGCGGCGAGGTGATCGGCATCAACTCGCAGATCTTCAGCAATACCGGCGGCTTCATCGGTGTGAGCTTCGCGATCCCCTCGGACGTGGTGATGAATGTCGTCGAGCAGCTCAGGACCACCGGGGAGGTCAGGCGCGGCCAGATCGGCGTGGGGGTCGGCGGGATCGATGCCGAGACCGCACGTGGCTTCAACCTTCCCGATACCCGCGGTGCATTGGTCAATGAAGTGCAACCAGGCAGCCCTGCGGAGAAGGCTGGCATCCAGCGCGGCGACGTGATCCGTGCCATCGACGGCAATCCGATCAACGTCTTCAGCGACCTGCCACCGATCGTCGGCGCGATGGCGCCGGGTACGCGCACCACGGTGAGGGTCTGGCGCGAGGGTCGCAGCCGCGACCTGGCGGTGACCCTGAGCAGGCTCGACGAAGGCGCCGTCGCGGCGGCGCCCGCCACGGGCAGCCCGCCTCCTGCGGCGCGTTCCAGCAACGTGCTGGGCCTGGTGGGCCAACCGCTGTCCGCGCAACAGCGCAGCCAGATGGACCTGAAGCCCGACGAGGGCGTGGCGATCGCACGCGTCGAGGGTCTGGCCGCGCGCCAGGCCGGACTGCAACCCGGTGACGTGGTTCTGGCGGTCGGCCGCACCAGCGTCGGCACTCCGGCAGACCTCGACCGCGAACTGCGCGCGGTCAGGGCCGGGCAGACGGTGATGCTGCTGGTCAGCCGGCGTGGTGCTCCGCCCCAGTTCATCGCGGTGACACCGCGCATCAACGGCAACGAATAAGCCTGGTCGCACTGCGCAGGCGCATGTCCGGCCGCGGCCAGGGCGTGCGCCTGTGCGACAATCGCGTGTTGACTTGCCCAGGCCGCGACGACGGCCCCTTCGCCGCCGCCATGCCTGCCGATTCGATGCCAAACCAGATGGAGAACATCCGCAACTTCTCCATCATCGCCCACATCGACCACGGCAAGTCGACCCTGGCCGACCGCATCATCCAGCTCTGCGGCGGGCTCGAAGCGCGCGAGATGGAGGCGCAGGTGCTCGACTCCAATCCGATCGAGCGCGAGCGCGGCATCACCATCAAGGCGCAGTCGGTGTCGTTGCCGTACACCACGAAGGACGGCCGCACCTACCAGCTCAACTTCATCGACACCCCCGGCCACGTCGACTTCAGCTACGAGGTCAGCCGCTCGCTGGCCGCCTGCGAGGGCGCACTGCTGGTAGTCGACGCCGCGCAGGGCGTGGAGGCGCAGTCGGTGGCGAACTGCTACACCGCGGTCGAGCAGGGCCTGGAAGTGGTGCCGGTGATCAACAAGATCGACCTGCCCACCGCCGACATCGAACGGGTCAAGGGCGAGATCGAGGCGGTGATCGGCATCGACGCCGCTGATGCCGTCGCCATCAGCGCCAAGACCGGGCTCAACGTGGTCGACGTGCTCGAGGCGATCGTGCAGCGGATCCCGCCGCCGGTGCCGCGCGACACCGACAAGCTGCAGGCGCTGATCATCGACTCCTGGTTCGACAACTACCTCGGCGTGGTCTCGCTGGTGCGGGTGATGCAGGGCGAGATCGTGCCCGGCAGCAAGATCCTGGTGATGTCGACCGGGCGCACCCATCAGGTCGACAACGTCGGCGTGTTCACCCCCAAGCGCAAGGAACTCAAGAAGCTCGGCGCCGGCGAGGTCGGCTGGATCAACGCCTAGATCAAGGACGTGCACGGCGCCCCGGTCGGCGACACCCTGACCCTGGCGTCGGACCCCGCCGCGAAGCCCTTGCCCGGCTTCCAGGAGTTGCAGCCGCGGGTTTTCGCCGGACTGTTCCCGGTCGACGCCGACGAGTTCACCGACCTGCGAGAGGCCCTGGACAAGCTGCGCCTCAACGACGCCGCGCTGCGCTTCGAGCCGGAAAGCTCCGAGGCGATGGGCTTCGGCTTCCGCTGCGGCTTCCTCGGCATGCTGCACCTGGAAATCGTGCAGGAGCGGCTGGAACGCGAGTACGACCTCAACCTGATTACCACCGCGCCGACCGTGGTCTACGAGGTGCTGAAGACCGACGGCAGCGTGATGCCGCTGGACAACCCGGCCAAGCTGCCGCAGTCCAATCTCGTCGAGGAGATCCGCGAGCCGATCATCCGCGCCAACATCCTCACCCCGCCGGACTACGTCGGCAACGTGATCACCCTGTGCGAGGAAAAGCGCGGCCGTCAGGTCGGCATCAACTACCTCGGCTCGCAGGTCCAGGTCAGCTATGAGCTGCCGATGGCTGAAGTGGTGCTGGACTTCTTCGACCGGTTGAAGTCGGTGTCGCGCGGGTATGCGTCGCTGGACTACCAGTTCCTGCGCTTCGACCCCGGCCCCTTCGTGCGCGTGGA
This sequence comes from Pseudomonadota bacterium, assembly GCA_030858145.1. Classification (GTDB taxonomy): domain Bacteria; phylum Pseudomonadota; class Gammaproteobacteria; order Xanthomonadales; family Xanthomonadaceae; genus Luteimonas. The sequence goes on from JALZMP010000189.1 coordinate 3,633, forward strand.
CACGCTGATCAATGGCGACAAGGTCGACGCCCTGTCACTGATCGTGCACCGCAGCCACGCCGACCGACGCGGCCGCGACCTGGTCGAAAAGATGCGAGAACTGATCCCACGGCAGATGTTCGACGTCGCCATCCAGGCCGCCATCGGCTCGCAGGTGATCGCCCGCAGTACGGTCAAGGCGCTGCGCAAGAACGTCTTGGCCAAGTGCTATGGTGGCGACGTTTCGCGCAAGCGCAAGCTGCTGGAAAAGCAGAAGGCGGGCAAGAAGCGGATGAAGCAGGTCGGCAACGTGGAGATCCCGCAGGAGGCCTTCCTGGCCGTGCTGCAGGTGGACAAGTAGAGCCCGATTCCCGTTTTCTTCCCAAGGAAAGAAACAATGCGCTGGTTTGAAATCGCCCTGGTCGCGCTGACCTTCGCCACCGGCCTGATCTGGCTGCTGGACCGGCTGATGTTCGCAAAGCGCCGCGCCGAGCGCGGCGGGCTGCTGGAAGAGAAGGAGCCGGTGGTCGTCGACTATGCGCGCGCCTTCTTCCCGGTGCTGGTGGTGGTGCTGGTGTTGCGCAGCTTCCTCGCCGAGCCGTTCCGCATCCCGTCGAGCTCGATGATGCCGACCCTGCTGATCGGCGACTTCATCCTGGTCAACAAGTTCGCCTACGGCATCCGCCTGCCGATCACCAACAAGAAGGTCATCGAGGTCGGCGCGCCCGCGCGCGGCGACGTGGTGGTGTTCCGGCCGCCGCACCATCCCGACCAGGACTGGATCAAGCGCGTGATCGGCCTGCCCGGCGACACCATCTCCTACCGCGACAACACGGTCCATATCAACAATGAGCCGCTGCGTTACCGGCGAGTCGGGAGCTACCAGGGCCGCGGCCGTGGCGGCGAGATGACCGGTGCCAGCCTACTGCTGGAGCAACTCCCCGGCCGCGCGCACCACGTGCTGGAAGTCGACACCCTGCCGTTCGTCGACCCGGGCGATGGTGAATGGACGGTGCCGGCGGGTCACTATTTCGTGATGGGCGACAATCGTGATAGAAGCGATGACGGCAGGTTCTGGGGCATGCTGCCCGAGGCCCAGCTGCGGGGCAGGGCCTTCCTGGTGTGGATGCACTGGGACGGCAGCGCCGGGGGAATCGGTTTCGACCGGATCGGCAACGATATTCCGTAATCACCAGAATGGCTGGAGGGGAGATCTCATGAAGCGCACCCAGGGCGGCATCACACTGATCGGATTCATCATCGTGCTCGGCGTGGTCGGCCTGTTCGCCTACGTCGGCATGAAGTTGTTCCCCATGTACATGGAATATTACGGGGTCAAGCAGGCGATGCGTGCCTTGGCGTCGGAGCCGGGGATGGTGGATGCCGAGCCGGCCAAGATCCGTGACCTGTTCTTCCGCCGCCTGTACGTCAACTATTCCGACGACAACGTCAGCAACGAAAACGTCAAGATCACCCGCGTCGGCAGTGGCTGGCAGATGGACGTCAAGTACGAAGTGCGCAAGCCGCTGATCGCGAATCTTGATGTCGTCGGCAAGTTCGACGCCACCCAGATGCTCACCCGCCAGGGCGGGATTGAATAAGCCGCCGGCCCCCGGTGCGATGGCCGCCGGCGAGCGCGCATCGATCCCCGGCGGCCATGGTTTCGGCGAACCGGTCCTGCTGGCGCAGGCCCTCAGGCACCGCAGCGCGGGCGCGCCGCACAACGAGCGACTGGAGTTCCTCGGTGATGCCCTGGTCGGGTTGATCGTGGCCGAGGCGTTGTACACGCGCTGGCCGAAGGCCGACGAGGGTGCGTTGACGAGGGCCCGCGCGGAACTGGTGCGCGAATCCGCGCTGGCGCAGATCGCACGCGATCTCGACCTCGGCCCGCGGCTGACGCTTGGCCCTGGCGAGATGAAGTCCGGCGGCCAGCGCCGCGATTCGATCCTGTCCGATGCGCTGGAGGCCCTGGTCGGCGCGATCTACCTCGATGCCGGCTTCAACGCCTGCCGCGCCATGGTTCTGCCCTGGTTCGAGCGCAGTCTTGCGGAGCTGCCGGTCGGCAAGGTCGGCAAGGATCCCAAGACCCGGCTGCAGGAATGGCTGCAGGCGCGGCAGCGGCCGCTGCCGGTGTATGAGCTGCTGGCCGAAAGCGGCGACGAGCACGCGCGGACGTTCCGCATCCGCTGCCGGCTGCAGGAGCCGGCACTGGTCGCAGAGGGCGAGGGCAACTCGCGGCGTGCCGCCGAACAGCAGGCCGCGGAAGCGGCCTTGGCCCGAATCGAAACCACAGGCGGCCCGCACGCGCTGGATCTTCCTCCACCGCTGACGTAGAGCCTGCGCCGGATCAAGTCCGGGGCAGCCTCTACAATGGCGCCATGGAATCCACCCAGCACCGAGCCGGCCAGGTCGCCGTCATCGGCCGCCCCAACGTCGGCAAGTCGACCCTGGTCAACGCCTTGGTCGGGGCCAAGGTCAGCATCGTCTCCAATCGCCCGCAGACCACGCGCCACCGCCTGCTCGGCATCGCCACCGTCGCCGGCGGCCAGCTGCTGCTTGTCGACACCCCGGGCATCCATCGCCAACAGAAGGGGGCGATGAACCGGATGATGAACCGCGCCGCGCGCGGCGCGCTGGAAGGTGTCGATGCCGCCCTGCTGGTGGTCGAGGCCGGGCGCTGGGACGAGGAGGACACGCTCGCCCACGACGCCCTGCGCGACGCCGGGGTGCCGGTGGTGCTGGTGGCCAACCAGGTCGACCGCATCCGCGACAAGGCTGCGCTGCTGCCTTACCTGCAGCGTGCCAGCGAGGGACGCGACTTCGCCGGCGTGCACCCGGTGTCGGCGCTCAAGCACCAGGGCCTTGACGCCCTGGTGGCGACCTTGCTCCCGCTGCTGCCGGCGCAACCCGCCCCCTACGGCGAGGACGAGATCACCGACAAGAGCCAGCGCTTCCTGGCCGGCGAGCTGGTTCGCGAGCAGCTGATGCGCCGGCTCGGCAACGAACTGCCCTATGCGACCACGGTGGAGATCGAATCCTTCGTCGAGGACACCTCGACCCGGGCCGGGATGCTGCTGCGGATCGGTGCGGTGATCTGGGTCGAGCGCGAGGGCCAGAAGGCGATCGTCATCGGCAAGGGCGGTGCGCGCCTGCGCGAGATCGGCAGCAAGGCGCGGCTGCAGATGGAGCGCCTGTTCGAGCACAAAGTCTTCCTGGAGACCTGGGTGCGGGTGCGCGAGGGCTGGTCGGACGACGAGGCCGCGCTGCGCACGCTGGGCTACGAATAGCCGGCGATGCGCTACGTCTCGCAACCGGCCTATGTGCTGCACGCCCGGCCCTGGCGCGAGACCAGCCTGCTGCTGGAAGTCCTGAGTGAGGACCACGGGCGCCTGGGCCTGGTCGCGCGCGGCATGCACGGCCCGCGCCGGCAGGTGCTGCGCGCCGCGCTGCAACCGCTGCAGCACATCCGCTTCGACGCCGTGCAGCGCGGGGAATTGGCCTGGCTCAATGCCGCTGAGGCGATCGATGCCGCGCCCAGGCTGCCCAGCGAGGCGGGCCTGGCAGCCTTCTATGCCAACGAGCTGCTGCTGCGGCTGGTACCGCGCCAGGACCCGCAGCCGCGGCTGTACGCGCTGTACGGGGAGCTGCGCGACCGGCTCGCGGCGCCCGACACCCTGGCCTGGACCCTGCGTCGCTTCGAACGGGACCTGCTCGATGCACTCGGGGTCGGCTTCGACTACGCCTGTGACGGCGACGGCGCGCCGATCGATCCCGCCGCGCGCTACCGCCTCGACCCCGAGCACGGCCCGCGCCGGCTGGCGGTCGAGCGCGCTGGCGACCGGGCGCGCAGCGCCAGCGGACGGGCCCTGCTGGCCCTGGCCGCAG
>JALZMP010000004.1 GCA_030858145.1 Pseudomonadota bacterium
GTTGTCTGCCGTCCGCGCTGGCGACGTACAGGTGCTCGAAACCGTCACGTTCCGACGACCACAGGAAGCGGCCGTCATCCAGGAAGCGCAGGTTGTGGTGCAGCGGCACCCAGGTCTTCGCGGTTTCGGTGATGAGCGTGCGTTGCGTGCCTGTATCGAGATCGTTCTCGATCAACTCGAGTTTCCGCTGGTCGCGCGACTGGCGCTGGAAGGTGAGGTGCCGGGGATCGCGCCAGTCGACGCGGGCGAGATAGATGTCGGGATCATTCCCGAGATCGACCTCGCGCATGTCGCTACCCGCGGGACTTACGACGTGCAGCGAGATCTGCACGTTGTCGTCGCCGGCGGCGGGATAGCGCTGCGCGACGACCTCGGTCCGGTCGGGATACACCTCGTGGCGCTTCTGCACCGGCACCTTTGATTCGTCGATGCGGGCGTAGGCGATGGCGGAGTCGTCCGGCGCCCACCAGTAGCCGGTATGGCGATCCATCTCCTCGTCGGCGACGAATTCGGCGACGCCGTTGCCGATGGTGTCGCCGCCGTCGCTGGTCAGCTGCAGCGACTTGCCGCTGGCCAGGTCGATCACCCACAGGTTGCGGTCGCGCACGAAGCTGACGTAGCCGCCCTTGGGCGACACCTTGGGATCGGTGGCGAAGCCTTCGCCATTGGTGAGCTTGCGCACGGCGTCGTTGCCGGACTTCGAGAGGTCGTACAGGTAAAGCTCGCCGCCCAGCGGAAACAGCAGGTGGCGGCTGTCCGGCGCCCACTGGTAGTCGACGATGCCCGAGAGTCCGGCGATGCGCTGGCGCTCGCGGCGCGCCTTCTCGGCGTCGCTTAGGATTTCCTCGCCGGGCAGCACCACTGCGGAGTCGACCAGCAGCGCTGTCTTGCCGCTGGCGACATCGAATGACCACAGGTCGAGCCGGTTGCGGTCGCTGGGCTTGCCGCGCAGGAAGCTCACCCGCGAACCGTCGGGCGCGACCTGCGGTTTGCGCAGGGTCGGCCCGGACAGCGGCGCGTCGCCGGTGATCGCCTCCAGCGTCAGTTTCCGTGGCGACGTTTCAGCGTGCGTGTCGGGCATGGCGATCAGGCTGCAGGCGAGGAGGAGAAAGGAAGCGATGCGGCAGGAGATGCTGTTGGTCACGAGGCCTTGCCTCCCTGGCCGAACAGGACCTTGCGCTGTTCCTCGGTCAGCGGCTGGCCGGCGGTGGGACTGACCTGCTTGGTCAACGCGTAGGCGCGTTTGGTCGCGGGCCGCTCGAAGATCGACTCGCGCCAGCGGCGCAGTTCCGGATAGGGCTCGAGGTCGAGTGGCGCGTCGGTGTAGACGTCGATCCACGGATAGCAGGCCATGTCGGCGATGCCGTACTCGTCGCCGGCGAGGAAGGCGCGGCCTTGCAGGCGCTTGTCGAGCACCCCGAGCAGGCGATGGGCCTCGCGGGTATAGCGCTCGATGGCGTAGTCGATCCTGTCCGGCGCGTAGACGTTGAAATGCCCGTACTGCCCGGTCATCGGCCCTAGCCCGCCCATCTGCCAGAACAGCCATTCCAGCGCGGCAGTGCGGCCGCGCAGGTCCTGCGGGATGAAGCGGCCGGTCTTGTCGGCCAGATAGAGCAGGATCGCACCCGATTCGAACACGCTCAGCGGCGCGCCGTCGTCGGCCGGCGCGGTGTCGACGATCGCCGGCATCTTGTTGTTGGGCGAGATGGCGAGGAAGTCCGGCTCGAATTGCGCGCCCTCGCCGATGTTGACCGGCCTGATCGAGTAGTCAACGCCCGCCTCCTCGAGGAACAGGGTCACCTTGTGGCCGTTGGGGGTGGGCCAGTAGTACAGCTCGATCATCGAGGTCTCTCCATGGCTTTGCGGCTTTGCGGCCAGTATTACGCGAGGTAGCCGCCATCGACCGTGAAGCTGGCGCCGGTGACGTAGGCAGAGGCCGGCGCGCACAGGAAGGCGATCATCGGCGCGATCTCGCCGGGCTGCGCAACGCGACCCAGCGGGATCGCCTGCAGCATCATCTTCAGGATCTTCTCGTTCGAGGTCAGCGCGCCGGCGAACTTGGTGTCAGTCAGGCCTGGCAGCACGGCGTTGACGCGCACGCCCTGCGGTCCGAGTTCCTTCGCGAAGCCTTCGGTCATCGACACGATCCCGGCCTTGGTCATCGAGTACACGCCCTGTCCCGGCGCGCTGCGCCGCGCGTTGACCGAGGCGACGTTGACGATGGCGCCGCCGGTGCCGCGCGCGGCCATGCGTTTCGCCGCCTGCACCGTGCTCCAGAAGTAGCCGCGCAGGTTGACGTCGACGGTCTTCTGGAAGCTCGCCAGCGACTGCTCGCACATCGGCCCGAAATGCGGGTTGGCGGCGGCGTTGTTGACCAGCAGGTCGGGCGCGAGTCCGCGTGCGTCAAGCGCGGCGTACAGCGCCTCGATCGCCTCCGGCTCGCCGATGTGCGCC